>DATGRS010000081.1:0-10548 GCA_035303365.1 Ornithinicoccus sp.
GGTGCACCCCAAGCAGCACTCGCTCGGCGGGCCGTACTCCGAGCTCATCCTCGAGCGGGTGATCGCCGCCGTCGGATTCATCGGCTGCAACGGGGTCTCCGCCCACGACGGCATCTCGGCGGCCACGCCGTCCGACGCCCGGATCAAGCGCCGGATCATGGCCTCGGCGAAGTACTCCGTGGCGGTCACCGACGCCTCGAAGTTCCTCAAGTACGGGACGGCGCGGGTGTGCGACGTCGACGAGGTCGACCTCATCCTCACGAGCGCCGACCTCGACGCCGAGCTGCTCGCCTCCGTCGCCGCCGCCGGGGGAGTGGTGCGGATGGCCGAGGAGATCGGTGGGGGCGACGGTGTCGGGGAGCGGAGGGTGGGCAGGCGCGAGCCTGCGCGATGACGCCTCCCGTACGGTTGGGCGGGTGCCTCGGACGGCTCCCAGGGTGAGCGATGATGCTGGCCATGTGGTGGCCGCGTCTGCTGTCGATCCTGCTGCTCGTCGTCGCGACCGTGGTCGCCGCGCCGGCGGCTGCCGCTGAGGACGTGCTGGTGAGGTCCGATCCCGCCGCCGGTGAGCACCTCCCCGGGGCGCCGGCGGAGGTGCGGCTCGAGTTCGCGGAGGGCTACGTCGTCGAGGAGGTCGTCGTCGTCGACGCGGAGGGCGCGGACCGGGCGGGTGACGTGGCGGTCGAGGAGGGCGGCAAGGTCACTGTCGCGCTCGATCCGGAGCCGGCCGCGGGGGCGTACGAGGTGCGGTGGCGGCTGCGCGCCGAGGACGGGGAGCAGGTGAGCGGCGTCGTGCCGTTCACGGTTGCGCCGACACTTCCCATGCCGAGGTTGGCGCGGCCCGATCCCGCTGCCCTGGAGCTGGTCGACTCGACCCGGCCCGGCGCTCCGCCGTGGGTGCGCACCGCCGTCGTATCGGCCCTGGGGGTGGTCGTGTCGCTGGTCGTCCTGCCCCGCATCCGACGGTGGCGGACCCGGCAGCTACGCGCCGCCGACCCGGTCGAGCAGGCGTTGCGGGCGAGCGGGGCGATGGAGCTGCGCAGTGTCGACGATCCCAGAGCCGGGCACCAGGCTGACCGGCACACGTCCTGAACGAAGGCCCCGCCGGCGCCGCCGCTCGCCGTGGTCCCTTGTCGGTGGCCGCTGGTAGACACGGGTGCGCTGCGCGTTGAGTGGCAGACGCCGCAGGCCCGGGCGATGCCGACGGAGTGGCAGCGAAGGATCGACCCTGCCGCCGACGTAGACTCCCCGACCAGGAGGTCACATGTCCCAACAGCACGGTACCGGGTTCACGTACGTCGACCTGTTCGCCGGTATCGGTGGTTTTGCCGTCGCGCTGAACCAGTTGGGAGGAGCATGTGTGGGCGCCGTCGAGAAGGACGAGCGAGCCGCCCTCGTCTACCTGCTCAACCATGGCGTCAACCCGCTAGGCGACATCACCAAGCTGGCGAACGACGACGGCGTGGCATTTGCCCCACATGACGTCCTAACCGCGGGGTTCCCGTGCCAGCCGTTCTCGAAGTCGGGTGCGCAGCGCGGGATGGACGAGGCACGCGGCACGCTCTTCTGGAACATCCTCCGGGTGCTGGAGGAGCGCCGACCCCCGGTCGTGGTCCTGGAGAACGTGCGCAACCTTGCCGGTCCGCGGCACCGGCACGAGTGGGAGGTCATCATCCGGTCGCTGCGGGAGGCCGGCTACCACGTCTCGTCCGAGCCCGCCGTCTTCTCACCCCACCTGCTTCCGAAGGAGATGGGAGGCGCTCCCCAGATCCGTGAGCGGGTCTTCATCACGGCGACGTACTGGCCGGAGCGGGCGGGCGAGGACCCTCCGCCTGCTGTCCGCAACGCCATGCTGCGTGACGAGCCGTGGGACCTCGAGCGAGACCTGCCGCTCGACCCCCGGACATCTATCCCCGGCTGTGAGCTCACAGCGGAGGAGGTGCGATGGGTCGATGCGTGGGAGGACTTCCGGCGGCTCGTCGTGACGCGGATGCGGCAGGTGGCACCTCCGGACCGGCTTGACGAGGTCCGGCTCCCGGGTTTCCCCATCTGGGTGGATGCCTGGGTCCATGTGCGGGACCTGGAGATCCCACCGCAGACCCCTCAGTGGAAAGCCAACTTCCTCCAACGGAACGCTGCTTTCTACACCGAGTACCAGGACCTGCTCGACCCGTGGCTCGCGGTCCATGACGTGCGGTCGTTCCCACCGTCGAGGCGGAAGTTCGAGTGGCAGGCCCAGAACGCAGCCTCGCTCTGGGACTGTGCCATGCAGCTGCGCCCCTCGGGCATCCGGGCGAAGCGGATGACGCATCTGCCCGCCCTCGTGGCGATCACCCAGACACCGATCCTTGGTCCGAAGCGCCGGCGCCTGTCGGTCGCCGAAGCGGCCGCACTGCAAGGTCTGCCCGCTGAGTTCACCTTTGGTACCCAGCCCGCGAGCGAGAGTTACAAGCAGCTGGGGAACGGCGTCAACGTCGGCGTCGTCAAGTACGTTCTGCGTGAGCACATCAAGCGGGACGCCGAACGGCTGCGAGAGGTGGCTCCCCACCTACTCGCGCTGGTCCGGGCGCAGGAGGACCGGGGCGAGGTGGACGTCGCGACCGACCTGGCGCTCGAGCCGACCCTCTTCTGAGAGGATCGTGGCGGTGACCGAGGAGGCGAGCTGACGGTGGAGTACAGCAGGGCCACCACGAAGGCCGTGGCGACCGCGCGGATGTACTACCTCGGCAACCGCGTTGTCGAGCCCCTCGGTCCGGGGAGCAAGGAGAAGAAGTCAGCGCTGGTAGCCCTGGGCGCATTCGTCGACCTTGACCTCGCTGGGACGTCCGGGAAGACCGAGTGCGGCCGGCTGATCGCGGAGAAGGTGGGCGTGGAGTGGGACGACTCGTGCTCCTCCACCGGGGACACCATCACGTTGGAGGGCCTTAACCGACTGCTCGACGGAGCGGTCCAGTGGCACGTCCGGTCAGGGCGTCGGCCGGTTCGGTCGCTTGTCAGAGATCTTGAGACAATTAACCCAGCCCCCCGTTGGGACGAAGCTCCAGAGGACGAGAACATGGCAGCCGACCTTACTGAGATCGAAGCGAACATTGCCGAGCACATCGGGACGCTGGCCGAACCGGGTCCGATGCCCGAGGGCGTCGACGCCTCTCGCTCGACCGAGGTAAGTGCCGAGTCGATAAGGATCGAGGACGGGACGTGGCGTTCGGCACTCTCGGCCGTGCAGGGCTGGCTCCACCTCTCAGGGGAGCTCGATGAGACCTCGGGCACCGTCTTCGACCGCGCGCTCGCGGACTTCCTCGGAGTGCCAACCGGCGCCACGCAGGAGGAGTTCTACAGCAGGCTCCAGGAGCGGCTGGAACGTGCCGTGCAGCTGCGGGAGGCGTTCCTCGAGGACCTCGACGACGAGAGCGAGGGTGGCTCTACGCGCCAGACGGCCTCCGCCAGGTGGAGTGCCGCCTGGGACGACGTCGAGGAGACCGAGGAGGCTGAGACCAGCGGTCCCATCAAGGCGCGCGCCGACGTTTGGCCTATCGCCCAGTTCAGGCAGTACGCGATCGACGGTGCGCTCAACCTCAACCCCTCGTACCAGCGCGCTGACGTCTGGCCCACGGGAGACGCACAGCAGCTCATGGAGTCGATCCTGCGGGGGATCCCGCTACCTTCGGTCATCATCCTGGAGCGGAGCACCGAAGAGGGGGAGACCTACGAGATCGTCGACGGGAAACAGCGGCTCACGTCGATTCTGAGGTTCACCGCCTCCCACCCGGCGGCGCTGGCGACCGTCGAGCAGAAGGCGGAGGAGTGGGACGAGCCCACCGCTCCGATGCTGTTCGAGCGTGACTACCCGGCATTCAAGAAGCTGTGGAACCGGCACGAGCGGCGCCGGCTGACGGCGAGCCTGGAGAAGGAGCTCTACTTCCCGTTCCCGCTGCGCACCGGAAACGTCCCCGCGCTGAGCGGCGAGCTCACGCAGGTGCGCGGCCGGTACTACTCCGAGATCCGGAACATCGTCACCGACGTCGCGGGCGCCCGGAGGAAGATCCAGGCACTCTTCGAGACGGTCTCCGACTACCGGCTCCCCGTGATCCTCTACCAGGAGGCCACCGCTCGACAGGTACATGAGGTGTTCAGCCTCTACAACAAGCAGGGCAAGCACCTCAACGCCGAGGAGATCCGGAACGCCGCCTTCCACGAGCTGGACCTCATGCGGGCGCTGCTTGTCACCGCCGGCGACACGCAGGAGGTCGCCGACGTGGCCCCGTTCCTCATGGATGCGTATGACGACATCGCCTCCACGGGCCGCAACCTCTCGAGCTACGGGTTTGCGGCCGCCGGGTACAAGCGCACGAAAACCATCTCCTGGGTGGCTGCAGCGCTGCTGCTGGATGACGACAAGGTCGAGTCTCGGTCGACTGCCACGCACATCAACAACCTGCTCAAGCGGGTGCAGGAGGTCCCGAGCGACCCGCTGCGGTCTCAGGCCCGTGTCACCGAGCTCATGGTGCTCCTGGACAAGGCGGTGGACGTCCACGCTGCCGTCCCGGACGAGGCCTGGGCGCCCGCGTTTAAGAACGCGCAGAGCAAGGGACGCTGGCAGGAGCTACAGCTCGTCGCGACGCTCATCGCGCTGGCGGCCGCTTGGGCCGTCCACGGTGAAGACCTCTACGACCTGGTCGACGACTCTCTCGACGAGCTGAGCGAGCGGTCCCAGCACTGGCGGCGCCCGGCAAAGACACAGTCGAAGGAGCAGTGGCGGTTCATCGGGACGGTGGTCCACGAGCTCCTCGATACCCTGCGTGTCGACGTCGACCAGGCTGATGCAACGCTGCGGGATAGGTTCGGTTCCTCCGGCCTGCGCATCGTCGCGAGCCTGGCGCACGAGTCGGTTGCCTGAGGAGGGACATGGCGATCGGCCAGGGCTCTCAGACCATCCGGATCGTGGAGGAAGGTTCGGGGTGGCTGGACTCCTACGCCGCCGCGCTCGAGCGGACCTCCCTGGGGGAGACCAGCCGTGAGGTGATCCTCGAGGACTCTCGCTACATCGCGGACCGTGCGTGCCTCCCGGAGGACGACCCCGGCTGGGAACACTCGCGCGTACGCACAGGCGCTGTCATGGGAGCGGTGCAGTCCGGGAAGACCGCTTCGATGATCGGCGTGCTGGCCCGCGCCCTCGACGTCGGTGTCAACGTTGCGGTGGTGCTGGCAGGGACGCGGACAGCGCTGTGGCGACAGACACTTGAGCGGGTGCTCGCCCAGCTGGACTCCGCGCCGCGCGCACTGAGCCGCCGGATCTTCATTCCCAACCCCCGGACGCTCGCCCACGACCTGCCAGGGCCGCAGGAGGTCTACCGCCTTCCGGAAACCTCCGCGGAGCGCGCCCTGGACAAGGGACGCCCCATCATCGCGGTAGCCATGAAGCAGGTGGACCACCTGCTGCACCTTGGCCAGACACTCCACAACGTCGTGTACCCGGCCGCGAGACGGCTGGGGGTACCGGTGCGTCTGCTCGTGATCGACGACGAGGCCGACGACTCGTCGGTCGCGGACGACGGTCTGCCGTGGAGCTCTCCTGAGCTGGAGTCGTTCAAGCAGGTACCGCGTCGGATCGTCGATCTCTGGGAGCCGCGGAGCACACCCGGCACGACGGCCGGCGACCACGTGTATGCGACGTACGTCGCGTACACGGCCACGCCACAGGCCAACTTCCTGCAGGACCCGCAGAACCCGCTCGCGCCGCGTGACTTCGTTGCGAGCCTGCGCACCCCAGGCCCAACCGGAACCGTTGCTGAGCGGACACTCACATACCGCGTTCCCGAGGGACTGCCTGGGTGGTACACGGGATCGGACATCTACTACGGAGAGCTCGCCAACACGCTGTGCGTCGTGTCCGACCCACCCGACGACGAGGCCGTCGACGACGATGAGTGGTCGGAGGTCGAGGACGAGGACCTCGGGTTCGACCCTGACCTCGTCAAGGACGCGGTGCGGGCGTACGTGGTAGCGGCTGCTGTGCGCCTCCTCCGGTCGCCTGATCGGATAGGCCCGATGTCAGCCCGCGCGCGAGCGTTCGGCGACGCCCGTGAGGCGGCACGGGCGGTTGCCCCGCCGTCGTCGATGCTTATCCACCCGTCGTCCAACATGGAGGCGCACTTCTCCGTCGCCGCCTACCTGGAGGGCTGGTGGCACGGCCCCGATGGTGACGGGGGTGGCGTCCTCGCCGACCTGGCAGACAACGAGGACCGCTGGCGTGAGTGGGTGAGCTCTTACGAGGACTCGAGCCGGGCGGTGACCGAGACGTTCGAGCACCCGAGCACCGCGGCGCCGCGAGCAGTCCCACCGTGGTGGGCCGTCCAAGCGGCCATCATCAACGAGGTGGTCCCTGGAACACGGATCTCCGTCATCAACAGCGACCCGGCGGCAGACGACCGCCCCGTGTTCGACCCGGTCCAGACGGAGGCGGGGGAGTGGCAGGCGCCCCCGAACCACTCGACGATCTTCGTGTCCGGCAACGTCATGTCCCGAGGCCTCACGTTGGAGGGTCTCCTGACGACCCTCTTCACCCGGTCCAGCCGGGCACCCTTGGCCGACACGCAGATGCAGATGCAGCGGTGGTTCGGCTACCGGGGCTCCTACATCGACCTGTGTCGGGTCTTCCTCTCCCGTGACCAGCTCGACCTCTTCACGGACTACGCTGACGCAGACCACGCGCTGCGGTCACAGGTTCTCGCTGCAATGCAGCGGGACAGCAGCACACTCCCGGACTTCACCGTGCTGCAAGGTCGTGCGTTCCAGGCGACCGGGAAGGTCTCGGGTCTTCGCGGCCAGTCCCTTACGCCGGGACGCCGTCCGTTCACCAAGCACCTCAACCCGGTCGGCGCCGACGACCACAACCTCGCGGTGGTTGCCGAGCTCTTCCAGCAGGCGCGGGAGGGTGGCCACCTTGCTGTTGACCGCCGTGGCCTCGTCAGCGCGGATCCACTCTCGCTCCTTGCGACCGCGGACCTGCTCGACCAGCTCCGCTACCACGACCACGGTGCCCTACGCCACGAGGAGCAGCGGTGGGAGGCGGTCCAGCGGCAGGCCGACATCACGGAGCACGACCCGTCCTACCCGCTCTACCGTGCGCCGCAGCTGCCGGCTGGTGGCGTCGACCTGGGCAGCTCGTCGCCCTACACGATCGCTGCGTACCTCCGCTTCTGGTCCGCATGCCTCGACCGAAACGTCCGCGGCCTGTTGACAGACGACGACCCACCTCAGCGGTGGGCCCTCCTCAACCTCGACATGAAGATGCAGGCCCAGCCCACGTTCCGCGTGGGGCTGCGCTTCGGTTCCGCGCCTCCCGTCTCTGAAGGGCCTATGGCCGCGCTCGCCGACGCTCTTGGAGTCGCCATCCGGCCGATGGCCCGTGAGACGGACGAGACGTCGCTCATGGCCACTTGGGGCTCGAGAGGCGCGACCGAGGAGGGGTACACGAGCGACGAGCTGTTCGACTACCAGGTCTTGGGAGAGGACCCTCTCCTCCACCCGGACGGCACGCGTAGAGAGGGCAGCCCTGGGTTGCTTCTCTTTCACCTCATCGGCCGCGACGACCCCACAGGTCGGATCGCCGTTGGCCTGAGCATCCCCTCCGGCGGACCTGACCACATTGCCGCGGTGACTGCGCGAAGGAAGGGGCCAGCGTGAACCAGGCGGGCACCGCCCCGAGTTTCGAAGCACTTCGCGACACGATCGGCAATGCGGTGCCGGCCGGAGCCCCGGGCGTGCGGGAAGCCGTCGCGCTCGAGCCGACCGGGAGCCTGGCAGCAGCCCGCGACCCCGATGGCAGGCTCGAGCTCTTCCTGCTCGGCCCGGAGCTGCAACCCCGGCTGGCCACCGTCCGTGAGCGCCTTGTGTACGACACGTGGGCCGGTGCCAATGCCCTCCGGTTCACCGCGAACCGGATCCTGCTACCGGCCGGCCACCATATCGACGCGGTCGCGGCACTCATCTGCACGGAGCTTCTTACCCACGGGTACCCGCAGGGCCCACTCGATGCCTTCGTGAAGGCCGAGCCCGTCATCGACCTGGTCCTGACGCCGGCCACCCAGGCAGGCCACATACTCACTGGCCTCGCCGGCGAGCTGACCTTCCTGGCGGCGCTCGTCGATGCGGAGAGGTCCGCGGCGGCTGAGCATGTCGTCGCTGCGTGGCATGGGTGGCGCCCGTCCTCGCGTGACTTCCAGCTCGGTCCGGTCGGGGTGGAGGTGAAGACGTCGACCACGGGCGCCAGCACCCATCGCATCCAGGGCTGGTACCAGGTCGAGCCCGGAGCTGCCGTGGACGGAACACAGGAGACCTCGCTGTACCTGCTCTCGCTCGGGATCAGGTGGCTCAGGCACGGTGCACCCGGGGAGAGCATCGAGGGCCTGCTCGAACAGATCTGCCGGCGGCTGGACTCCCAGGGCGCAGACGAGCTCCGCGACCGGGTCACGCGGTACGGCGGCCTCACCCTGGAGCTGGACACAGAAGGCGGCGCGGCCCAGAAGGCGCTCCAGCGCCCGTTCACCGTCGAGTTTGAGCGCCTCTTCGACATGTCCGACCCCCTCATCAAGGTGCCGCGCTCTGCAGACTTCGCGGAGTTCTCCCACCTGCTGCCGGACTCGGTCCAGTTCACGGTCAGCCTCCCAGCGAAGGTCAGGGGAGACCGCAACCCCATCACCTCCCTCCGGTCGATCACGACGAAGGTCCTCGGGCTTGCGAGGGCGTGATGTGAGCGCCCGGCCCGCGGCCGGGCAGACTGTTGGTTCTAGGTGAGGACGAGTGGCTGAAGGATGGGTCTCAACACCGACCGGTCGGCACCTGGCCGGGCGGAAGAAGAAGGACACCGAGCCGGAGCTGACGCTCAGACGTGCACTGCACGCCGCGGGCGCTAGGTTCCGCCTGCACCGTCAGCTCGCCAGAGGATGTACGCCGGACCTCGTCATGCCGGGACGAGGGCTCGCCGTCTTCGTCGACGGCTGCTTCTGGCACGGCTGCCCGAAGCACGGGAGGAAGCAGCCCTGGACGGGGCCGAACGCCCAGCGTTGGGCCGAGAAGATGGCCCGCAACCATGAGCGTGACCGACGCGCGACTGCGATCGCCAAGGAGCTGGGCTGGTCAGTCATCCGGGTCTGGGAGTGCGACGTCATGGCGGATCCCGACGGCATTGCGACGAGAGTGCTTGAAGCCGGAGACTCGCGTGACTGAGTCCTGCGGGGCCCGGGCGGTCCCGTCGGGAGTGTCGCCGTCGGCTACGTGAGGGAGCGCAGGCTGTAGCCGATCGCCTACCGTTGCCTCCATGGCCGACCTCACCGAGCTCCAGCCCGTCCTTCCCCCGCACGAGGTCCAGCTGGGCCTCGACACGTTCGGCGACATGACGGTCGACGAGGAGGGGCGGCCGCGCAGTTTCGGCCAGGTGCTCCGCGAGGTGGTCGAGCAGGGCGAGCTCGCCGACGAGGTCGGTGTCGACGCCATCGGCCTGGGCGAGCACCACCGCGACGACTACGCCATCTCCGCACCGGAGATCGTCTTGGGCGCGATCGCCTCGCGGACGAAGCGCATCCTGCTCGGCACGGCCGTGACGGTGCTCAGCTCGGACGACCCGGTGCGCGTGTACGAGAAGATGGCCACCCTCGACGGCGTGTCCGACGGCCGGGCGGAGGTCACCCTCGGGCGCGGCTCGTTCACCGAGTCCTTCCCGCTGTACGGGCTCGACCTCGCCGACTACAACCGCCTGTTCGCCGAGAAGCTCGACCTCTTCGCGCTCCTCCTGCGCTCCGACGGCCCGGTGAGCTGGGAGGGCACCGTCCGCGGCCCGCTCAAGAACGCCCACGTCTACCCGCGGCCGGAGGCCGGGACGCTGCGGACATGGATCGGGGTGGGCGGCTCACCGGAGTCGGTGGTGCGGGCGGCGCGCTACGGCATCCCGATGATGCTCGCGATCATCGGTGGCTCACCGGCCCGGTTCGTGCCCTACGCCGACCTCTACCGGCGTGCGCTCACCGAGCTGGAGCAGCCCGAGCTGCCGCTCGGCGTGCACTCACCCGGCTTCGTCGCCGAGACCGACGAGCAGGCACGGGAGCTGATGTTCCCGCACTTCAAGGCGAACCGGGACCGGATCGGCGCGGAGCGCGGCTGGCCGCCCACGTCTCGGGCGGACTTCGAGGCCGAGGTCGAGCACGGCGCGGTGTTCGCCGGCTCTCCGGAGACCGTGGCGCAGAAGATCGCCGCCACGGTGCGCCAGCTCGGGCTGAGCCGCTTCGACCTCAAGTACAGCAACGGCCCGATGCCGCACCGGTACAGCATGGAGGCGATCCGCCTTTACGGCACGGAGGTCATCCCGCGGGTGCGTGAGCTGCTGAGCTGACCGTGCCACGCGAACGGTCTCCAGGGCATCCCAGGCGGTCGACCGGAGGTGAACCCGCATAGGGTCGAACGCGACCGCTCAGCGTGAGGCCGCTGGACCTCGGAGATCTTCACGGTCGAAGCGAGGAGGACGGACATGCCTGATGGCTGGGATGAGCTCCT
>DATGRS010000082.1:0-3822 GCA_035303365.1 Ornithinicoccus sp.
CATCCACATCGAGCCGCTCCCGACGGCCGTCGTCGCCTTCGTGGGCTCCTGCGACGCCGGTCCGGTGGGACAACCGGTGAACCTGACGAGCGCTGCTGAGTACCACGCCCAGTTCGGACCCAGCCTCGACGCGTCGCGGCCACTGGGGCACGCCGTCGACCTGTTCTTCGGCAACGGTGGGGCCCACGCCATCGTCGTGCGGGCAGACGCCGACTCGCTGGTCGACGGCGTGCACGCACTGGAGGGGACCGGCTTCACGATCCTCGTCGTCCCCGGCCTCACCGTCCAGCACCGCGACGAGGTGAGGGCGGCGCTGGAGCGCTGCGCGGCATACTCCGCCGTGCTGTTGTTGGACCTTCCGGACGAGCCCTGGATCGCCATGCAGGACGACCTTGCGGCGGTCACCGAGCACCGCGACCGCGTGGCGGTCTACCACCCGTGGGTGGTCGTACATGGCCAGCGGATCCCGCCGGCCGGAGCGGTCGCCGGCGTCCTGGCCCGGACGGACCGAGAGCGAGGGGTCTGGAAGGCGCCCGCAGGCACCGGTGCTCAGCTGCTGGGCGTCGACTCCCTCGCGGAACAGGTGAACCAGTCCGTGGGGGACGCGATGACCGTCGCTGGCGTGAACGCACTCCGGGACTTCGGCAGCCGCGGCCTGCTGGTGTGGGGAGCCAGGACCGTCGCGTCCACCACCACGCCGGAACCGGAGCACCGGTACCTGCCGATGCGCCGGCTCCTCGACTACGTCTCCCGCTGTGTGGGCTCTGGCCTCGGGCCTGTCGTGTTCGAGCCCAACGATGCCGGGCTCTGGGGGCGTGTGCGGGTCGCGGTCGAGAACTTCCTGCAGGAGCTGTGGCGGCAGGGCGCTCTGCAGGGCACCAAGTCCTCGGAGGCCTACTACGTGCGCTGCGGTCATGGTCAGACGATGACCGATCTGGACGTCGCTGGGGGCCGACTGGTCGTCGAGTGGGGAATGTCGATGTTGAAGCCGGCCGAGTTCGTGGTGATGCGACTGTCGCTGGCGACGGGCACGGTCGCGCATGACGCGCTGTCCGTGCGGCCAGAACTGCGTCGCGAGGTGTCGACCTACATCGGGGAGACCGAGAAGAACCTGGCGCACATCTTCGAGCTCGAGCGGACCGGACCGCTGCACTTTGACGAGGCCGACGCGCTCTTCGGCAAGCGGACTGAGGTCAAGGATGCGCACGACCGCTACGCCGACGTGGGCAAACGCCGCAAGGCGCGCAAGGACAGAAGGACCGTCACCGACGAGTCGTGACCCGCACCGCGGTCAGCCCGTGACGCCCACCGGCTCGGCCGTCGGCACCGCTCGTGACGCGCCACGGAGGGCGAGCCGGACGGCGGGGAGAAGCCAGCGAGCAGCGCCACGCCCCACACCACGGTGACCACCACGGGCCGGCGAAGACGGCGAACGAGGCCGAGCCGCCGATCACGACGAGCATCGCCCATAGCGGCACGACGCGGGCGCGCCAGAGGGCGACCGCCATCACCGGGGGGAAGAGCATCACGCCGATCAGGTAAGGCACGAAGACGGCCAGGGCGAAGGGGTTGCTGTCGAACGCGAGCTGTGCGGACGCCCCGACGGTGCGGTCGATCTGTGACGGCGCCTGGTAGGGCGCGAAGTAGCCCGGTCGTCGAGACCGCGCAGCCCCTCCTCCTGACGCGGGCTTGTGCGAGCCGGGACTGTCCCGGTTGACTCGGACCCATCAGACCTGGGAGGCAAGATGTCCGAGCAACTCGACGCGTGGCGTGAGCGAGCACTGGCAGTCGGGTGCGCGGCGCTGGTCGACGCGATGATGCGCCACCACGAGCACAAGGCTGACCTGCCGGCGCTGCGGAGCCCGGCCCCGGAGCGGCCGCTCTTCGGGCCGGCGGTGACCATGCAGTTCCTGCCGACGCGCGACGATCTTCCGGGGAAGCACCGCGGGTTCGGAGGCGTCTTCGACGACGCGGTGCGCGACGCCCCGGCCGGCGCCGCCCTGGTCATGAGCAGTGGCGGCTATCCCCACATGTCGCACGCCGGTGGCGTCAAGCTCTACCGCATGTCCCGTCACCGGCTGGCCGGGGTGCTCGCTGACGGTCAGCTGCGCGACTTCGCCGAGCTGGCGGCGATGGACGTCGCGACCTGGTGTCGCGGGGAGGCCGTGCGTTGGGGTGGGGACCACGTCATGCCGTATGCCGCGAACGTCGCCGTCGAGGTCGCAGGGGTCACCGTCGTGCCCGGCGACTACGTGTTCGTGGACTCTGCCGGGGGAGTCGTGATCCCGGCGGCCAGTCTGGAGACCGTGCTGAGCGAGGCCGAGAGGGTCGTTGCGGACGACGAGCGCTTCCGGGCCGGGATCGAGTCAGACACAGACCGTTAAGCGCCCCGTGGGGATGTGACCCACGCAACACGCCGAGCGCGACACGCGACTTTCTGTGTCATTTCAGCGCCCTGACCTGCGAGATCACACGAGTCACAGAAACAGTCGGGCGAGTCCCATTGCGCGTTGGGTCGGCACGTGCCTAGTATCCCTACATCTAGTAGTTACAACGCTGTGGTTCCTCCACATGTTGTGCACAGCACGGGTGACGTGACCCACACGTCATCCACAGGAAGTCCCCACAGTCACCCACAGGCACGACCCACCAGACCACCGAGGAGGCCTGCGATGCACTGTCCCTTCTGCCGTCATACGGACTCCAGGGTGGTCGACAGCCGGGTCCAGGAGGACGGCACCGTCATCCGCCGGCGCCGTCAGTGCCCGGAGTGCGGGCGCCGGTTCGGCACCGTCGAGACAGCCACCCTCGCAGTGATCAAGCGCTCCGGTGCCACCGAGCCATTTAGCCGCGACAAGGTGCTGGCGGGGGTGCGCAAGGCGTGCCAGGGGCGACCCGTCACCGAGGACGAGCTGCAGATCCTCGGGCAGCAGGTCGAGGAGACCATCCGCTCCCAGGGCCAGGCCGAGATCGACGCCCACGAGGTGGGGCTGGCGATCCTGGCGCCGCTGCGGTGCCTGGACGAGGTGGCCTACCTGCGTTTCGCGAGCGTCTACCAGGCGTTCGACAGCCTGGAGGACTTCGAGGGGGCGATCACGCTGCTGCGCACCGAGCGGGACGCGGCGGCGAGCGAGCAGGACACGGCGGGGAGTATGCCGTAACGCACGGCGTTTCCGCAGGTCACCGGCGTCTGTCGGTGGGCGGTGGGACGGTGGTTGGGAGCCACCGGAGCAGGACTAGAAGAGCAGCACGAGACGTTGAAAACGACAGGTCAGCACACACCAGAGGAGTCAGGATTATGACGGAGACGAGCGCCGCACGGTCTCGTGCGCGTCGGGCCGACAAGGGTCTGAAGATCGAGCGCATCTACACCACGCCCGGCGTGCACCCCTACGACGAGGTGACGTGGGAGAAGCGCGATGTCGTCCAGCAGAACTGGAAGACGGGCGAGACCATCTTTGAGCAGCGCGGCGTGGAGTTCCCCGACTTCTGGTCGGTGAACGCCAGCACCATCGTCACCACCAAGTACTTCCGCGGCGCCCTCGGCACGGAGGCCCGTGAGACCGGGCTCAAGCAGCTCGTCGACCGGGTCGTGCTGACCTACGTGAAGGCCGGCAAGGAGCACGGCTACTTCGCGACCGACGAGGACGCCGAGATCTTCGAGCACGAGCTGACCTACGCCCTGGTGCACCAGATCTTCAGCTTCAACTCCCCGGTGTGGTTCAACGTCGGCACGGCCAGCCCCCAGCAGGTCAGCGCGTGCTTCATCCTGTCCGTGGACGACTCGATGGACTCGATCCTGAACTGGTACAAGGAGGAGGG
>DATGRS010000083.1:0-2186 GCA_035303365.1 Ornithinicoccus sp.
TCCCAGCCGGTGAGGAGCCGGTGTGGGGGGCGTTGGTGCCGTCCCCGCGCGGTGGGCTCGGGGCCCTCTGGCAGCGGTTCACCAGGACCATGCAGCGCAGCGGCCGGACGGTCGCGCTGCTGCTGCTGGTGACTAACGCCCTGCCGCAGTTCGTCGGCGCGGTCGGCATGGAACTGCTCGGAGCCAGGGCCTCCGTCGTGACGGATCCGCTGTCCAGGTCGGACAGAGAGCTGGTGGCGATCGGGGGTGGATTGGCGCTGCTCATGCTGGCGTGGGGGCTGGTGACGATCTGGCTGGCCGCGTGGGGCTCGGCCTGCTGCTCCTGATCGTGCCGGGCCTGTACCTGGCGGTCGCGGGTGGGTTGTTCAGCCTGGTCGTGATGTACGAGGGCCGAGGCGGGATCGGGCGCTCGTTCGCGCTGGTGCACTCCGGGTTCGGGGCCGCGCTCGGGCGGTTCGGGCTGCTGGCGCTGTTCCTATTGGTTAGCTCCTGTGTGGTCGGTTGTTTCCTCCGCCTCTTCACGTCGACCACCATCGTGGTCCGTCTAATGGGAGAGGCGGTCAACTCTTTGGCTGACGTGTTGATACTGACGGTAGTGCTGGTCGGGTTGCTGCTGACCTACACCCAGCTGCGGGCCCGGCGGGAGCGGATCACCACCGACCAGCTGGTGCAGGCCCTCCGCCGGAACACCGGCGCCGATTCGGCGGGGCAGCCGCCGGTCGGAGCCTGACCACATCCGCCTCCGGTTCCCGGAGCGTTGTGCCTGCTGCGGCGGCGGAGCCCACCCCGGTCGAGGGGCCGGCCCAGCCGATCAGCTTGCACTCGACAGCCGAGAGTGCTAAACAAGGTCTTGGCACTCTCCATCGGCGAGTGCTAGCAGAGGTCGGGGCGGTGGGGCCCCGCCCGTGTCGGGGGCACCGTCGTCGGTGCAGCCCGCGCGCGGGTTGGGCCGGTCGTCGCGGGCTATCCGGCCCGGCCGGCGAGTCGGATCAGGCGTCCGGCTCGAAGGTGCGTAAGCAGGCAGCGTACCGGGCTCACCCCGGGCGCCGCGAGTGTCCAGGAGGACAACGCCGTATGGCCAAGATGATCGCGTTCGACGAGGAGGCGCGCCGCGGCCTTGAGCGGGGCATGAACCACCTCGCCGATGCCGTCAAGGTGACGTTGGGCCCGAAGGGTCGCAACGTCGTACTTGAGAAGAAGTGGGGTGCTCCCACCATCACCAACGACGGTGTGAGCATCGCGAAGGAGATCGAGCTCGAGGAGCCGTACGAGAAGATCGGTGCCGAGCTGGTCAAGGAGGTCGCGAAGAAGACCGACGACGTGGCTGGTGACGGCACCACCACCGCCACCGTGCTGGCTCAGGCGCTGGTCAAGGAAGGGCTGCGCAACGTCGCCGCCGGCGCCAACCCGATGGCCCTGAAGCGGGGTATCGAAGCCGCGGTCGCCAGCGTGACCGAGGAGCTGGCGAAGCTGGCCAAGGACGTCGAGACCAAGGAGCAGATCGCCTCGGTGGCGTCCATCTCCGCCGGTGACGAGAGTGTCGGCGAGATCATCGCGGAGGCGATGGACAAGGTCGGCAAGGAAGGCGTCATCACCGTCGAGGAGAGCAACACCTTCGGGCTGGAGCTGGAGCTCACCGAGGGTATGCGCTTCGACAAGGGCTACATCTCGCCGTACTTCGTGACCGACACCGAGCGGATGGAAGCGGTCCTGGAGGACCCGTACATCCTGGTCGCCAACAGCAAGATCTCGGCGGTCAAGGACCTGCTGCCGGTGCTGGAGAAGGTCATGCAGGCCGGCAAGCCGCTGCTGATCATCGCGGAGGACGTGGAGGGCGAGGCCCTGGCCACCCTGGTGGTCAACAAGATCCGGGGCACCTTCAAGTCCGTCGCGGTCAAGGCGCCGGGCTTCGGTGACCGTCGTAAGGCCATGCTGCAGGACATCGCGATCCTGACCGGTGGCCAGGTCATCAGCGAGGAGGTCGGCCTCAAGCTGGACTCGGTCGGGCTGGACATGCTGGGCCGGGCCCGCAAGGTCGTGGTCACCAAGGACGAGACCACCATCGTGGACGGGGCCGGTGACGCGGAGCAGATCCAGGGCCGGGTCAACCAGATCCGGGTCGAGATCGAGAACAGTGACTCCGACTATGACCGGGAGAAGCTGCAGGAGCGGCTGGCCAAGCTGGC
>DATGRS010000084.1:0-16032 GCA_035303365.1 Ornithinicoccus sp.
GTTGAGCTTGTTCTTGCGCTCGGAGCCCGGGATCTCCACGAAGTAGTCACGGGGGAAGTGGATGAGGTCGATGCGGTCCCGCTCGTCCGAGACGTGCATGAGCACCATGACGTCCGAACGGCCCCGGTCGCTGGAGGTGTCGCGGCTGTCGCTGCCGATCACCAGGATGTTGAGGGCGTCACCCGCGGAGGGCGGACGCTCCGGCGGGGAGGGGGTGACCACGCTGTCCTCACCGCGGATCGGGGAGTCGGGCAGCAGCTCGGCGTGCGTGACGTTGTTGCTGACCTTCCAGTTCAGGAACGCCAGGTAGCCGGCGACGGCACCGACCCCCAGCAGCGCCACCGTCACCAGTGACACGATCGCGATGCGCAGTCCCCGACGTCGGCGGCGCCGCGGCCTGGCGACCGGCCCCTCGTCATACTCATCGACCCCGGCCCCGTCGAAGATGTCGTCGTCCTCGGCTGCCCCCGGTGGCTCTCCCTCATAGCGCCCTGGCATGACGCAGATACTACGTGCCCCGGTTGCAGGGTTACGGTGGCCAGGTGACCGATGTGACCAGCACACCCGGTGACCCGGTGGCGGAGGAGCTACCAGGTCGCCCGCCCAGCCCCCTTCTCCAGCGACCAGGAGCCGTCGAGGGTTCCGGCGCCGACGCGGGTGTGGCCGCACACTACGGCGACCCGCATCGTGAGCAGCGCGTGCTTGCCGAGGGCCTGGCGGTCGTGGATCTCTCCCACCTGGCCGTGCTGACGGTCAGCGGTCCGGACCGGCTCAGCTGGCTGCACTCCCTGACTAGCCAGAAGCTGACCGACCTGGCGCCGCGCACCTCCACCGAGACACTCATCCTCTCGCCCAAGGGCCACATCGAGCACGTGCTCAAGGTGGTGGACGACGGTGCGACGACGTGGCTGGTCACCGAGCGCGACACCGCACCGGCGGCCAGGTCCTGGCTCGACTCGATGCGCTTCATGCTGCGCGTGGAGGTTGAGGACCGCACCGACGACTTCGCGGTCGTGGGGGAGCCGGTCGCCCGCGAGTCGGTAGCCGGGGAGCCGCTGGCCTGGGTCGACCACTGGCCGGGACCGGTCGGTGACACCGCGCTCTACGGCCCCGCCGACGACCACCCGGGCGCAGACCGCCCGTGGCGCGAGGTGCTGGTCCCGCGCACTGAGCTCACGGCATACGTCGGAGAGCGACCGCTGTCCGGGACCTGGGCGGCCGAGGCGCTGCGGGTCGCAGCCTGGCGACCGCGGGTCGGCGCGGAGACCGATCACCGGACCATCGCGCACGAGCTGGACTGGCTGCGCACCGCCGTGCACCTGCACAAGGGCTGCTACCGGGGCCAGGAGACCATTGCCCGTGTCCACAACCTCGGGCGGCCGCCCCGGCGGCTGGTCTTCCTGCACCTCGACGGCTCGGGCCATACCCTCCCCGAGCCCGGCGACGAGCTGCGCCTCGGTGAGAAGTCCGTGGGTCGGCTCACGTCCGTGGTCCGGCACTTCGAGGATGGTCCGATCGCCCTGGGGGTGGTGAAGCGCAACACCGACCCCCAGGCTGTGCTGGCCTCCGGGCCCACCAGCGCCGCGCAGACGGTGGTAGTGCAGCCCTGAGGCCGGGGGCGGGCGGTCCCCTGGCAGGATGCGGGCATGGCCACCACGACGTTGATCACGGTCGCGCCCACCGGGGCCGAGACCGCCAAGTCCGACTTCCCGCAGCTCCCGACCACACTCGATGAGCTGGTGGAGACGGCCGTGTCCTGCCAGGAGGCCGGTGCTGGTCTGATCCACGTCCACGTCCGGGACGGCGAACACCGCCCGACACTGGACGCCGGTCGACTCCGGGACACCGTCCAGGCGCTGCGCGAGGCAACCGACCTGGTGGTGCAGCTGTCGACGGGAGGGTCGGTCCACGACCCGCTCGAGCAGCGCCTCACGGTGCTGGACGCCGAGCCGGACTCCTGCAGCCTGACGTGTGGCACGACGAACTTCGGTGATGACGTCTTCCTGAACCCCTACCCCTTTATGAGCCAGCTCTATCGCCAGGCCCAGGAGCGTGAGGTCGTGCCGGAGTTCGAGCTGTTCGACCTCGGGCACGTGCACGCGCTGCACCGCCTGCTGGAGGAGCACGGGCTTCCCTATGGCGGCAAGGTCCACGTCGACTTCGTCACGAACGTGCCCGGTGGCATGCCCGGCACGGTGCAGGCCCTGACCGCCGGGCTCCAGCTGCTCCCCGAGGAGGTCACCAGCTGGTCGGCCACCGGCATCGGGCGCGCGCACCTGCCCATCGCCGCGGCGGCCCTGGCCGCGGGAGGCCACCTGCGCGTCGGCATGGAGGACAACCTGATGATGGCGCGCGGTCAGCAGGTGCAGCACAACAGCGAGCTCGTGGCCCGCGCCGCCGAGCTGGCGACGCTCCTGCAGCGCCCCCCGATGTCGCCGGCTGAGGCGCGGGAGCTGCTTGGGGTCAAGGAACGGCGCCAGCGCTAGCGGGTGTGACCAGGGTCTCAGCCGAAAAACGCTAGCTGGGCTTGCATTGTGCTTGCAATTGCAAGCATAATAGGGGTATGAGTCGTCTACCAGTCCCCGACCTGGGTGCCTACCTGCGTGAGCAGCGCGAGGCGGCCCAGATGTCGGTGCGGCAGGTAGCCAAGGCGGCCGGTATCAGCAACCCCTACCTCAGCCAGATCGAGCGGGGGCTGCGCAGGCCGAGCGCCGAGATCCTGCAGCAGCTTGCCAAGGGCCTGCGGATCTCGGCCGAGCAGCTCTATGTGCGGGCCGGGATCCTGGACGACAGCGCGTCGGGAGCAACCGTTGAGACGCCCTACGACGTCACTGTCGCGATCCTGGCCGACGAGCGGTTGAACGACCGTCAGCGTCGAGCCCTGCTTGACGTATACCGCTCATTCGTCGGCGACGGAGCCGACGAGCCCGCTGGTCCCGCAGCCGACCCCGGCAGCCGTCCGAGCCCGGCGCCGGCCACGACCACCCGCGACCACCTACCCACAAAGGAGTAGCAATGTCCACCATCAAGAGCATCACCAAGGACGCCCGCAAGGCCGTCGGCACCGTGACCGGCGAGGCCAGCAAGCGCGTCGACGAGATGACCAGCGAGGTCTCCAAGCAGTCCGAGGCCGCTCGCGTCCAGGCCACCCGCGCCGCCACCGACCCGACCCCGCTCTACGCCGCCGTCGGGCTGACCGACACGGTGGTCGAGCGCGCCCGTGAGGCCGTCACCGAGACCGTCAACCGGGCCGGCAAGTTCGGCAAGGCGCTGGCGCCGAAGGCGATCACCGGGACCGTCACCCAGAAGACCTCCGAGGTCACCAAGCGTGCCGAGGCCCTGCCGGGCAAGGCCGTCAACGACGTGGCCGAGGGTCTGGGCAAGGTCCAGGAGGGCTACCGCGACCTGGCCAAGCGTGGCCACGACCTGGTCGACCGCGTCAAGGACCAGCAGGCGACCAAGGACCTGACCAAGCAGGTCAACACCGTGGTCGAGCAGGGGCGTCAGCTCCTGGGCACCGCGTCCAAGGGCGTCATCGACACCCGCAGCGCGGCCAAGGCGACCGTGACCCAGAGCCGCCGCCAGGCTGCTGGGGTCGTGGCCGACGTGGTTGCTGGCGAGGACGTCGTCGTCTCCCGCAAGCCGGCCACCCGCAAGGCCGCGACCAAGCCGGCCGCGAAGAAGTCGGTGACCAGGGCAAGCGCGACCAAGAGCGCTCCCAAGGCGCCGGCGACCAGGGCCACGGCGACCAAGCCGGCGGCGAAGTCGACCGCGACCAAGTCGGCGACGGCCAAGTCCACGACGACGAAGTCCACGACGACCAAGCCCGCCAGCAAGCCGGCGGCGAAGTCGAGCGCGACGAAGTCCACGACGACCAAGTCCGCCAGCAAGCCGGCGGCGAAGTCGACCACGACCCAGTCCACGACCAGCGACAGCGCCAAGGCGCCGACGACGGCGAGCACCGCCAAGCGGACTGTTACCACCGCCCGCAACGCGGCCGTCAAGACGGCGGACGCGGCCCAGGACGTGGTGACCGAGACCGCCAAGACGGCCGACAAGGCCGTTGACGCGACCACGGCGACCGCTTCCAAGGTTGGCGACTGACGCGACTGAGTAGCCGGTAGACCGGCTTCGACACCACTGCGGTGGGGACTAGGCTCACGCCGTGACCCCACCGCAGTTCTCGTCTGACCCTCCACTGCACTCGGCACCGGTCGTTGCCCACGTGGTCCGGTCCGGCTTCCTCGAGTCCGTGCACCACGGGATCGTGGCAGCCACCGGCGGAGACGGTGCCCTGGAGCTCTCCCTCGGACCGGTTGGCGCCGCAATCTTCCCCCGGTCCTCCAACAAGCCGATGCAGACCGTTGCCATGGTGCGGCACGGCCTCGACCTGCCCGACGACCTGCTCGCACTGGTGAGCGCGAGCCACAACGGCGAGGACTTCCACCTCGATGGGGTCCGCCGGATCCTTGCGTCAGTCGGACTGACCGAGGATGCACTGCAGAACACCCCGGACTGGCCGATCCACGAGCCCGAGCGCAGACGCTGGGTCGCCGAGGGACTTCCGGCCAGCTCGATCGGCCAGAACTGCTCGGGCAAGCATGCCGGAATGCTCGCCACCTGTGTGGTCAACAACTGGGACACCGCCAGCTACCGCGATCCCGGGCACCCGCTCCAGGTCGCGATGGCACAGGTCATCGCTGAGCTGTCCGGCGAGAGCGTTGCGGCGACCGGGACCGATGGGTGCGGTGCCCCCGTCATGGCGATCAGCACGGTTGGGCTTGCCAGAGCGTTCGGGCGCCTGGCCGGTGCCCCGCACGACACCGCGGAGGGCAGAGTCGCCCGGAGCATCCGCACGCACCCCGAGTTTCTCGGCGGCACGGGCCGCGACATCACCGCGCTCGTGCAGGCCGTGCCCGGGCTGATCGGCAAGGACGGGGCGGAGGCGGTCTATGCCATCGGTCTGCCCGACGGGCGTGGGGTGGCGCTGAAGATCACCGACGGCAGCCAGCGGGCCCGCAGCGTCGTGGCCCAGGCCGCCCTCACGGCCATGGGCGTCTCAGGGGACCTGTCGGTGCTCGACCCGGCACCGGTGCTCGGGCACGGGGAGCCAGTGGGGTCGATCACTGCCGTCGGCTTCGACGCCTGACCCGTGCGTGCCGTCCTGCAGCGCGTCTCTCGCGCGAGCGTCGTCGTCGGAGGCGAGGTGGTCGGCGCGATCGGTCGCGGCCTGGTGGCCCTGGTCGCGGCGACCCACGATGACGGCCCGGACGACGTGGAGCGGATGGCGCGCAAGATCGCGGAGCTGCGCATCCTCCCGGACGAGACCTCGGTCGCGGACACAGCCTCCGCCGCGGTGCTCGTCGTCAGCCAGTTCACGCTCTACGGTGACACCCGCAAGGGGCGCCGCCCGGGGTGGTCGCACGCCGCCCCGGGGCCCGTGGCGGAGCCGTTGGTCGAGGGAGTGGTCCAGGCGCTGCGCGCCCGTGGGATCGAGGTTGCCACCGGGGTGTTCGGCGCACAGATGCAGGTGGAGCTGGTGAACGACGGGCCCTTCACGGTCCTGGTCGACACCTGAGACCACGGGCCGTCCGCTGCGCAGCCGGGCTGGTGCGGGCGAAGTCACCGCGAAACCTTAGGCTGGGCCGATGCCGACGTTCTTCGAGGTGCAGCAGTGGGTGGGGCTGGCGCTGGGCGCGGCAGCCCTCGCCATCCAGGTGTGGGCGTTCGTCGACGCACTGCTCACCCGAGCGGACGCCTTCGTCGCCGCTGACAAGCGGACCAAGGGGTTCTGGCTGGCCATCACGGGTGTGGCCTCGGCGGTCGGGCTGGTGCACCTCACTCAGCCGTTCGGTCTGTTCAACCTGATCGCCATCGTCGCGGCTGCCGTCTACCTGACGGACGTCCGACCCGCCGTCGCGCGCATGCGCGGCCGGGATGGCCGCGGCGGCAGTGCGCGCGGACCCTACGGACCGTGGTGAGCAGGCGGTTGCCCCTGGGTCCTCCGGGTCGCCCCTGCCCTCGGGCTTCCCAAGGCGCACCGGCGGGGGTGCGGGCGGCGGGTGGCATCATGTGCGGAAGCACCGGCCCGTGTCCGTGACCCGTGGGCCGGCCCATGACCCGAAACCTCATCGACCACACCGTCCACCCGCGGGGGAGACCACCTGATGACCGACCGCACCACGCAACGACACGTCGCCACTCCGCAGGAGCTGGCCGAGGCCGCGCAGGCGCAGACGACGGAGCCGTCGCCCGCCGCCTACCACGACCGCACGCGCGACGTCTTCGTGGTGGAACGACCCTGGGGTGAGTTCCAGCAGTTCGCGACCAACGAGACGGTGACGGTCAAGACCGTGACCATCCTGCCCGGGCAGCGGCTCTCGCTGCAGCACCATGCAGAGCGCAACGAGATGTGGCAGGTATTGGACGGTCCGGTCGACATCACTCTCGGGGACCGGACCTGGTCGGCGCAACCCGCCGAGCTGGTCTGGGTGCCGGTGGGCACCCTGCACCGCATGGGCAACTCGGGCGACCGCCCCGCGCGGGTTCTCGAGCTGGCCTTTGGTGACTTCGACGAGGCGGACATCACGCGGGTTCAGGACGACTACCGGCGCGACGGCTCGGACTGACCAGACCGGTCAGCCTCCTTCGCTTCTTGGCGCCACCGCGTTCCAGGCGACCTCCAGCTCGCCCAGCCGCCAGCGGTGCCGCGTGCCGAGAACGGGCCATCCCTGGGCTCGCAGATCGGTCACCGCGGCAATGAACCGCTGTCGTGCTCCGTATGCCGCGTGGCCGGCCGCCCGCGCCCACGCTGCATCAAGGGTGTTCATCAGCTCGTGCACCGGCTCACCGGGCACGTTGCGATGGATGAGCACCTTGGGGAGACGCTCCGCCACGACCGACAGCTGCTCGACGTCGCGCAGCCGCCAGGACAGGGTGAGGGACCGTGGGGCCGGCGTCCCGTCCGAGCCGCGCCGGATGTCCACCCACGCCCCCAGCCGGCCCAGCTCGTTGCACGTGCCCTCCATGAGTGCTCCGCCCGGCGCCAGCCGACCGACCATCCGGGACCATGCCTGCGCCACGTGCGCCTCGTCATACTGCCGCAGGACGTTGAACGCCCGGATGACCAGCGGTGAGCGGGCGCCGGACAGCGGCACCTCGAAGCCGCCGAGCGCGAAGGTCAGTGCCGGGGGAGCGGCGTGGGGCGCGGCCGCCCACACCCGGTCCGGGTCGATCTCGAGCCCGACAACCTGAACGTCCGGCCGAACCGTGGACAGCCGGGCATGTAGCTCCACGGTCGTCACTGGGTGGGCGCCGTAGCCGAGATCGACCACTACCGGCACAGCCTCGGACCTGCGGAGCAGTGGTGCATAGGTGTGGACCAGCCACCGGTCGGCACGCCGGAGCCGATTGGGGTTCGTGGTGCCCCGGGTCACGTTGCCGACCGGCCGCGTCGGTCTCGTCGCACCACTCACGGCACCAACCTAGAGGTCGTGCAAGACTCAACGAAGACGACCGCTGACGCCAGGAGGGCAGTTCGTGACTGGGACCGACCGGATCGGCCGGGTGGCCATGCTGAGCGTGCACACCTCGCCGCTCGACCCTCCCGGGACCGGCGACGCCGGCGGGCTGAACGTATACGTGGTCGAGACCGCGCGCCGGCTGGCCGCCCGGGGCACCGAGGTGGAGATCTTCACCCGCGCCACCGACGGGTCCCTCCCGGAGACGGTCCGCATGGGTCCCGGGGTGCTCGTGCACCACGTGAGCGCCGGCCCCTACGAGGGCCTGGCCAAGGACGACCTGCCCGGCCAGCTGTGCGCGTTCGCGGCCGGTGTCATGCGCACCGCGGCCGGACGCCCAGAGCACTGGTATGACGTGGTGCACTCCCACTACTGGCTCTCCGGCCAGGTGGGCTGGCTGGCGGCCGACCGCTGGAATGTGCCGCTGGTGCACACCATGCACACGATGGCGCGCGTCAAGAACGCGCTCCTCGCCGCGGGAGACAAGGCTGAGCCGCCCGGTCGCGAGATCGGCGAGGCGCAGGTCGTCGAGGCGGCCAGCGTGCTGGTCGCCAACACCGAGGAGGAGGCAGGAGACCTGGTCCGCCTCTACGACGCCGAGCCGGAGAAGGTCCACGTGGTGCCCCCGGGCGTCGACCTGACGATGTTCCGGCCCGGCGACCAGGCGGCGGCTCGTCGCGCGGTCGGGCTTCCGGAGGACGCCCTGGTCGTGCTCTTCGTCGGCCGGATCCAGCCGTTGAAGGCTCCGGACGTGTTGCTCCTCGCGATCTCCGAGCTGGTCGAGCGGGACCCTGCGCTGCGGGACCGTCTGGTGGTCGGCGTGCTCGGGGGACCGTCCGGGACGGGCTTGGAGAAGCCCGAGGCGTTGCAGGAGCTCGCCGCGCAGCTCGGCCTGACGGACCTGGTGCGCTTCGTGCCGCCGGTGGCGCGCCGCGAGCTGGCCGACTGGTACCGCGCCGCGGACCTGGTCACCGTGCCGAGCTACAACGAGTCCTTCGGCCTGGTCGCCGTCGAGGCGCTGGCCAGTGGGACCCCGGTGGTCGCCGCGGCCGTGGGTGGCCTGCCCGTGGCAGTCGGCGATGGTGGGGTGCTGGTCGACGGACACGATGCGGACCGCTGGGCCGACGAGATCGGCGGCCTCCTGCGGGACGATGACCGGCGCAGGGCCCTGGCCGAGGCGGGCGTCCGCCACGCGGCGGGCTTCAGCTGGGACCGCACGGTGGACCTTCTGGAGGAGGTCTATCGGCAGGCCCGGGCCGAGCGTTCCCAGGGTCTGGACGGGATGCCGCAGATGCCGGATAACGTCCTGACCCTGGTATCGCCGTGACCGTGACCGAGGAGGCGCTGCAGCGGCTCCGGTCTGCGCTGAATGAGGTGGGGGTGGAGCCTGCCGACGGCGCTCGCGAGGGTGAGCTGGTGGTCACCCTGCCGGGCGAGCGCAAGCTGCGCACCGTCTGCTCCCTCGTCGTCGGCTCGGACGCGGTCTCGGTGCAGGCCTTCGTGATCCGCAACCCCGACGAGAACCATGAGGAGTTCTACCGCTTCCTGCTGCGGAGGAACCTGCGCATGCCGGGGATGGCCTACTCCATCGACGGCTCGGGCGATGTCTATCTCACTGGTCGACTGCCGGTCGCCGCGATCGAGCCGGGCACCGTCGACCATCTCCTGGGCACGGTGCTGACCGCCTGTGACGACCCCTTCAACGAGCTGCTGGTCATCGGCTTCCTCAGCTCGATGCGTGCCGAGTGGCGCTGGCGCGTCTCACGGGGGGAGCCCACCCATAACCTCGAGGCGTTCCGGCACCTGCTGGAGGGCACCGAGTCAGAGGAGGAGAGGCCGCGTGACTGAACACGAACCACACGGAGATCATCGCCACGGAGACCAGCGCGGCGAGCACGACCACGATGGGCACGAGGGCCATGAGCTCGACTTCGACGCACGGGCCGCCACGTGGGACGACGACCCGGAGAAGGTCGAGCGGGCCCGTGTCGTGGCGGAGCTGGTCCGACGAGTGACCGGCCTGAGCGGATCGACCCGTGTGCTGGAGTACGGCGCGGGGACGGCGCTCCTCGGGCAGGCTCTGGTCCCGCACATCGGTCCGCTGACGGTCGCCGACCCTTCCGTCGGCATGCGCGAGGTACTGGCCCAGAAGGTCAGCTCAGGAGTGCTGCCGGACGGCACCCGGATCTGGGACGTCGACCTGGCCACCGGACCGGTGCCCGCTGAGTCCTTCGACCTCATCGTCAGTCTGCTGGCGCTGCACCACATCCCTGACGTGCCGGCGGTGCTCCGCGGGTTTGCCGCGCTGCTGCCTCCCGGCGGGCAGGTCTCCCTGGCGGACCTCGTCGCTGAGGACGGCTCCTTCCATGACTCGCCGAACTTCGACGGTCACGACGGCTTTGAGCTGGAGGAGCTCACGGCGATGCTGCACGATGCGGGCTTCGAGAACGTGGACCTGCGGCACGCCTACGACGTCGAGAAGCAGGAGCGCTCCTACCCGCTGTTCCTCGCCACCGCGAGGCGTCGCGCCGGGTGACAGCGAGTCGCCCCGCAGCGCGACGCCCTGACCGTCCGGCTCGCCCACTCGTCTAGGCGGGAACCACCAGGGCGGGACGGTAGCTGTCAGGAACCTCCAGCCCCAGCAGGGTCAGCAGGGTCGCCGCCAGGTTGCTCAGCCCGGGCGCCTCCACCCCGTCGGCCGCGAGCCACTCCTGGTCCGAGTAGTCCACGACATACAGCGGCACCGGCTTGGTCGAGTGCGCGGTCTTCCACAACGGGGTGCCGTCCTCGCCCATCCGTGGTTGCCCCTGCTCGTCCCGCTCGACCATGTCCTCGGCGTTGCCGTGATCCGCGGTGACCACGAGGCAACCACCGGCCGCCTCCACCGCCTCGGCGATCCGGCCGATGGCTCGGTCCACCGCCTCGACCGCGAGGACGGTCGCCTCGAAGTTGCCGGTGTGACCCACCATGTCACCGCCGGCCAGGTTGGAGCGCAGGAACGAGTAGCCACCCTCCTCCAGGGCCTTGATGACGTAGTCGGCGGTCTCTGCCGCCTTCATCTCGGGAGCCTTGTCGAACTCGATACGGTCCGACGGGATGTCGATATAGGTTTCCGTCTCCGGGTCGAACGGGTCCGACCGGTTGCCGTTCCAGAAGTACGTCATGTGCCCGAACTTCTGCGTCTCGGAGGCGGCGAGCTGGTGCAGGCCCGCCCGGGCGATGAGCTCGCTCACGGTGTCGTCGATCTTGGGGGGCTGCACCAGGCGGACCGGAGGCATGTTCGTGTCGCCGTCGTAGAGCGTCATCCCGGCGAAGAAGACCTCCGGCCGGTCGCCACGGTCGAAGCCGGTGAACTCCTCGCCCTCGACGAAGGCGCGGGTCAGCTCGATGGCCCGGTCTCCGCGGAAGTTGAAGATGATGACCGCGTCCCCGTCGCGGACGGGGCCCACCGGCTCACCGTCCTCGTCCACGACCGTGAAGGCCTCGAGCAGCTGGTCGCTGATGCCAGGGGTCTGCTGGCGCAGCACCGTGATCGCCTCGCCGGCCGAGTGGAACGGCCGGGCGGCACCCTGCACGTGGGCGCGCCACCCTGCCTCCACGACCCCCCAGTTGGCCTCGTAGCGGTCCATGGTGGTGACCATGCGGCCGCCTCCGGAGGCGATGCGCCAGTCCAGGTCGGTGCCCTCCGTGCGGGTGGACAGCGCCTCCTCGAGCCGCGCGACGTAACGGTCGGCCGTGCGGTCCTCGACGTCCCGTCCGTCGAAGAGCGTGTGCACGCGCAGGCTCGTGACACCGTCGGACTTCGCGTGGTCGAGCAGTAGCAGGAGGTGCTCCCACGAGGAGTGCACGTTGCCGTCGCTGAGCAACCCGATGAGATGCATCGTGGACCCGTCTGTGGTGGCCTGCGCGACGGCGTCGCGCCAGGCGCCCTCCCAGATCTCGCCGCCCAGCACAGCGTCGTCCACACGCTTGGCGCCCTGCGCGATGATCCGGCCCGCGCCCATGGTGTTGTGCCCGACCTCGGAGTTGCCCATGTCGCTGTCGCTGGACAGTCCGACGTGGGTGCCTGAGGCCAGAATCTCCCGGTACACCCCGGCCTCGCGCAGCCGGTCCAGGTGCGGCGTCTGCGCCGTGGCGACGGCGTCATACTCGTCGCCCGGCCCGACGCCGACACCGTCCATCACCACCAGGACGAGCGGGCGAGAGCTGCTCCCCGGAGTCGTGGCCGCGCTCACGGCGTCTCGAACTTGTAGCCCAGACCGCGCACCGTCACGATGTATCGGGGCTGCCCCGGATCGGGTTCGATCTTGGCGCGCAACCGCTTGACGTGGACGTCCAGCGTCTTGGTGTCACCGACGTAGTCGCTGCCCCACACTCGGTCGATGAGCTGACCCCGAGTCAGCACCCGCCCGGCGTTGCGCAGCAACATCTCCAGCAACTCGAACTCCTTCAGGGGCAGGGACACCGGGTTGCCACTCACCGAGACGGTATGCCGTTCCACGTCCATGCGGACCGGTCCGGCCTCGACGGTGGACGGGACCAGCTCCTCGGGCTCTGCCTGCCTGCGCAGCACGGCCTTGATGCGGGCCAGCAGCTCGCGACCCGAGTACGGCTTGGTGACGTAGTCGTCGGCGCCGATCTCCAGGCCGACGACCTTGTCCACCTCGCTGTCCTTGGCGGTCAGCATGATCACGGGCACCGAGGACTTGGCCCTCAGGGCCCGGCACACGTCGACTCCGGAGAGACCGGGAAGCATGAGGTCCAGGAGCACCAGATCGGCCCCGCTGCGGTCGAACTCGCTGAGGGCGTCCGGGCCGGTCTCGGTGACGGCAACGTCGTAGCCCTCCTTCTGCAACATGTAGGAGAGCGGGTCTGAGAACGACTCTTCGTCCTCGACCACCAGGATCCGGGTCATGAACTCACTCCTCGATCGGGCGCTCTGCCGAGTCGCTCGCTGGCTGGGTAGGAAGGACGGATGCTGAGCCTGAGGTTACCGTCGGGTGCGGCTCCGGTGTCGCCCGGGGAGCGTCGCCGGTGGCCTCACCACTGACGGCTGCCTCCTCGGCGGAGTGTGCGCTGGTTGCCTGGATGGCGGGCAGCCTGATCGTGAACGTGGACCCCTGACCCATCTGGCTCCACACGACCACGTCGCCACCCAGGTTGGCGCAGATGTGCTTGACGATCGACAGGCCCAGACCGGTGCCGCCTGTCGCCCGGGAACGCGCGGCGTCGACCCGGTAGAACCGCTCGAAGATCCGCTCCTGGTCCTCCGGGGAGATGCCCTGACCCTGATCGGTGACCGACACCTCCACCAGGTCGCCGCGGCGTCGGGTCACGACGGCGATGTGGCTGCCGTCGCCGGAGTAGTTGATCGCATTGGTCACGAGGTTGCGGATGGCCGTGATGACCAGCTCGGCATCGCCGTGCACCATGACCTGGTCTGGTGCGGCGCTCGACGTCACGGTGATGCGGTGGCGGCCGGCCACCACCCGGGTGTGCTCGACCGCCTCCTCCGCGCAGGCGGCCACGTCGACCGGCACGAGCCGGTCGGGAAGGACCGCGGTCTGCAGCCGGGAGAGATCGACGATCTCGCTGACCAGCCGCGTCAGTCGGGAGGACTCGACCTTCATCCGGTTGGCGAACCGCTGCACCGCTGCCGGGTCGTCGGCGGCGTGCTCGACCGCCTCGGCCAGCAGCGCCAGCCCGCCCACGGGCGTCTTGAGCTCATGGCTCACGTTGACCACGAAGTCGCGGCGGACCTCCTCGACCCGCCGAGCCTTCGTGCGGTCGTCCACCATGGCGAGCACCAGGTCGCGGCTGATCGGTGCCACGCGGACTCCCATGAGCATCCGGCCCTGGCCGAGGGGCCCGCGGGCGAGCTCGAGCTCGGCCTCCCGGATGATCCCGTCGCGTTGCACGGCGACCGCGAGGTCGCGGAGCTCGGGATGGGTGAGCTGGTTGCCCCGGACCAGGCCGTGCGCGACGGCCGCGGCGCTGGTCTTGACCACGCTGCCGCCCGCGTCGATGACGATTGCTCCGTCCCGCAGGACCGCCAGGACGTCCGCGACCCCCTCAGGCACCTGCGGCCCGGGGATGGGAGCGGTGACCGGTGGCCGCTGCCGGCGCTCGCTGACGCGCACGAGCCACAGAGCGAGGGCAGCCAGCAACAGTCCGATGACCACCCCCAGCGCTCCCGCGGTCAACGTGTCCATGCTCCATACCCTAGGCGGCGCCGACCGCGACACGGCCCGGAGCGCTGCCTCCCGGGCCTCCCTGGGATGCGACGCGCTCGGGCGACCTACCTGGCCTTATGTCGTTAACCTAGAGTCAGGAATCCGTTCATGTGGGCCTGGCACGGTCGCACCGAACATTCCCGGACCCAGGAGAGAGGCGGCCGCATGCGCACGGCATTCACCGAGGAACTGCGTTTCATCTCCGACCAGCTGGTCGAGATGACGAGACTGGCCTCGGAGGCGCTGGACCGGGCGACCAACGCCTTGATGACCAGCGACCTGGAGCTGGCGGAGGCCGTGATCTCGGCTGATGAGCAGATCGACATCGTCCGGCGGGACCTCGACACCCGCGCCGTGGACGTCCTGGCCCGGCAGCAGCCGGTCGCCACGGATCTGCGCCGGCTCGTCATGTCGATGCGGATGAGCTCGGACCTGGAGCGGATGGGCGACCTGGCTCGCCACGTCGCCAAGCTGACCCGGCTCCGGTACCCCCGGCCGGTGCTCCCGGAGGAGCTGAAGCCGACGTTCGCCCGGATGGCTGAGGTCGCCGAGGAGCTGGTCACCGAGGCGGGCCGCATCATCCGCGAGAACGACGTCGAGGCCGTGCCGCGACTGCTGGTCACCGATGACGAGATGGACGAGCTCCACCGCGCGGTGTTCCGGATCCTGCTCGACGACGACTGGACGGGCGGCGTGGAGCCGGCCATCGACGCTACGCTGCTGAGCCGCTACTACGAGCGGTTCGGCGACCACGCGGTGTCGATCGCGCAGCGGGTGGTCTACCTCGTGACCGGCGAGTGGGCCGAGGAGGAGCTCCACATCGAGGAGCGGATGGACGTCCCCGAGACCAAGCGCTGAGCCGCGACCCTCGCCGGGGCGGGCCGGTCATGCCTGAGTAGACACACCCGGACGCCGAGCTGCGCGGTGCGGCGAGTGGGTCGCGCTCAGCACCCTCTGCGCCGCTCGTCCGCGAGATCAGTTGCTGACGTCGGAGGTGGTCGCGACGTGGTCGATGTAGTAGCCGTCCGGGGCCAGGACCGGAGCCAGGCCGCTGCCAGCGACGCCGCCGTCGCTCTGGACCGTGATCTCCACAGTGCCCCCGGGGTTGGCCGTCACACTCGGGATGGACACGGCCTGACCGGACCCGTCGACTCCTATGCCGTCGAGCCGCACGGCGCCGTCGGCCGGGACCGTGACGGTCGGGCTGAGCGGGGTCATCTGGCCGTCGGCAATGACGATGACCGTCACCTGTGCCTCCTGCGTGCCGTTGTTGACGACGAGGCCGCTCACGACTCCGGGAGCTCCACCTCCCTCGCTGACCACGAGCAGGTCCCGCACCGCGAGATCGCCCGCGTCGACGGAGACACCGTCGGCCGGGTCGTACGCGAGGTCAGTGGTCACCGGTGAGGTCATCTGGCAGGCTCCCAGCCCCAGCGACGCGGCGAGGGCGAGGCCAACGACGGCCACGCGGCGCGAACGGGGGACACGGTGGGGTGCGGCGCTCCGAGAGATCACGGGGGACACTCTAGCGGCCCGCGCGCGCTCGCGCTGGAGCCCCACCGGACCTTCCTGCGGGTGACCTCGGCCAAGGTCCTGCAGGACGCGCGAAGTCGCTTGTCAGGACGCTGACCAGCACAAATATCAATGCTGTCATTACGTGATCTGCGCCACGCGTGTTATCCTCTAGTTCCGCGAAAGGGGCTAACTGAAGATGACGTTCAAGGTCGGCGAGACGGTCGTGTACCCACATCACGGGGCCGCACTGATTGAAGAAATGAAGACGCGCACCATCAAGGGCGAGGAGAAGATCTACCTCAAACTCAAGGTAGCCCAAGGCGATCTCACCATCGAGGTACCCGCAGAGAACTGCGATCTTGTGGGTGTCCGCGACGTCGTCGGCAAGGAAGGTCTGGACAAGGTGTTCGAGGTGCTTCGCGCCGAGCACACCGAGGAGCCGACCAACTGGTCCCGCCGCTACAAGGCCAACCTGGAGAAGCTTGCCTCCGGTGACGTCATCCGCGTGGCCGAGGTTGTTCGCGACCTGTGGCGCCGCGACAAGGACCGTGGTCTTTCCACGGGCGAGAAGCGTCTGCTCAACAAGGCGCGGCAGATCCTGGTCTCCGAGCTGGCGCTCGCCGAGAAGACCAACGAGGACAAGGCCGAGGCCACGCTGGACGAGGTCCTGGCCTCCTGAGCCCACAGCACCGCGTCGGCGTCATCCTGGTGGCCGCCGGCCGGGGCACCCGCCTCGGAGCTGACCGGCCCAAGGCCCTGGTCAC
>DATGRS010000085.1:0-3996 GCA_035303365.1 Ornithinicoccus sp.
CACGGTCGCCCGGGGCGACTTCGCGGCCAGACCGGTGAGTGGCAGCTGACCATGTGGCACGGTCCGTGACGCCGTGCGCCGTTAGAGTCGAGGGATGAGCACGGACCCTGAGGCCAGCACTGCAGACGCGCCCGCCGTCGAGGAACTCTCCTACGAGGACGCCCGCGACGAGCTCGTCCGAATCGTGGCACGCATCGAGGGAGGCGGGGCCTCTCTCGAGGAGTCGATGACGCTCTGGGAGCGTGGCGAGGCGTTGGCCGCACACTGCGAGGCCAAGCTCAACCAGGCCCAGGAGCAGCTCGACCGGACCCCGGGTGGCGCAGACGGTGCCGCGGGTGGGACGAAGGCCACGGCGGACGACTCCGGTGAGGTCGCTGACGACCCGGACGATGACTAGGACCGACCAGCTGGAGCAGGTCGCCGCCGGCGAGCTGCCCCGTCTCCGCCCGATCGAGCTGCGGGACGCTCCGGCCGTGCTCGACGCCTTCGACGACGACGACATGCGCCGGCAGGGGACGATCCGCACCCTCGAGGAGGCGGAGAACTGGGTGGGATTCATGGGGGGCCGCGGTGAGCGCCTGGCGCTGGCTCTCGACCTGGGCGGCTCGATGATCGGAGCGGTGGTGGTCAGCTCGATCGACCTCGAGAACGAGACGGGGTGGTTCTGGTACTGGATGCACCGGGAGCACCGCGGCAAGGGCTGGATGTCGCGGGCCGCGGTGACGCTGGCCGACCATGCCCTCACGGCCATGCTGCTGCACCGGCTCGAGCTGGGGCACCGCGCCAACAACCCCGCCTCCGGTGGCGTCGCCCGCGCGGCGGGGTTCATCCTCGAGGGTGTCGAGCGCGAGAAGTTCCTGGTCCACGGTGAACGGGTCGACGTGCTGACCTACTCGCGCCTCGCGACCGATCCGTGGCCGGAGACGCCGCGGCTGCCGCTGGACCTGCCGACGTCGAGCCTCTGACTGCTCTCCGGCCCTTCGAAGGGGGGCGCAACTGCGCCGCCCGAATGTCGCACGGGCGCCTCCCTCTGGGACTAGAACCCCGCTGCGCCGGAGGGCTCGGTGTCGGCCCGCATGGCCCGCGACAGCGTGCGCACGGCGCCCCGTGTGTGCTCCGCCCCGCCGAGCGCCGGGACCTGTGACACCAGGGAGCGCCCACCGAGGTAGGCGGCTCCCAGTACCGGGACAGGAAGCGTGAGGTCCGCTGAGTCCCGGGTGCTCACGCAGGTGGCCCGCCCGTCCGCATCGACGGTGAACCGCCAGCGCCCGGCGTTCCACGGGCACAGCTCGTCGGTGACCTCGATGACCAGGTCGCACGGTGCGGCATACCCACGCTCGGTCAGCGCCCGGGGCACGTCGACCAGCCGGAGCCACAGCGAGTCGGACGCACGGATGTCGACCGACCGCGGCCCGCCCGCCCACCAGATCAGCGGGTCGTCCGTGGAACTGCTCCACACGGTGACCTTGGCGGTGAGGTCGAAGTCGACGAGTCGGCGCAGCAGCGCCAGTCGCGAAGGGTCGTCGACGGCTCCCATCTCGACGACGTTCAGCTCCCCCTGTGGTGACCCGTTCTCCCACTTGCTCTCCCGCCGCAGCACCGCGTAGCCCGTGCTCTGGCCGTCCCGGCTGGCGAGCAGCAGGCGGCGCGGCTCCTTGCTCCCCCGCGCCTTGGGGAAGTCCCGCCACCACGCGCCCGCCAGCGCGTCCGGGCGCGTGACCGCACCCAGAGTGGCCGAGGCGGTGGTGAGGTGGGCCTCGTGCAGGGCCGCCATCCCTTCCTGGGTGGGGACCGTGACCAGGTGGGTCTGCACCGCGTCGGCGGCCTCGGCGATTGCCGTGGGCGCCTTGAGCTCGGTGCCGCGGCCGAGGGTGAGCTTGATGTCCAGGCTGGCGCAGCCGTAGCCGAACCGCCCGTAGATGGCGGACTCGGACGCGTGCAGACCGGCCACCGCGCACTCGCCGCGGTCGTGGACCCGGTGGAGGTGGTCCTTCATGAGCCGGGTGAGAAGACCGCGCCGGCGATGGTCCGGGTGGATCCCCACCCACGTGAGGCCGTCCATCGGCAGGCGGGCGAGGGCGCCGTCGGCGGCCGGAGCGGTCACGACCATGTCATAGGCGCTGTAGATGCCGACCAGAGGCGGCCGTTCCGTCACCGGCTCCCCCGGCCGGGCCTCGCCGGCGCGCTCGAGCGCGCGCGCGTGGCGGAAGTCGAGGTCGTCGCGGAGGTCCTCGGGAGTCCCACCGGGAAGCACCTCGAACCAGACGGTGTCCTCCAGCTCCTTGATGCGCGGGAGGTCCTCCGGCGTCAGGTCGATCAGGCGGGGATCCGTCGCGGGCGGGGTGTGTCGGTTCACCGCATCAGTGTGCTGCACCCGGGGACCCTGGACCAGTGAGTTTTGCCGCCATCACGACCCGGAGAGCGACTCAGTCGGCACTGGCCGGCTCCAGCATGCCGATGAACCCCTCGAGCTCGCCCCAGTCCGCTGTCCCCCGGACCACGGTGGTCGCGTCACGGCCCTCCGCCGGGTCCAGGACGAGAGCGCGCTCCTCACCCTCGTATGCCGTCCACTCCTGCGGCCCGTCAGGTCCGGTGATGGTCCGGGTGCCGACCTCCTCCCCCGCCTTGCGGGTCAGCGCGGTGAGCCAGCCGTCGGTCGCCTCGGCGGTCTGGGAGAGCTCGACATACTCTTGCACCGGGCTCACCAGCCCGATGCGCCAGGTCACCTCACCGGCGAAGGTCGCGTAGTCCACGAAGTTCACCGTCCACTCCTCCCCCAGTGCTGTCTCAGGGGTCCAGACCGGGAAGTCGGCCTGCTCGGCGGCGTAGCGCGACACCGGCGCCACCTCGACCTCTCGCCGATCCGGGCCTCCCTCCGGGTTGGGCACCAGCGCCCACCACGCGAAGGCGAGCGCGAGGACGGCGAGCATCGACAGCACCATGTTCATCACCGAGTAGCTGCGCAGTCGCGCCAACGTCTTGTTCTCCGGCGGTGCCGATGCACCAGTTGCCGCAGCATGCTCGTCCGAGCGGCTTCCGGGTGCGTTCTGCTGGGTGTCGTTGGGGCTGTCCACGCTCCCATCGTCCCATCCCCCGCCGGGCGGTAGGGTCGAGCCAGCAAGGTCGCCACGCCAGCAAGGAGCCAGAATGCCCACCCACGATGCCCGCAGCACGTCACACGAGTCCGTCCTGCCCGACCGCAACCTGGCGCTGGAGCTGGTGCGCGTCACCGAGGCTGCGGCGCTCGCCGGTGCGCGCTGGGTGGGGATGGGTGACAAGAACGGTGCCGACGGGGCAGCTGTGGCGGCGATGCGCAAGGTCATCTCCGGCGTGGCGATGGACGGCATCGTCGTGATCGGCGAGGGCGAGAAGGACGAGGCGCCGATGCTGTTCAACGGCGAGAAGGTCGGCGACGGCACCGGCCCCAAGGTCGACGTGGCGGTCGACCCGATCGACGGCACGACGCTGACCGCCAAGGGGATGGACAACGCCATCGCCGTGATGGCCGTCTCCGAGGCCGGCACCATGTATGACCCCAGCGCTGTGTTCTACATGGACAAGCTGGTCACGGGGCCCGAGGCAGCCGAGGTGGTCGACATCCGGCTGCCGGTCAAGGAGAACCTCCGCCGGGTCGCCAAGGCCAAGCGCCGCGGCATCGAGGACGTCACGGTGGTCATGCTCGACCGGCCGCGCCACGACGCCCTCGCCCAGGAGGTCCGCCAGGCGGGTGCCCGGCTGCGCTTCATCACCGACGGCGACGTCGCCGGCGGCATCGCCGCGGCCCGCGAGGAGGCTGCCGTCGACATCCTGCTCGGCATCGGTGGCACTCCGGAGGGCATCATCACCGCGTGTGCGGTCAAGGCCCTCGGCGGCGTCATCCAGGGCAAGCTCTGGCCCCGCGACGATGATGAGCGCCAGAAGGCGATCGACGCCGGTCACGACCTGGACGCGGTGCTGTCCACCGACGACCTGGTCACCGGCGACAACTGCTTCTTC
>DATGRS010000086.1:0-2367 GCA_035303365.1 Ornithinicoccus sp.
CACTTCCAAGTACACCGAGGGCGGTGCATGAATGGTGCATCGTCTCGTGCGGCCATGCCCGGACAGAGGCCGGCTCACCTCGGCCTGGATGTGGTCAAACCCACGACGGACGACGGGCCCCGCCGACCCCTGATCAGCCGCTGGGTGATCCGAATCTCATGGCGGCCTGAACCTGGATCCGCCGGCTCGAGCAGGCACGCACGGTCTCCTTCCTGGAGCCGAAGCATGACGGTGCAGTCATCCGCATCAGCGCCCGGCACCGCCCGGGCCAGATGGTCTACCACTGGGCCGCGGTCCGTGGTGGCAATCGTTGGCACCTGACCGGCGGCAGCAACCCGCGCAAGCTCTCATGGGATGAGCTGCTCGCATGGGTGACCGACGACCTGCACGATGTCGTCGTGGACGTCATGACGCCCGAGGGGGACGAGGACTGAGCAAGGCTTCGCCCACCATCCGCACGCTCGCCGGCGCCCAGCCGGCGAGCGTGCAGCGGCGGGCCAAGAGCCACGCCTAGCTCTTCCACGACAATCCCAGCGACCAGATGGGACGACCAGGCCACCGGCCGGGCAGCACGAGCTCGACCCCACGAGCACCTGCCACGCGACCGGTGGCCTGACGTCGTACAGCGGGCTCAGCGGCTGAATCTCACTCACCGGCCGGGCCGAGGTGTTCGTCGACGGCGAGGTGGCGTGGAGGCCTGTGGCTGGGCGCGCCGAGGGGACACGACACGCGAGGAGTTTCCGTGCCGGGCTAGAGCAACCGGACACACCACGTCTCCCCGCCACCTGCCCAGGTGGCCTTTCGCACCCCTCAGCAGAGATTGGATCACCGCCGTGAGCATCACCGTCATGAGCAAGCCGCACTGCCCCCAGTGCGACGCGACGTACCGCATGCTGGACAAGCACGGACTGGAGTACGAGGTCGTCGACCTGTCCAAGGACGCCGAGGCGTTGGAGCAGGCGCGGTCGCTCGGGTACCAGCAGGCTCCCGTCGTCCTCGCTGACGGCGACCACTGGTCCGGCTTCCGGCCGGACAAGATCAAGGCGCTGGCCACCAAGGCCGCCGCCGGCGCCACGGTCACGGCGATCGACACGCGCCGTGCGTCCGCAGCAACCCAGCCCGCAGCGGTGGCTGCCTGACCGATGCCCAAGCTCGTCTACTTCTCCTCCGTCTCGGAGAACACCCACCGCTTCGTCCAGCGACTGGGCCTGCCTGCGGACCGAATCCCGTTGCGGCGCACCGAGGAGCCGCTCGTCGCGGACGAGGAGTACGTGCTCGTGGTGCCCACCTACGGCTTTGGCAAGGGGACGGGCGCGGTGCCCAAGCAGGTCATCGCCTTCCTCAACGACGAGCACAACCGGTCCCTGTGCCGCGGAGTCATCGCGGCGGGGAACACCAACTTCGGCGAGGCGTACTGCATCGCCGGCGACATCATCTCGGCCAAGCTCCAGGTCCCCTACCTGTACCGATTCGAGCTGCTGGGAACCTCCCGAGACGTGGAGCGCGTCCGCGAGGGCCTGGCCGAGTTCTGGGCCGCTCGCCGCCAACCGGACCTGATCGCGGCCTGACCGACAGCACGACCACCCACGAAGGAAGAGCCTCACCGTGACCATCACGACCGACAATCCGCCCGCGCCCGCGCACCTGGCGCCGGCCGATACGGACTACCGCGCGCTCAACGCGATGCTGAACCTCTACGACGCCGAGGGCAACATCCAGTTCGAGGCGGACCGGCGTGCGGTCGACGCCTACCTCGCCGCGCACGTCGAGCCGAACACCCTCACCTTCGGCAGCCTCGCGGAGCGACTGAGCTACCTCGTCGAGGAGGGCTACTACGAGCGGGAGGTGCTCGACCGGTACTCCCCCGAGTTCCTGGAGCGTATCTGGAACGAGGCCGCTGCCCGGGACTTCCGCTTCGACACCTTCATGGGCGCCTTCAAGTACTACACCTCCTACACCCTCAAGACCTTCGACGGGAAGCACTACCTGGAGCGGTTCGAGGACCGGGCGGTCATGGTCGCCCTCAGCCTGGCGGCCGGTGACGAGCACCTGGCGATGCGGCTCATGGACGAGATCATCTCCGGCCGCTTCCAGCCGGCCACCCCCACCTTCCTCAACGCCGGCAAGACGGCCCGCGGCGAGCTCGTCTCCTGCTTCCTCCTGCGCGTGGAGGACAACATGGAGTCCATCGCCCGCGGGATCAACTCCGCCCTGCAGCTGTCCAAGCGCGGCGGTGGCGTGGCACTGTCGCTGACGAACCTGCGCGAGGCCGGCGCGCCGATCAAGCGGATCGAGAACCAGTCCTTCGGCGTCATCCCGGTGATGAAGCTCTTGGAGGACTCCTTCTCCTACGCCAACCAGCTCGGT
>DATGRS010000087.1:0-2841 GCA_035303365.1 Ornithinicoccus sp.
CGTGGATACCTACCTGGAGATCGACCTCGAGGTGGCCGCCGACCTGGAGACCATCGAGGAGTCGGTGTTCGGCAGCAACGACACCGCACACTCCGGGGCGATCTATCGGCTCAAGCGCGAGGTGCTGGAGTTTCGCCGTGCTGCCGCCCCGCTGGGCCTTCACGTGGAGTGGCTCGCCAGCGACGGTGGGCCGATCGAGTCCCCGGAGCTACGGCTGCGCTTCCGCGACGTCAGCGACCACCTGCTGCGGGTCACCGACCACATCGAGACCTACGACCGGCTGCTGGCAGACATCTTCAACGCCCACCTGGCCCAGATCTCGATCCAGCAGAACAACGACATGCGTCAGATCTCGGCGTGGGTGGCGATCGCGGCCGTGCCGACGATGGTGGCCGGCATCTACGGCATGAACTTCGAGCACATGCCAGAACTGGACTGGACCCTTGGCTATCCGGTGGTCCTGGGCCTCATGGCTCTGGTGTGTGGGCTCCTCTACCGGGCGTTCAAGCGCTCTGGCTGGCTCTAGCGCTGGCCGGTGGCCGGTCACGTGGCGTCCGGACGCGCGTGGCGGTTGTAGGACCCCACTTGGAGCGGCTTGTGTCTCTTGGAGCCGGATCTAACCGGGTTCAAGAGACCTAAGGCGCTCTAAGTTGCGGATGGTGGGTGTGCGTTGCGGATGGTGGGGTCCGCCCACGGCGACCCGACCGCGAGCCGGCGCCACGGCATACGCCCGCAGTGCCGTGGCATCCTGGCCCGGTGGACCGCGAGGACCTGATCCGGCTGCGCCGGGTCCGTGACCTGATCGACCGGGAGTATGCCGAGCCGCTGGACATCCCCCGGCTCGCGCGCGAGGCGCTCATGTCGGTCGGGCACTTCCAGCGCAGCTTCAAGGAGGCCTTCGGGGAGACGCCGTACTCGTGGCTGATGACCCGGCGGGTGGAGAGGGCGATGGCGCTGCTCCGGTTCGGCGACCAGAGTGTCACCGACGTGTGTATGGCGGTCGGGTTCACCTCCCTCGGCTCGTTCAGCGCCCGGTTCACCGAGCTCGTGGGGGAGACGCCGAGTGCCTACCGGGCGCGCAGCCACGACGGGCTCATCGGCATCCCCGGCTGCTTCGTCAAGCACGCGACGCGGCCCACACGCGCTCGGTCAGGAACGGAGAAGCGCGAGGAGCCCGGGCCGTCCTAACGTGTGGCACATGGACACCACGACCAAGACCACGAGCCCCATCCTCAACAACTGTTTCGTCATCGTCGATGACGTCGACGCCGCGATGGGCTTCTATCGCGACGCGGTGGGCCTGGAGGTGAACCAGGACGTCTCACAGGGCGACTTCCGCTGGTTGACCTTCACGCCACCCGGTCAGCCGGACATCGAGATCGTCATCCAGGACTACAAGGCGTTCGGCGTGCCGATGAGCGAGGCCGACCAGGCCGCCGTCGCCGACCTCATGGCCAAGGGGGTCCTGTCGTCCCTCGTCTTCGAGGTGGGTGACGTGGACGCGCTCTTCGAGAAGGTGCAGGCCAGCGGCGCGGAGGTGCTGCAGGAGCCCGCGGACCAGTTCTACGGCGTGCGCGACTGCGCGTTCCGCGACCCGGCCGGCAACATGATCCGGTTCAAGACCCCATTGTCCCAGGGCGACGAGGCCTGAGATGTGCCGCCCGGGCTGGCCGGCCGGGTGGGACGGTCGACCAGCCCGCCGGCATACACAGCAGGACGAAACCGGTGGCGATGCCCGTGGCCTGGTGCCTAGGGTGCAGCCGTGCCAGACGCAGCCTCTGACGACCCACGACTCGCGGCGCTGTATGACGTCCTCGACCCGGATCGCTCCGACCTCGAGGTCTACGCCGATCTCGTGACCGAGCTCGGCGCGGGCTCGGTGCTGGACGTCGGGTGCGGGACCGGGACGTTCGCCGTGATGCTCGCCGAGCGCGGACTGGCGGTGACTGGTGTCGACCCGGCAGGGGCCAGCCTTGACGTGGCCCGCGCTAAGCCGCTGGCCGACCGGGTCACCTGGATCCACGGCGATGCGACGAGCCTGCCTCCGATGCAGGTCGACGTTGCGACGATGACGGCGAACGTGGCGCAGGTGTTCCTGACCGACGTGGGCTGGGACGCGGCGCTGCGCGGCGTTCGCACGGCGTTGCGGCCGGGCGGGCACCTGGTCTTCGAGACACGGGTGCCGGGGCGTCGAGCCTGGGAGTCCTGGACGGCTGCGCGAAGCACCACGGAGGTGCCCGGCATCGGCGCCGTCACCGAGTGGTACGAGGTCACCGACATGCAGGAGGACCCGCTGCTCGTGACGTTTGACGCGCACAACCTCTTCCCCGACGGGGAGGACATCGTGTCGACGTCGACGCTGCGCTTCCGCTCCCGGGAGGAGCTGGACGCCTCCCTGCACGCGGCTGGCTTCGAGGTCATGGACGTCCGGGACGCGCCCGACCGGCCTGGCGGTGAATGGGTGTATGTCGCCCGCCGCCCGTTGTCCACAGATTGAGCGCGGGGGCTGGATCGTCACGTGTCGGGTGGCCTAGGGTCGTCGACATGACGTCGGGAGCATCGAGCAGGAGGTCCGGCAGCTCGACAACGATGTGCACGCCATCTACGAGCTGATCTTCAAGATCAGTACGACACAGGGTCGACACACCAACCGGCTCGCAGAGATCACCGAGGACATCGCTGCGATCAGGGCGAGTGTGGCCGGGCACGATGCCCGGTTCGGCAGGATCGAGGGCAAGCTCGAGGCGCACGATGCCCGGTTTGAGACGCTCGAGACCAAGCTCGACCGCGTGCTGGAGATCTTGGAGCGCTGAGTCAGGTCGTCGTCGACCAAGCTCGGCC
>DATGRS010000088.1:0-2852 GCA_035303365.1 Ornithinicoccus sp.
GCCCGACGCGCTGCGTTCGCCGGCAGCGTGGGGGGTCCGGCGGCTCGAGCGCTGGGCGGAGGGGCGGATGCCGCTCCTGCTGGCCGAGCACGAGTATGCCGATCGGTTCCGGCAGACCCATCCCGTCGTGCCGAACACCACACGGGTGCCCTCCTCACCGGTCCTGCCCGGCCGGCTCGACGAGGACGGTCGTCAGCGCGTGGTCTATCTGGGCAGCCTCACGGTTGAGCGCGGGTCGCAGGAGCTCATCGAGGTGGGTCACCACCTCCAGGCCGCGACCAACGGGAAGGTCCAGGTGCACGTCATCGGACCGGCGCACGGGGAGGCTGCTCCCGCGCTGCGCCACGCGGCGAAGGAGGGGGCCGTCGTGTGGCACGGCTTCGTCCCCAGCGACCTGGCGCTGCCGATGCTGGACGGTGCCCTGGCCGGTCTCTCGCTGCTGCATGACGAGGCCAACTTCCGCCACTCGATGCCCACCAAGGTGATCGAGTACCTGGCCCATGCGGTCCCCGCCATCAGCACCCCGCTGCCCGTGCCCAAGGAGCTGCTCGAGCGGACCGGCGCGGGCATCCTGGTGCCGTTCAACGACGTGGCCGCAACGGTCGACGCCGTGCTCGAGCTGCACCGTGACCCGGCCAGGACGGTGGAGCTGGGACGGGCGGGCCATCGGGTGGCCTCAGAGAGCTACGACTGGGAGAGCGTGTCGCCACAGTTCATCGCCGCACTCGAAGCTGCCGCGGGGAAGGGCCCCAGCCCGATCTAGCGCGGAGTGTGCGAGGTGTCGCCACCGCACGGTTGGTCGTAGAGGGAGGCAGGAAGGTGCTTACGGCCGGCCGAGGCCGACGTAGGTCCACCCGGCCTGGCGGTAGCCGTCGCGGTCGAGCACGTTGCGCCCGTCGATCACCAGCTTGTTGGCCACCAGCTCACCGATCTCCGTCGGGTCGAGCTCGCGGAACTCGGGCCACTCCGTCAGGTGCAGCACCGCCTCGGCGCCCTTGATCGCCTCGGTGGCCGACTCGGCATACCGCAGCGTGGGGAAGACCTTGGCGGCGTTGGCCATCGCCTTCGGGTCGAAGACGTGGACCTCGGCCCCGGACAGGTGCAGCTGGCCGGCGATAGACAGCGCAGGGGAGTCGCGGACGTCGTCCGAGTTCGGCTTGAAGGCGGCGCCCAGCACGGCGACCCTGCGGCCGGCCAGGGACCCCAGGTGAGTGCGCACCAGGTTGACCACGTGGTCCCTGCGGCGCAGGTTGATGGCGTCCATCTCGTTCAGGAACGCCACGGACTGTCCCGCGCCGAGCTCGGAGGCGCGCGCACTGAACGCGCGGATGTCCTTGGGGAGGCAGCCACCCCCGAAGCCGACCCCGGCGTTGAGGAACTTGCGGCCGATCCGCTCGTCGTAGCCGATGGCGTCGGCGAGCTCGGTGACGTCCGCGCCGGTCAGCTCGGCGATCTCGGCCATGGCGTTGATGAAGGAGATCTTCGTCGCCAGGAAGGAGTTGGCAGCGACCTTGACCAGCTCGGCGGTGGGCAGGTCGGTGACGACGACCGGTGTCTGGTCGACCTCGATGGTCCGCGCGTAGACCTCACGCAGGGTCGTCTCCGCGTTGTCGCCGTTGACACCGAAGACCAGGCGGTCGGGGTGCAGGGTGTCCTGGACGGCGAAGCCCTCGCGCAGGAACTCGGGGTTCCAGGCGAGCTCGACGGTCACGCTCTCCGGGGTGGCGACCTCGATGCGCTCGGCCAGCCGCTCGGCGGTGCCGACCGGGACGGTGGACTTGCCGACGACCAGCGAGCCGTCCTTGAGGAACGGGATCATCGCGTCGATGGAGGTGTCGACGGCCGTCATGTCGGCGGCCGGGCTGTCGCGCCGCTGGGGGGTGCCCACGCAGACGAAGTGGACGTCGGCGTCGGCGATCTCGGCCATGTCGGTGGTGAACCGCAGCCCCTGCCCCACGTGCTTCTGCAGCAGCGGCTCGAAGTCTGGCTCGTAGAAGGGCATCCTGCCCTGGCTCAGCGTCTCAATCTTGGCGGCGTCGACGTCGACCCCGACCACGTCGAAGCCGAGCTCGGCCATCCCCGCAGCGTGCACCGCCCCGAGGTAGCCCGTTCCGATCACCGAGATACGCATACGCCGTCCTTGTTCGCAGACACAGGAATCCCCCAGAGGCTACCGGCGGGAGCGCCCCCACCCCAGCCCAGAGCATGTGTCATTGGACACCCCGACCGGCGTCCGGAAGAGACATGGCGCACCACCGGCAGTGGGAGGATGCGGACATGTCCCCACAGCTCGCCTCCGGTGCGCCGATTTCGTATGCCGTGTCCGGACCGACCGATCCTGGCACCCGCGACCTCGTCCTGGTCCACGGCTGGTGCTGTGACCGGACCGTGATGGCACCCCTGCAGCAGCAGCTCGAGCGCTCCCACCGCGTCGTCACCATGGACCTGAGGGGTCACGGGCAGAGCCAGGAGTCCGAGGAGGACGGGTCGGCCGGCACCGGCCTGCGCCGGCCGGACCAGGACCTGCCCCCGCCGCGCGGGAGCCTGGCCACCTCGATCGAGGAGTTCGCCGCTGACGTCGTCGCCGTCTGTGAGGCCGCCCAGCTGAGGTCGCCCGTCGTGATCGGTCACAGCATGGGTGCTCTCGTGGCGCTCGCGACCCTCGCGGCTCCACCGGTGCCCTCGTGGCAGCCCGCGGGAGCTGTCCTGCTCGACCCTGCCCCGATCGTCCACCCGAAGGGCAAGGAGTACTGGGCCAGCCAGGTCGACGCGGTGCGCCAGGACCACGCCGGCGACCTGCGCCGCGCCTTCGCGCGCTCGCTGGTGCTCCCGACCGACCGTGCCGACTATGC
>DATGRS010000089.1:0-2006 GCA_035303365.1 Ornithinicoccus sp.
CTTCGGCTACACCGCCCGGTTCGTGTGGGGCGCCTTCGCGCGCAAGGACCCGGTGCTGGCCGGCGACGCCGGCCAGGTGACCAAGGTGACCCACGAGCCGCAGTGGCTCCTGGTGGCGGTTCCCGGCGTGCTCGGCCTGGCAGGCCTGGTCATCGGCGTGCTCTCTCCCGCCGTGGAGAAGATCTTCACCCCCTACACGCAGGTCTACGACAGCGGCTACGAGTCGCACCTGGCGCTGTGGAGCGGCTTCGTGCCGGCCCTCTGGGTATCGGTGGGCATCTGGATCGCGGGGACCCTCCTGTTCCTGGGCAACGCCAGGATCGCGATGCTCCAGCGCCGCCTGCACTTCCCGTTCGAGGCGAGCCGCACCTACCAGCTCGTCGTCCGCGGCGTGGACCGGCTGGCGCTGGAGGTCACCGGCGGCTTCCAGCGCGGTTCGCTGCCGTCGCTGTTGGCCATCATCCTGATGGTGCTGGTGACGCTGCCCGCCGTCCAGTTCCTGCGCGGGGCCACCTGGCCCGACAGCCTCCGGTGGTTCGACAGCCCGCAGCAGGTCGGCGTCGGGATCGTCGTGATCGTCGCCGCCATCGCCACCACCCGTGCCCGGCGCCGGCTCCGGGCCGTGTTCCTGGTCAGTGTCACCGGCTACGGGACGGCCATGCTCTTCCTGTTCCACGGTGCCCCCGACCTGGCGCTCACCCAGGTGCTGGTCGAGACCGTGACCCTGGTCGTGTTCGTGCTCGTGCTGCGGCGTCTGTCGGGGCGCTTCCCGGACGACCCCACGGTGCTGACCCGCCGTCTTCGTGCGGCGCTGGGCGTGGCGGTCGGCGCGGTGCTCGCCGCCGTTGCGGTCACCGCGTCAGCGGTCCGGTCCCAGGCACCCTCGGCGGTGGGCCTGGCGGAGACCGCCAAGGAGTATGGCGGCGGCAACAACATCGTCAACGTGATCCTCGTCGACGTCCGGGCGTGGGACACCATGGGCGAGCTGTCGGTGGTGCTGGCCGCGGCGACCGGCGTCACCAGCCTCATCTTCCTCAAGCAGGACGCGGTGGTCCGGGCGCGGCGCGCTCTGCGGGCGACCTGGCGCAACCGACCCACCTCCGCGACCGAGGAGAGTGGCGCACAGCGTTGGATCGTCGCGGCGCAGGAGCTGGACCCGAGCCGGCGCTCCACGATCTTCGAGGTGGTCACCCGCCTGGTCTTCCACACGATCGTGCTGTGGTCGATCTACCTGTTGTTCAGCGGCCACAACGCCCCCGGCGGCGGCTTCGCCGCCGGCCTGGTCGCCGGTCTGGCGCTGGCGCTGCGCTACCTGGCCGGCCGCGGCTACGAGCTGCGTGTGGCGCTCCCGGTGATGCCTGGTCTCCTCCTCGGTGGGGGCCTGTTCATCGCCGCGGGCGCCGCCATCCTGCCCATGCTGCGCGGATCGCCGCCGCTGCGCACCTGGATCGTGGACCTGCACGTCCCACTCATCGGCGACCTGCACCTGGTGACCTCGCTGCTCTTCGACATCGGCGTCTACCTCGTCGTGGTCGGGCTGATGCTCGACATCCTGCGCAGCCTCGGGTCCGCGCTGGACGAGCAGATCGCGACGGAGAGCCAATGAGCCCCAACATCACCCTCGTCCTCGTCGCCGGCACCCTCATCGGCACCGGCGTCTACCTGCTGCTCGCCCGCTCCATCGTCCGTGCCCTCGTCGGCTTCCTCCTCATGGGCAACGGGATCAACCTGATGTTCATGGTCGCCAGTGGCCCCGCCGGCGAGGTGCCTATCCTCGGGGACAGCGACGGCGGACCCATGGCCGACCCGATCCCGCAGGCCCTGGTGCTCACCGCCATCGTGATCACGCTCGCGATGACGGCCTTCGTGCTGGCGCTCGCGCACCGCGCCTGGCAGCTGGGGCGCGACGACCTCCTCGAGGACGACGAGGAGTCGGCGCGGATCCACCGGCGGGCCGAGGAGAACGACATGTCCGAGGAGTCCTCGGACGAGGCCGGGGACATCCG
>DATGRS010000090.1:0-9964 GCA_035303365.1 Ornithinicoccus sp.
GCGGCGCCGGCCTTGATGACCGCGACACCGCCGGCCAGCTTGGCCAGGCGCTCCTGCAGCTTCTCGCGGTCGTAGTCGCTGTCCGAGTTGTCGATCTCGGCGCGGATCTGGTTGACCCGACCGGCGATGGCGTCGGCGTCACCGGCACCCTCGACGATCGTGGTCTCGTCCTTCGAGACGACGACCTTGCGGGCGTGACCCAGCAGGTCCAGCTCCGCGGTCTCCAGCTTGAGGCCGACCTCCTCGGAGATGACCTGGCCGCCGGTGAGGATCGCGATGTCGGCCAGCATGGCCTTGCGGCGGTCACCGAAGCCCGGAGCCTTGACGGCGACGGACTTGAAGTTGCCACGGATCTTGTTGACCACCAGGGTCGCCAGGGCCTCGCCCTCGACGTCCTCGGCGATGATCGCCAGCGGCTTGCCGGACTGCATGACCTTCTCCAGGACGGGCAGCAGGTCCTTGATCGCGCTGATCTTGGAGTTGAGCACCAGGATGTAGGGGTCCTCCAGGACCGTCTCCATGCGCTCGGTGTCGGTGACGAAGTAGGGCGAGATGTAGCCCTTGTCGAAGCGCATGCCCTCGGTGAGCTCGAGCTCGAGGCCGAAGGTGTTGGACTCCTCGACGGTGATGACGCCCTCGTTGCCGACCTTGTCCATGGCCTCGGCGATCATCTCGCCGATCTCGGTGTCGGCCGCGGAGATCGACGCGGACTGCGCGATCTGCTCCTTGGTCTCGACATCCTTGGCCATGGCCAGCAGCTCGGTGGTCACCGCGTCGACGGCCTGCTCGATGCCGCGCTTGAGCGCCATCGGGTTGGCGCCGGCCGCGACGTTGCGCAGGCCCTCACGGACCATGGCCTGGGCCAGCACGGTTGCCGTCGTCGTGCCGTCACCGGCGACGTCGTCGGTCTTCTTGGCGACCTCCTTGACCAGCTCGGCGCCGATCTTCTCGTAGGGGTCCTCGAGCTCGATCTCCTTGGCGATGCTCACACCATCGTTGGTGATGGTCGGCGCGCCCCACTTCTTCTCCAGGACGACGTTGCGGCCCTTGGGGCCGAGGGTGACCTTCACGGCATCGGCCAGGGTGTTCATACCCTTTTCGAGCCCGCGACGGGCCTCCTCATCGAAAGCAATGGTCTTAGCCATTCGGGTGGTTCCTCCCACACGCTGAACGGGGTGGTGACCGGCCGCTCGCCCGCGACGGCTGGACCGGCTCACACCAGGCTCACGTCGCACCGGCGCGGCCGACCCTCGAACGGTCGGTCGTTGTCACTCTCATGGGTCGAGTGCTAAGTCAATGATTAGCACTCGGGGGGTCCGAGTGCAAATGCGTATGGCGTGCCGTCGATCCCCGGAGCACGGCAACTTGGCATGAGCGGGGCGCCGGCCAGCGGGCCGGAGTGCGGCCGGCGCCGACTGGGGTGCGGCCGGCGGCTGCTGACTGGCGCGCTGCTGGCCGGCAGGTTGCTGGCCGGCGCAGTGCCAATCGGTGGCGCTGTCAGTCGGCGGACAGCACCCCGCGCAGGCCGTCCAGCACCGACACGTCCTCGATCGTGCTCGGCACCTGTGCCTCGTCGCCGTCGGCGATCTGACGCATGGTCTTGCGCAGGATCTTGCCCGACCGGGTCTTCGGCAGCGCATCGACGATGTCCACCTGCCGAAGGGCTGCGACGGCTCCCACCTCTGAGCGGACCCGGGCGACCAGCTCGTCCCGGAGAGCCTGCATGCCGTCCTCATCGGGGTGGATGCCGGCCTTGAGGACGACGAGCGCCCGCGGCACCTGGCCCTTCAGCGCGTCCCGGATGCCGATCACCGCACACTCGGCCACCGCCGGGTGCCCGGCGAGTGCCTCCTCGAGCGACCCGGTGGAGAGCCGGTGGCCGGCGACGTTGAGCACGTCGTCGGTGCGGCCCATCACGAACAGGTAGCCGTCCTCGTCGATGTACCCGCCGTCACCGGTGAGGTAGTAGCCCGGATAGGCCGAGAGGTAGGAGGAGACGTAGCGCTCGTCATCCCGCCACAGGGTCGGTAGCGTCCCCGGCGGGAGCGGCTGCCTGATGCAGATGGCACCCTCCACGCCGGCCTCGACCTGCTGGCCGGACGGGCCGAGGACCCGCACGTCGTAGCCCACCGTGGCCGGGCCGGAGGACCCCGGTTTGATCGGCAGTAGCGTGATCCCGACCGGGTTGATGGTGATCGGCCACCCGGTCTCGGTCTGCCACCAGTTGTCGATCACCGGGATGTCCAGTGCCTCCGTGGCCCACTCCCAGGTGTCGGGATCGAGCCGCTCGCCCGCCAGGAAGAGCGTTCGCAACGAGGAGATGTCGTGATCGGCCAGGAGTGAGCCGCCCGGGTCCACCTTCTTGATCGCGCGGATGGCCGTCGGGGCAGAGAAGGCCGCGACCACGCCGTGCTCGGCGATCAGCCTCCAGTAGGCGCCTGCGTCCGGCGTCCCGACGGGCTTGCCCTCGTAGAGGATCGTGGTCGCGCCGGCCAGCAGCGGGCCGTAGACGATGTAGGAGTGCCCGACCACCCAGCCGACGTCCGAGCCGCAGAACCAGGTCTCCCCGGGCTGCACGCCATACAGGTTGGTCATCGACCAGCGCAGGGCCACGGCATAGCCACCGCTGTCCCGCACGATCCCCTTGGGCCTGCCCGTGGTTCCCGAGGTGTAGAGGACGTAGAGCGGGTCGGTCGAGGCGACCGGCACGCACTCGGCGGGCTGGATCGCGTCGGGGCGCATCACCACGCTCCAGTCGAGGTCGCGCTCACCCATCTCGGCCGGCGCCTGCTCACGCTGCACGATCACGCAGTGCTGCGGCTGGTGGCTGGAGCGGCGCAGGGCCTCGTCCAGCATCGGCTTGTACTCCACGACCCGGCTCGGCTCGACCCCGCACGAGGCGGAGACGACCACGACGGGCTCGGCGTCCTCGATCCGGGCCGCGAGCTCCGCCGGGGCGAAGCCGCCGAACACCACCGAGTGCACCGCCCCGATGCGCGCGCACGCCAGCATGGTGATCACGGCCTCGGGGATCATCGGCATGTAGACCACGACGCGGTCACCCTTGGCGACGCCGAGGTGTCGCAGCATCCCGGCGCATCGCGCCACCTCGTCGAGCAGCTGGGCGTAGGTGTAGCGGCGCTGGGTGCCGGTGACGGGGCTGTCGTAGATCAGGGCCGTCTGGTCGGCGCGGCCGTCCACGACGTGCCGGTCGAGCGCGTTGAAGCACACGTTGAGCGTCCCGTCCGGGAACCAGTCGTAGAACGGAGCCCGGTCCTCCAGGACGGTCTGCGGACGGTGGATCCAGGTCAGTCCCTGTGCCGCCGCCCCCCAGAACGCCTCCGGATCAGCCAGGCTCTCCCGGACCAGGGCCCGGTACTCATCCGGTCCGGTGGATGCTGCGCTCGGTGTCGTGGCGTCGTTGCTCATGGGCCTATCGTGCTGCGTTGCTCCCCGTCGCGCTAGAGCGGGTCTCCAGTGCGCGCACGGCGGCGTGCCGCAACGTCTCGTTCTGGAGGCCGAGGCCCCGGGTCTTGGCCACCAGCCCGTCCACGTCCAGGACGCCGCTGAGCAGGGCGCCCTCGAGCTCGGCCGCGAGCGCCGACAGCGACCGCTGCTGGTCGAGCAGGAACGAGGGATCGACCACTTCGCCGTGCCCGGGGATGCACAGCTGCGCGTCGCGGACGTGCGGGTGGTCGGCGAGGTGGGTCAGGGTCGGCCCCCACTCCAGCGGGAACGAGTCGTCCATCGCCGGGTCCGCGCCCTGCTCGATCAGGTCGCCCCAGAAGACCACCCCCACATCCGGCACGGCCACGACGAGGTCGTGGTCGGTGTGCGCCCGGCCACCGAAGATCAGGTATGCCGTCCGGTCGCCGAGGTCGATCGGCGTGTCCTCCTCGACGAGGTAGAACGGCGGCACCACCTCGGTGTCCAGGTAGGTCTGCGCGAGCTCGGGCCGGTCCGTGCGCCGCAGGTGCTCAACCACCTGGCTGCGCTGGTGCTCGGCGCTGCGCTGAAGGCTCTCGGCGGCCAGGACGTGCCCATAGATCTGCGAGTCGCGGAAGGCCGCGTTGCCGAAGCAGTGGTCGTAGTGAGCGTGCGTGTTGACCACGACCTGCTCGAGAGGAGTGACCTCCCGCACTGCGGTCGCCAGCTCCTCGCCACGGGCTGCGGTGCTGCGGGTGTCGATGACCAGCACCCGCGCCGAGCCCACCACCAGGCCGCAGTTGAGATCCAGCTCCGAGTGCCGACGCACATAGATTCCGGGCGCGATCTCCCCGAATGACGGCGTTGGCATGCGGCCAACCGTAGGCGAGTCACGGGACGCCACAAAACGGTTGTGTGACATGGCACACCTTGGCCGGAGCCGCCGACCGGGCCTCGGGCAGACCTGGCCACTGCCTGTGACACTGCCCGGCCGTCACCACTGCGTCAGATCCATCGAGTGCGACACCACAATGGTGTTGACAATGACACCGTAATGGTGTCATTGTTGACGTCATGGAACTCACCACATATGTCGAGCGGCTTCGTGCCGAGGTTGCCGCGGCCACCGACCTGGGCGGACCGGAGGTCGTCGCGGCGGCCCAGCGAGTGCTGTTGGCTGTCGACCCTGCCGTTCGTCTCGTCCTGCTGGAGGCGCTCACCGACGCCGCAGCCGAGATCACGACCGAACTTCCGTCAGGAAGCATCGAGACCCGCCTGCGCGGTCGCTCGTTGGAGTTCGTCCTCGACGGGGTCGGCTCCCCGCAGGGCCCCGAGGAGACGCACCCCCAGGATGCGGAGCCGGAGCCGATCGACGAGAGCGGTGACCAGATCCGGATCACGCTCCGTCTGCCAGAGGGGCTGAAGCTGCGTGCCGAGGAGCTCGCTGCGGAGGTCGGCCAGTCGTTGAACAGCTGGCTGGTGGACGCGGTGCGCGACGCCGTGTCCGGAGGCCTGCGCATCAACCTGCGGGGCCACGGGGTGCGGTTCGACTACCCCTCCCCACCCGGTGCTCCCAAGCCTCCCGGCGTGCCCGGCCGCCGGATGACCGGCTGGTCCTGAGGGATCACCGACTCATCAACCGCAGACACCACGAGACCGAGGACGCACCCATGGACCACACCTTTGAGACACCGAATCCCCCCGAGCTGGCGATCGAGATCGGCAGCGGTCGGGTCGAGATCACCGCAGGCGAGACCAATGGCCGCACGCTCGTGACCGTCACCGGCAAGGGATCGGAGGAGACCACCGTCGAGCAGCACGGCAACACCATCGCGGTCATCGGGCCACGCTCCCGGCATGGATTCTCGTTCAGCCTCGGCAGCAGCCAGCTGGACGTCCGAATCAGTGCGCCGAAGGGAAGCAGCCTGACCACCAAGCTGGGCTCCGCCGACCTGCTCGCGACCGGCGTCCTCGGCACCTGTCAGCTTCGCTCAGGCTCTGGTGACAACCGGCTGGAGGATGTCGGCGCCCTCACAGTGACGTCCGGCTCCGGAGACCTGGAGATCATGACAACCAACGGGGACGCCGTCTTCCGCAGCGGCTCCGGGGACATCCGGATCGGCACCAGCAGCGGCGACGTGCAGTGCGTCACGGGGAGCGGAGCACTGACCATCGGCACGGCACGCGGAGCGGTCACCGCCAAGAGTGGTTCCGGGGACGTGCGGGTCGAGGACTCCGTCCGCGGGGTCGGCGCCACGACCGCGAGCGGTGACGTCACCATCGGCCGGCTGGGTGGAGGACGCGTCGATGCACGGACCGCGTCCGGTGACCTCTCCGTGGCAGTCGCTGCGGGGCTGCCCACCTGGACGGACATCAACACGATGACCGGCGACGTCCGGTCCAGCCTGCAGTCCCTGGGTGAGCCCGCCGAGGGCCAGCCCTACGTCGAGCTCCGCCTGCGCACCGTCAGCGGCGACATCGTCGTCGGCCACCTGGCCGACACCACCCACGACATCCACCAGACCCAGAGCTTCTGAGAGGAGGATCCGCCATGTGCTATCCGTTGGACATCGACGTGGCCATGGACGCGCACGTCGAGCGCACTCACACCCTTGAGGTGGAGAACCGCCTGGCGCTGCGCGACACCACCCAGCCCCGCGCCTTCCTGAAGATCCGCAGGCACTGACGAAACAGCACTCACCGACTGGCAGGTCAGGGCTGCACGAGAGGGCGGGCGGGACCGATCCGGTCCCGCCCGCCCTCATCCGTGTCTCGGTGCCCCCGACGGCCCGCGCTCAGAGCTCCATGCCGAGCCGGCGCGCCGAGCGCGACTTCTGGCGCTGGGCCCGCATCCGCCGCAGCCGCTTGACCAGCATCGGGTCGTGCTCCAGTGCCTCAGGGGCGTCGATGAGACGGTTGAGCAGCTGGTAGTAGCGGGTCGCGCTCATGTCGAACAGGTCCTTTATGGCCTGTTCCTTGGCTCCGGCATACTTCCACCACTGCCGCTCGAAGTCGATGATCTGGCGGTCGCGGTCGGTCAGCCCGACGGTCGCGTCGTCCCCGTCGAACCTCGGTGCGGCTCCCATGGCGATCCTTCTGTCCTCGTCGTACGCCGGGCGGCCCACCCGACTGGCCCATACTGTACGACGCGAATGACATCGTTGTCATTACGACCTGCCGCCGGCGGCCCGAGTCGCCCCTGTCCTGCCCGTGCTGGGCCGCGGCCAGGGCACGCGGCATACTCGGGCATCGTGAGTAACCCGCCCGCAACGCCACTGGTGGATCTGGTCCACCGCTCGTGGACGCGCGCCCTCGCGCCGGCCACGGACACGGTCCGGGAGCTCGGTGCCTTCCTGCGCGCGGAGGCGGCGGCGGGTCGCGGCTACCTTCCCGCCGGACGGCACATCCTCCGCGTCTTCGAGCAGCCGCTGGACCAGGTGCGGGTGCTCATCGTGGGCCAGGACCCGTATCCGACGCCCGGTCACGCGGTCGGTCTGTCCTTCTCCGTGGCGCCCGAGGTCCGTCCCGTGCCGCGCAGTCTGCAGAACATCTACGCCGAGCTCAGCGCCGACCTCGGAGTCCCGATCCCCACCACCGGCGACCTGTCGCCCTGGGCGGAGCACGGCGTCATGCTGCTCAACCGGGTGCTGACCGTGCGACCGGGAGCACCGGCGAGCCACCGGGGCCGGGGCTGGGAGCGCGTCACCGACCTGGCGATCGCGGCGCTGGCCGGCCGGGGCGGTCCGCTCGTCGCCATCCTCTGGGGCAGGGACGCCCGCTCGCTCGCCGGAGCGCTCGGAGACGTCCCGACGATCCAGAGCGCCCACCCTTCACCGCTCTCAGCTCGGGGCGGGTTCTTCGGTTCCCGACCGTTCAGCCGCGCCAACGCGCTGCTCGTCGCACAGGGCGGGGAACCCGTTGACTGGTCACTGTCGTGAACTGATCAGTAACCTCGCGGAGGGTTTATGGTGTCCGCATCTACCCCCCGGACCGCTGAGGTGCCCATGAACTCCCTGCTACTCGCCCTGATCGGCGTTGGCATGATCCTGGCCGGTTACTTCCTCTACTCGAAGTTCCTCGCCAGTCGGATCTACGCCCTGGACGACGCCATCCCGACTCCGGCCCACCAGTTCACAGATGGCGTCGACTACGTCCCCACCAACAAGTACGTGCTGTGGGGCCACCACTTCACCTCCGTCGCCGGAGCCGCACCGATCGTCGGTCCGGCCATCGCCGTCATCTGGGGCTGGCTGCCCGCCTTCCTCTGGGTAACCCTCGGCACGGTGTTCTTCGCCGGGATGCACGACCTTGGAGCCCTCTGGGCCTCCATCCGCAACCGCGGCCAGTCGATCGGCGCGCTCTCCGGCCGCTACATCGGCCCGCGGGGACGCAACCTGTTCCTGGTCGTCATCTTCCTGCTGCTGCTCATGGTCAACGCAGCCTTCTCGGTCGTCATCGCCAACCTGCTCATCGCGACCCCGACCGCAGTAATCCCGACCTGGGGCGCGCTCATCGTCGCCTTCCTCGTCGGTCAGGCGATCTATCGCTACAAGTGGAGCCTGCCACTGGTGTCGGTCGTCGGTGTGGTCGCGCTGTACACCCTCATCGTGATCGGCGACAACGTCCCGCTCGCGCTGCCCGAGACCGTGATGGGCCTGGACGCCAAGGCGGCCTGGATCATCCTGCTCTTCGTCTACGCCGGCATCGCCTCGATGCTGCCCGTGTGGATGCTGCTGCAGCCGCGCGACTACATCAACGGCCTGCAGCTGTTCATCGCCCTGGGTATCCTCTACGGCTCGGTCCTGCTGGCCCGTCCGGAGATTGTGGCCCCGGCCTACAACAGCAACGTCCCGGAGGGCACGCCTAACCTCGTGCCGCTGCTGTTCGTCACCATCGCCTGCGGCGCCATCTCCGGCTTCCACGGCATGGTGTCCTCGGGGACCAGCTCCAAGCAGCTGGACAAGGAGACCGACGCCCGGTTCGTCGGCTACTTCGGAGCCGTCGGTGAGGGCCTGCTGGCACTGGGCGCCATCATCGCGACGACCGCGGGCTTCCGCACTCTCGCCGACTGGGAGGGCGTCTACCAGGCCTTCAACGACGGCGGAGTCATCGCGTTCGTCCAGGGCGGTGGTCGGATCATCGAGGCCGGCATGGGTCTGCCGCAGTCCCTGTCGGCGACCATCATGGCGACCACGGCAATCCTCTTCGCGGCGACCACGATGGACACCGGGGTGCGGCTGCAGCGCTATGTCGTCCAGGAGATCGGTGACATCGCGGGCGTTGTCCTCAAGAAGGGCGTCGCCACGGTCATCGCCGTGGGTGTCGCACTGGCGCTCACCTTCGGTGCGGGCGCGGACGGCTCCGGCGGCATGCTCATCTGGCCGCTGTTCGGCACGACCAACCAGCTGATGGCCGGGCTGACCCTGGCGATCATCGCGATCATGCTGATGCGTCGTGGCCGGACGGCGATCCCGGCCCTGATCCCGCTCGCCTTCGTCGGCGTGATGACGATCTACGCCCTGTTCATCCAGCTCGGCACGTTCTACCGCGAGCAGAACTGGCTCCTGCTGGTGCTGGACGTGGTCATCCTGGTGGCGGCCGTCTGGGTCATCGTGGAGGCCTTCGCTGCGATGAAGGCGGCCCGCAACTACACGGGCGACGACGACGCCGAGCTCGCGGCCATCGCCCAGGCGGAGTCGGTCGAGCACGTCGGCGACCACCCGCCGCACGACTGATCGATCGGTCACGCCCGACAGGGCAACGATGAACGACATACGCCGCCAGCCCCGCAGCCGCCTCTCCCAGGTGGCTGCGGGGCTGCGCGACTTCTACTCAGGTCCCTACCGCCGCACCTTCGCCCGTGCCCAGCAGGACGAGGACGACCTGTTCATGGTGATCGTGATGGCGGAGGCGCTCGGGGTCCCCAACCCCGTGAGCTACTACACCGTGGAGCTGCTGCCCGTGGTCTACGAGCAGTTCCACGACTGGCACCGACGGATGGGCCTGGACCGGTCACCGCTCGACCACTTCTCGTGCTGCTGAGCCAGCCGCGCACCGTGCCCTCCCCAGGAGCCTGATGTCCCCCCTGCTCACCGATCTCGCCTCCCGCCGCGACGTGCTGTTTGTCGGCGGCAAGGGAGGCGTCGGCAAGACCGCTGTCGCGTCCGCCCTCGCCCTGGCGACGGCCCGCTCCGGTCGCCCGACCCTCGTAGTCTCGACGGACCCGGCCCACAACCTGGGACACCTGTGGCAGCGCAGGGTCGGCGACACCCCCGTCGAGCTCGCTCCGCTGCTGCGTGGTCTGGAGATCGACCCGGCCCGCACCACGGACGAACACCTGCGTGCCGTCCGCGGCACGTTGACCAGACTCATGCCCGATCACCTCCAGGGTGAGGTCGACAAGCACCTCGAGCTGGCGCGCGAGGCACCCGGAACGCACGAGGCAGCCGTCCTCGAGCGCATCGCCGAGGTGGTGGAGCAGCGACAGCCGGAGGAGCTGCTCATCTTCGACACCGCCCCCAGCGGTCACACCACCCGG
>DATGRS010000091.1:0-9419 GCA_035303365.1 Ornithinicoccus sp.
CGGAGCACCCGGGCGTCGGCGACCAGGGTGCTCAGGCTGATGATCAGCAGACTCTGCCGGTCTTGCATCAGGACGACCTGGACCGGTCGAGGATCCGCCGGTAGAGAGCGAGCAGCTCGGCCTCCTCGTGCTCCCAGGTGAGCTCGGTCGCGGCCCGGCGCGCAGCCGCCCGGTAGCGCTCCGGATCGGCCAGGATCGTGCTGATCGTGTCGGCCATGTCCTGCGGGCTCTGCGCGTCGAAGATCTCCCCGACGCCGTGCTCACGCACCAACGCGGCGGTGTCCGGGAGGTCGGCCGCCGCGATCGGCAGACCGCCGTGGATCGACTCGAAGAGCTTGTTGGGCAGGCTGAACCGGTAGGAGAGGCAGACCGGCCGGACGTAGACGACGGACAGGTCGGCGTCCGCCAGCGCCTCGGCGACCTCCGAGGAGGCAACCTTGCCCACGAAGTGCACGCGGTCGTGCAGGGCCAACTCGCTGATCTGCCGGTGCAGGATGGCCAGGTAGTCGGGCTCGCCATAGCCGAGCAGGACGAGGTGCACGGTGTCCGGGAGCAGTGCCAGGGCCTCGAGCGTCTCCTCGATCCCGCGCGAGGTCGTGATGCGGCCGCCGTAGGCCAGCACCTGGGTCGACGGGTCGAGCCCGGCCAGCAACCGAAGCCGACCGCGGGCCGGGTCGATCGGTCCTTCGGCGCGGGGGATGTTGCGCACCAGTGAGGGCGCCTCGGGCAGGTCATAGGCGTCCTGGAGCCAACGCACGATCGATGGGCTCACCGTGATGACCCCGGCCGCACGCCGGATCACGAGGGTCTCGATCGCGGCCTCCACGCCTGGCGCGATCGGACGGTCGGAGCGGACATTGCGATGCCGCCACAGCTCGTGGGCGTCATAGACAACGCGGGCACCGGAGCGCGTCGCGATCCACCAGGCCGGCGCCAGGGTATTGCCGTCGTTCGCGTGGACCACATCCGGTCCCCAGTCAAGGGCCTCGCGGGCTGCCACCGCCCAGTAGAGCCCGAGGCTGGCCGTGCGGTAGGTCCGGAGCCAGACGTCATTGGCGGCGACGAGGAGACGGTCCTTGGCCGAGGGCCTCGCCGGCAAGGTCGGGATCTCGACGGTGGGCTGGGCGGCCGACGGTGACTGCGCGGGCGTCTCCGGGCTCAACGGTGCGTTCGACGGATTAGCCAGGTCCGCGCCCGACACTGGCGCGGACGCCTCAGCTCCGGACGGTGACGTGCGTCCCAGGATTCTCCGGGCCAGGTCGACGGCCCAGGGTGCGTAGCGCACGAGCTCGAACTCGGGGGCACGATGCACGGGAATGCCGTCGCCCACCTCATCAAGCCCCTCGGCATACCCCGACCGAGCCCGGGCCACCGCGAAGATCCGCACCTCCGCGCCAGCTGACCGCAGGGACGCGGCGGTCTTGAGCACCCGCGAGTCGGCGTGTGCGTCGTTGTAGACGAGCATCGCGACCCGCGGACGCCGACCCCCAACGCCGGGCAGGACGGGCAGGTTCATCGGCCGCCACCCTCCGTGACAGCGGTCCCGGTGAGCCCGGCCAGGGCGGCCTGCTGCGCGAAGTCGGGCTCCGCGGCCACGACCTCGTCGAACGTGCCCTTGGCGATCATCGCGCCGTCGCGCATGAAGCACACCTGCTCACTGTGCCGGATGGTGGCCAGGCGGTGCGCGACGACGATGACGCTCACCTCGCCGGCCAGCTCCCGGATGGCTGTCGTGACCGCAGCCTCCGTGGAGGTGTCCAGGGCCGACGTGGCCTCGTCCATGACGAGCACCAACGGGTCGGTGTAGAGCGCCCGCGCCACCCCCAGACGCTGCCGTTGCCCGCCGGAGAGGTTGAGCCCACGCTCCCCCACCTTGCCGTGGATGCCGCCGGGTCGGGACTCCACGACATCGAGCAGCTGCGCGCGCGCCAACGCCCTGCGCACCTGCTCCTCGTCGACCTCGTCGTCCTTCCAGGACAGCGCCACGTTGCGCGCCACCGACGCGTCAAACAGCGACACGTCCTGCGGCACGTAGCCGACGCGGGCGCGCCAGCCCTGCAGCACCCTGGGCAGCGGGGTGCCGCCGACGAGCACCTGCCCCTCCTGCGGCTCGAGCAGGCCAAGGATGATGTCGACCAGGGTGGTCTTGCCCGAGCCGGAGGCGCCGACCAACGCCAGAGTCTGCCCGAACGGTAGCTCGAGGGTGACGTCGCGAACCGCTGGGGTCTCGCCCCCCGGATAGGTAAAGGTGACGTGCTCCAGCCGCAGGCTGTGCGCGCCCTCGGGCAGCGAGGTGTCGCCCGCGGCCCGTTCGGCTGCGACATACTGCTGGCCCCGCTCGATCTCACGCATCACATCCTGGGCGAACGGCAGGTTCGCGCCGGTCTGCGCCATGATCGTCTGGAAGCGCGTCAGCGAGGGCACGATGCGGAAGCCCGCGACGCCGAAGAGGGCGACCGCGGCCAGCGCACCATTGACCGGGTTCGGGTCCCCGGCCGCCGAGGCCTGGAACCAGCCGATGGCCCCGCCGATGCCCAGACCCCCGATGAGCCCGGCCTCCAGGACGTAGCGCGGGATGGCTCCCAGGAAACTCCTGTTGGCACGGGCCTCAGAGGCGTGCTTGCGCACCTCCAGGACGACCTCCGCCACCTCACCGGACTTGTTGCGGAGGGTCACCTCCTTCAGCGAGTGCACCATCTCGCCGAGCAGCCGCACGGCCTTGTTGGAGTACTTCCGGTTGTCCTGTCCCGCCTTGACTGCCTTGCGCAGGACCCACACATAGAGGATCCCCGCAACGATGCCGAAGTAGACGATCGTCGCGGTGGCCAGCAGAGGTTCGGCAATCACCAGCACGAGGAGCACCGCGACGAAGGTGAACAGCTCACCGGACAGCTGGGCGAACGGGATCAACACCCCGGCCACCGTCGCGCCCACGCCGACATCGGTGGCGCGCACCAGGTCGTTGGAGTTGCGGGTGAGGCGCTCGGTCCACGGCGCCTTGAACGTCGTCTCCAGCAGCCGCGCCCCGAGCACCTGCTCAAACCGGGCGAACCGGCGCGTGGCCCAGTACTGCAGCCCGATCGCCAGGACGCTCTTGAGGACGATCAGCAGCCCGACCAGGATCAGGATGTTGCGGAAGTCCCCAGGCTCGCTGAGCGTGCCGACCACCGGCAGGGTCATCTCGTTGCCGGTGAGCATCGGCGCGAGGGTGACCGCCAGGAGGCCCAACGCCGCGACGTCGAGCACCGCCAGCAGGCTCTGCAACACGGCGAAGACGATGATGAACCGGCGGGTGCCCGCGGGGAGCACGGCGAGCAGGTCACGCACCGTGCGGAACAGGGCGAGCATCCGCTCCTCGTCTCTCTCGTGGCCAGGTGGTTGGTGGTTGGGGTATGCCGCGGGGCCGGGGTCTTCGCCCCTGTCCCGTGGGCGGCCCCAGCCTAATCGGCCGGACCCACACTTCCGCGGCTATCGTGCTTCCGTGGCTGCCTCCCGTGGACCTGGTCAGTGGGCCTACCGCGCCTATCGCTCGTTGCCTGGCCCGGTGAAGTCGCTCGGCGAGGCGGTGCTACGCAGGAGGGCTGAGCATGAGGTCCGCTCACAGCCGGCCTTTGCGGACGAGCCGACCCGCCTGCTCATCGGCCCGCTGAATACGGCCGGGCAGGCGCAGCGCTGGGCGTCCGCGGCCGGCTCGCTGCCGGGCGTGACGGCGAAGAGCCTCAACGTCGAGCGCCGCTCCGCGGGGGTGACCTACGGCTACCGGACCGACTGGTTCCTCAGCCGCGCGGCGCAGCTCCGGGGCATGCGCCCCCACCGTGAGCGGGTCCTCGGTCTGACCCACGTCCTGCTCGAGTCCGGCCGCGCGATCCTCGACGAGCCCCTCGACCGCACGGCCATCGATGACCTGCCGCTCCTGCGGGAGCACGGCGTCCGGGTGGCGATGCTGATCCACGGTTCGGAGATGCGCGACCTACACCGGCACGCCGAGACGTACCCGCACTCTCCCTTCCGTGAGGAGTGGGACGAGCGGTGGCACCGGATGCAGGCGACCGTGGAGCGCACGCGGGCCGTTGTCGATGCTTTCGACGGTCCGGTCTTCGTGTCTACCCACGACATGCTCGACTTCGTCCCGGGAGCGTCGCTGCTGCCGATCGTGGTGGACGTCGACCGCTTTGCCGCCGGTGGTGGGCCGGACGCGGCCCCGGCGCTTGACCGGGGGCGACCCGTGGTCCTCCACGCACCCACGAACCCCCGCCTGAAGGGCACCGAGGCCGTCGAACGGGTGCTTCACTCGCTCGAGGCCGAGGGCCTGGTGAGCTACCGCCGACTCCAGGGCGTGCCCAACGAGCACATGCCCAAGACCCTCGCGGACGCCGACATCGTGATCGACCAGATCGTTCTCGGAAACGCCGGGGTCCTCACGGCCGAGGCCACGGCCGCTGGCCGGCTCGTCGTCGGTCACTTGTTGCCTGCAGTGCGCGAGCGGATGACTGCCTTCGACGCAATGGGCCAACCGCCACCGGTCCTCGAGGCCGACCCCGACACGCTCGAGGAGGTCCTCCGGGAGATCCTCGCCGACCGAGCGACATACCAGGCCATCGCGGCCCGCGGCCCGGCCTGGTCCCGCCGCAACCACGACGGCACCCGCGCCGCCGACGCTCTGCGTCCCTGGCTCTCCCCCGCAAAAAGATAGAGGTCTCGCACGCCCACCCCGCATTCTCGTAGCGGTCTCGCACGCCCGTCCCGCATTTTCGTAGCGGTCTCGCACGCCCACCCCCATTCTGGTAGCGATTCCGCACGCAGCGGTCGATCACCGTCAAAAGCCTATGGCCGCCGCGAGCACCCGTCTTTGGCGCACCGAGCCCTCAGGCGGGGAACGCCTCTCCACCGGTCAGCTCGACCAGCCGGGCGGCGACCAGGTCCAGGTCTCCCCGCAGCACGTCGGCAGGCCGCGGCGGCAGGATGTCGTCCCAGTGCGACAGGAACGTGCCGCGCAGCTGCAGCATCCCGGTCGGCCGCGCGTACAGCCACCAGTGCAGGTGCTCCTGCCCGTCACCCCAGCGCGCCACCTGGACCCGCGGAATGTCCAGGACGTCGGTCGCCGCACGCTCGACCAAGGTCAGCAGCTCGCCCATCCTCGCGGCGACATCCAGCGGAAGGGCGGCAAGGTCGGCGTGGCCGCGCGGCATGAGGAACGCGGCGAACGGCAACGCCCGCGGCTCCGCCGGAGCGCCGAGCACCGCGTGCTGGTCCGCCCAGACGAGGTAGGACCGGTCTCCCGCACTCACCCTCTCGCAGATGAAGCAGTCGGCACCGCCGACGCCCTTGCGCGGGGTCTCCTCGGCCGGGGGCTGCAGCGGCTTGGGCCGCAGTTCCCCCTCGAAGGGCCAGCACGACCACTCGCGCCAGTCGGAGTCGACGAACCCGGCCCGCTCGATGGCTGCACTCACCCGGTCGAACCACTGCTGGCTGGACTCTGGCATGTCGGTCAGTATGCCGAGTGCCCGGGTCAACGCGCCCCCTCACGACACCCGGCGGTCAGGTCAGTGGACGCGCACCGAGTTCTTGTCGCTGCCAGCCAGCATGTCGCGGATGCGCCGGTCGACCCGACGGCGTCTCAGCTCGCGAGAAGAAGCTCCCCGGCCAGCGGCTCCGGCACCGCGCGATCGCGGACGGCGGACTCGACCAGCTCGACGGCACGGTCCTCGCTGACGCCCAGGACGATGGCCAGCTCGGCCGCCAGCAGCTCCAGGCCCTCCCGCAGCAGGTTTCCCTCGCCGTAGGAGATGGGCTTCTCGTCGTTGCGCCGCGTCAGGTCACGGACCAGGGCGGCGATCTGCGGCAGGTCGCCGCTGCGGAGCCGTTCAGTGTTGTTCTTCTGGCGTCGGGACCACACCTTGTCGAACGGTTCGCTCTCCGCCACCAGCACACCCAGGACCTCTCGCACGTGCGCGGGGTCCATCACGGGGCGCACACCGACCTCCTCGGCCACCTCGACGGGCAGCGCCACCGTCATGCCGTCGGCGTGGACGGCAAGGCTGACATAGCGCCTGGTCACGCCCTGGACAACCCTGCTCGTCACCTGCTCGACGGTCGCGGGACCGTGCTGCGGATGGACGACGACCTGACCCTTGCTGAACTGCATATCTCTGCCTTCCACATCGACGCGCTCTGTCCATCGGACCCATCCCCCATGGGCGCCCTGATCTCGTCCGGGCGACATGGCACGTTCGCGGGACCAAGCCCACGCAGTTTCCAACAGAGAACTTGCGGAAAATATTCCGAGCTAGCGGCGTGACGCTCTACAACGCCCACCAGACGACGAGGACGATCAACAGCAGGCCGAGGGCGGCAAGGGCACCGGTGCTCGCCGACCGCCCGGTGCGCGCACCGCGTGGCTCGGCGACCGGCTCCTCGACCGGCTCCGTGACCTCAGTGATCCGCCGCTCGCGGTCGGCTCGCAGCGCCCGCCACTGCTCGACCATCTCCTCGACGTCCACGCGCCCCGCGACCGCCGGTGAGCCGGGTCCAGCAACCGGCTTGCGCCGGTCCTCGAGCACCCGCGTGTTGTAGTCGTTGAGCCGCTCCCGCACAGCGACCTCGTCAGCGATGCCGGCCAGCGACTCGGGGAAGCCACGTCGCTCCTGGCGCAGCGCCAGGACAGTCGGCAGGGCGGCGCTCATGTCGAGCTTCTCCCGCTCGATGAGCCCCTTCACCCACCAGTCCGGGTCGTCCTTCTCGAGGTTCTTCAACGGCTTGCCCGCACCCGGGAGGTTCTCGAACTCTCCCCGACGCAGCGCCTGCTGGATCTCCAGGTCCACCCACGAGTGGATCTGCTGCACGTTCATCCTGGGGCGGGCCTGCTGCGCCTGCGCACGCCGCTCCTGCTCCCGCGCTTCCAGCTCGGCCTCGCTCAGCGGGCCGTCACTCCGGTGTCCCTCGCCTCGCGGGTCGCGACCGGGGAACTCGGCGTTCGACATACTCATTGGTCCCATCCCTCCGGGCGGTGCTTCCTGGGCAGCTTGCCCACCACCATCGCGTAGCTGTCCGCGACCGCCTCGCACAGCTCCTCCTCGGAGATCGCCCCGGCCCGGCGTAGTGTGTTCCAGCCGGACCGGCCGATGTAGGCCATCACGCTCGCGTCGCCGGGATAGCGCTCGAGCCACTCATCGGCCTCCTCGCGCGTGCCGCACTTCAGCCCGATCGTGTCGTGGCCGAGAAAGACGAAGATCTTCCCCGCGCCGTCCCGCCCCACCTTCGCCACCCGGTCCCCGTCCCAGGGCTCGTCGGGCCAGGCGCCGGGCAGCCCCAGCGCGTAGTCGGCGATCCGGTCCGTCACGTCGCCTCCCTCCGTGGAGGGTCAATTCTACAAACCGGTGCGGTGCGCCACCACGAAGATTCGCCGGAACGGCAGCACGGTGCCGAACTCCTGCCTCGGGTAGGCCGCGCGCAGCTCGGCCTGATAGTCCGCGACGAACTCCTCCCGTATGCCGTCGGGCAGGGCCTGCAGCACCGGCCGGGCGCCCGTCCCGGAGATCCACTCGAAGACCGGGTTCTCGCCCTGGAGCACGTGGAGGTAGGTCGTCTCCCACGCATCGACCTCCCAGCCGGGTCGGCTGAGCCGAGCCAGGTAGTCGGCGGGGTCGAGCGCGGCCGCCCGGGGTCCGAGGTCGGCCACGAACGGGGCGTATGCCGGGCGCGCGGCGGTCTCCCACAGGAGCCGATGGCTTGGGGCGTCGAAGTTGCCCGGCACCTGGAAGGCCAGCGTCCCACCGGGGGCAATGTGCTCGGTCCATGGCAGGAGCAGGTCGGCGTGGTCCGGGATCCACTGGAGCATCGCGTTGGAGACCAGCACGTCCACCGGCTCGCGCGGCTCCCACTGGCTCGCGTCGACGACGTCATAGTTGGTGAGCCGGTCCTCGTTGTCGCGCCGCGCGCTCTCGACCATCTCCGGCGAGGAGTCCAGTCCGGTGATCCGGGCCGTCGGCCACCGCTCCCGAAGGATCGGGGTGAGCTGACCCGGCCCGCAGCCGAGGTCGACCACCGACTGGGCGTCGCTCGGGATCCTGGCAACCAGGTCCACGAACGGTCTGCCCCGCTCGTCGGCATACTGCAGGTATCGGCTGGGGTCCCACCTGACTGAGGCCATGCGCCGAGTCAACCATCCCTGCTCGGCCGGCGCGGGGTCTCCGTCAGTAGGGGCTGCAGGTCGGCGGCTCGGTCAGCCGCCGCGCCAGGGCGAACGCGGCGATGACCAGGCCCTGGGCCGCCCACCCGCCCTCTGGAGCGGTCGCGATAGCCAGCCACGGGCCAGCGACAGCCGCCAGCAGGGCCAGCGATGCACACGGGGTGCACCCGAAGTCCGGCCGCCAACCCGCACCGGGCTGCGGCACGAAGAGTGCCAGGGTGAGCGAGGAGGCAACCACCGTGCCTGCGGTGAGTGCTGACCACAGCGGTTGGTCAGCGACCGGCCACCCGACCATCGCAGCGACCAGCACCACCATCCCCGCCATGAGGCCGAGCGCGGCCAACCGGCGCCGCCGTGACCACCGGCCCTGCTGCACAACAGAGCCAGTCGCTCCGGTGACCGGCATCGCCCCAACCGTCCCGGCCGGCACGCGGCCTTCGTCATCGACGAGCTCGACCGCTGCCGGGTGCTCGACGTGCTCCAGCTCCCACGCGAGGGCGGCCAGGGCGGCCAGGCCACCCGCGGCATACTCCTCGGACCCTGGGCGCCTGGCCAGGGGTCCTGAGCTGGTCGACCACCTGGTCCGGGTCTGCTCCAACGCCACCTCAACCGGGTCTGCCCCGCCCAGCAGTGCCCGACGGACGTCAGCCAGGGCGGCGACCGCGCCCTCCCGCTCCTTGACCGGAGCCTCCCGACCGTCGATCCGGCACAACGGGCCACCGCCCGTCGCTGCTTCGAGGGCAGCTCGTGCCTCCTGCTCGTGGCGGGCCACCACGTCGAGCACGGGCTGCCGCAGCTGGAGCTCGTTCATGCCGCCACCCGACACGCACCGTCGGCGCACGGTCTGCGACGGGCGGCGTAGGCCACCGCACCGAGCAGCGCCACCAGCGAGATAGCCGCGAGCCACGGCTGCAGCGGCTGCCAGACGCCCAGCGCGCCGGAGGTGCCGAGCGCGATCAGGACGATCTTGTTGCAGACCGGGCAGGCGACGGCGAACAGTGCCAGGCCGGCCGCGCTGAACGCCGGAACGCTGGAGTCCTCGCCCTGCGCGGTGCCGTCAGCGTCAATCGTGCGCCGCGCCCTCTGGAGACCGAACCACAGTCCGGTGAGCACGCTGGTGCCGAGCAGCACCCACGGCTCCCAGGGCCGAACCGGCACCTCACGGCCGAAGATCGGGGTGTCCACGATGTCTGTGGGGACGCCGATCACCAGGAACGTCAGCGCCGCAGCC
>DATGRS010000092.1:0-3599 GCA_035303365.1 Ornithinicoccus sp.
CGTGTCAGCCCTGGTCCTGTCCACGATCCGCGCCCGTGAGCCGGCGCCAGCCTCCACCGCGGACCGCCACCTCGGGAGGGAGCTCGTCGAGGGAGCCCGCTGGGTCTACCAGCACCCCACGTTGCTGCCGTACGCCGTCGGCCTGCACACGTGGTTCTTCTTCAACTCCGCGGTCCTGACGATCCTGGTGTTCTACGCCTCCGAGGAGCTCGGGCTCGACCCGGTCGCTATCGGTCTTGTGCTGGCCAGCGCGGGGGTGTCCGGCGTGGTGGGCGCCGGGCTGGCGCCGCGGCTGTCCGAGCGGTTCGGCCTCGGGCTCGTCGTGTGCCTGGCGGGCTGGACCTCACCACTAGCCTTCGTCCTCGTGGCGCTGGCGCCCACCGGCGGCACGGGCCTGCTGGTGCTCGTCGCGGGGCAGCTGTTGTACGGGGTGGGCAACGGCGTGCGCGGGCCGCTCGAGATGAGCTACCGCAACGCGGCCACGCCCGACCGGCTGCGGGCCCGGATGAACGCGACGATCCGCTCCTTCAACTGGGGCACGATCACGGTCTCGGCTCCGCTGGCGGGATGGTTCGCGGTGACCTACGGCAACCGGTCGACCATCCTGGTATGCGTCCTGGGACTGGCCGTCGCGGCCCTGATCCCGACGGTCTCGCCCTTCCTGCGAGCGCGGATGCCGGAGGGCGAGCCGGACCTCAGCTGATGGTCAGTCCGGATCCCCCTCCGCGGATCCGGCCGCGACCGCACTCCGGACCATTGCCAGCCCGTGATCTGAGATCAGGCCCAGCTCGTGCGCGCGCTCGGCTGCCTCGGCATACGTGTCGAACAGCCAGATGCCCTCGGTTGCCAGCGCCTCACGCACGCTCTCGTCGGCCTGGGTGACGTTGTGGATAAAGACCGCCCGCACGTGCGTCGGGTCGCGCTCGAGCATCGACCGGCCGACTTCGACGTCCGCCTGCCCGTTGTCGCCGATGAAGACGACCTGCGACTCGGGGAACAGCCGGCGGGACCGGTCGAAGTTGACCATCTTCCGCTCGGCGATGCGCCCCTTCGTCGCCAGGTTGAGGATGTGACCGGTCATCACCGAGTGAGGCGGAAGGCCGATGCCCGCCAGACCGTTGCGCGTGTAGCTCTCGACGAGCCCCCGGGGATCGCTGGGCCGGGCGGTGATGAAGGTGAGGTCGCCCGGACTGCTCGGGACGCTCGCCGCGCCGTGGTCCAGGGCCCGTAGGAACTCCACGACTCCCGGATAGACGGCCCCTCGCGGGTGGCGCCGGTCATGCAGCATCGAGCGCACCGTGTCGTCGATGTCGCACAGGATGCGTAGGTCGTCGGACGGGTTGTCGCCGGCCTCGGCAGCGATGTGGTCCAGGATCTGGGCACGCACCTCCTCGTCCTCGATGTCGTCGAAGACCAGGTGGTCCAGGTCGTGGTAGCTGCCGGTGCTGTTGACCAGCCCCTTGAAGTCCCTCAGGTCCTCGCCGTGCAGCGAGAGCACGAGGTCACGGATCGCGCGCTCGTGGCTGCGCGGCGTGGGGCCCCGATGCAGTGCGATCGCGAGCTGGGCGAGCCGCGGCACGGTGAGGTGACCTCGGCGCTCGCGCACCAGCAGGTCCAGCAGGGCACTGCGGTGGTCAGGTCCGAACGGGCGGTCGTCCACCTTGCGCACCAGCGCGCCGAGCTCGAGCTCCGCCAGGACGAGGTCCAGCTCCTCAGGCGGCGTCTGCCGCAGCTCCTGCACGATCCGGGCCTCCGCATCGCGCCCCACCCAACCACGCATGAGCTCCGTGATCGCACCGGCCCTGGCCGACCGGGGCGTCTGAACGGTCAGCGCAGACGGCAGCACGGTGCAGTCCACCTCCAGCACGTCGACGTGGGGGTCCCCGTCGATCTGGAGGGTCACCGGCTGCTCGCTGAAGATCCTGACGGTGCCCGCCTGACGGTAGGCCAAACCGGGGACGTCCCGGCTCCACCCGAGCAGCCCCTTGAGGGCGATCGGTGCCCAGTGCACGACGGTGGGCGGTGCGACGTGGACCAGATCCAGGACGCCGTCGTCAAGCACCGCGTCCGGCACGACCTTGATGCCGGCGGGGATCAGCCCGCAGTTCGCCACCAGCACGCTCCAGGCCCGCAGCTCCTCGCGCGGTCCCCCGTCGACCTCGACACGCAGCGGCAGCAGCCGCTTTGTCAGCCTGCGGGCGCCCGGCTCGAAGTACGCCAACCACCCGATCCACCGCTTCAGGTCCTGCCGCGTGGCGGCCACCGTGGCGGCGTCGTGGCCGATGCCGACGAGCACCAGGAAGTGGTGCGGCGAGGACTCGACCGGGCCGGCGGGGCCCAGCTGGACGTAGGTGGCGCGGCCGATGTCCAGCTCCCGTTGCCCGCCCAGCAGGGCGACCCGCACCATCTCGGTGATCCGCGACCGAGGGAGTCCGAGGTTGCGCGCGAAGAGGTTGGCCGTGCCAAGCGGCAGTATGCCGAGGGGCACGCCGGTGCCGGCCAGGACACCGGCGACCTCGCGGACCGTGCCGTCACCGCCGCCGACCACCACCAGGTCGGCGCCCTCGTTGAGGGCGGTGCGGGTCTGGCTGGCACCCGGCTCGGTGACCGTCGTGTAGTGGATGGCGGGATCGGGCCAGCCCTGCGCACGGCATACGCGGTGGAGCTCGGCCTGCGCTGCCCAGGCGCGGGGGGCGGCCGGGTTGAGCACCGCCGCGACCTGCGTGGTCCCGGACACGGTCGGCCGTCAGTCGCGGAGTCGGTCGATCAGGGAGGTGGCGATCGTGTCGGGGGTGAGCCCGATGCGCTCCAGGACCTGTCCGCGGGAGCCGTGGTCCAGGAACTCCTTCGGGATCCCGTAGGTCCAGACCGGACGACGGTCCCCGCCCGCCCGCATGTGCGTGGCGAGCGCTGCACCGACACCGCTCTCCACGACGTTGTCCTCGATGACCGCGACGACCCCCGCCGAGGTGGTCAGCTCCAGCAGGTCGTCGCTGATCGGCAGGACCCAGCGCGGGTCGACGACCTTGGCCGAGATGCCCTGCGCCCCGAGCTTCTCCGCGACCGCGGTCGCCACGCCGGCCATCGCACCCACGGCGACGAGCAGCAGGTCCGGGGTCTCGCTCTCGCGCAGGATGTCGACGGTCCCGTGGGCACCGACCGCCTGGATCGGCTCGCTGACCGTGCCCTTGGGGAAACGGATCACGGTCGGGCCGTCGTCGACGTCGACCGCCTCACGGAGCGCCTGTCGGATCTGGGCACCGTCACGCGGGGCAGCCAGCCGCAGCCCCGGCACGATGGACAGCAGCGCCATGTCCCACATGCCGTTGTGGCTGGCTCCGTCCGTGCCGGTCACGCCCGCGCGGTCGAGCACGAAGGTCACGCCCTGACGGTGGAGGGCGCAGTCCATCAGCAGCTGGTCGAAGGCGCGGTTGAGGAACGTGGCGTAGATCGCGACGACCGGGTGCATCCCCGAGAAGGACAGACCCGCGGCCATGGTGACGGCGTGCTGCTCGGCGATCCCGACGTCGAAGACGCGGCCTGGGTGCTTCCTGGCGAACCCGGCCAGCCCGACAGGGATCAGCATGGACGCCGTCAGG
>DATGRS010000093.1:0-8190 GCA_035303365.1 Ornithinicoccus sp.
CGCGCAACCTCTCGACGATCCGTTCGAGGACAGCTCCTTCCCGACCGTCCACAGCCTTGCGGTAGGCGGCGAGCGCCTCGGCATCCAGGTGGTAGCAGCCTCCGCCCAGCCGGAAGCCGTCGGCCGACACCTCGGCATACCAGCCGGCGCGCGGCCCGACCGGGACGAACCCGCCCTGGTGCGTCTTGTAGGGGCTCTTGTCGGCGGCGAAGCGAACGTCCCGGTTGGGACGGAACACCTTGCCGGCCCCGAACTCGTCCTCGAGCTCCTCCAGGAGAGCGGTCATCGGGCGCCGCACGTTCTCGTCGTAGCGCTCCTTGTGCTGCCGCCAGTAGTCGGTGCTGTTGTCCTGCTCGAGCTCGGCATAGAAGTCCGCGGCGTCGTGCGGGAAGCCCGTGAAGCTCATGACTGCAGCGTATGCCGGGAGTTCCTGGGCGATCCCGGGCAGTCCGGCGTCGGCACAATAGGAGGCATGGGACTCACCTGGCGCCCGATCGCCCCTGACGACGTCGCGGCCGTCGCAGCTCTCGTCAACGCCGTGGCCGAGGCCGACGGCACCGGCGAGGTCACCACCGAGGAGTCGCTGCGCGAGTCGCTGGACGCGCCCCGCTTCCAGCCATCGACCGACTCCGTCCTGGTGTGGGAGGGGGATGAGCTGGTGGGGACCGGTTTCGTCTTCGGGCGTGACGACCTGGTCGACGGTCGCGCCCTGATGATGGTGAGCGGCGGCATACACCCCGCGCACCGTGGGCAGGGGATCGGCGCCGAGCTGCTGACGCGGCTCGAGACCCGGGCGGTGGAGCTCGCCGGTGAACGACTCCCCGGTCAGCCGGTGCGGCTGCGCAGCTCCGGTGGGCTGGCGGGCTCGGCGGCGCAGCGGCTGTTGGAGCAGCGTGGCTATCGGCCGGACAACTACTTCGTGACGATGCAGGTCGAGCTGGCCGACTGGGTGGACCCCGGCACGGCGTCGACTGCCGTGGTGCCGGACGAGACGCAGCGCGCCGCGACGCGCGACGCGCACAACGACGCCTTCCGGGACCACCGCAACTTCAGCCCGATCCCCGCCGACGCGTGGGAGCACTGGAGCCGGTCCTCGCAGCTCCGGCCTGGGCAGTGCCAGGTGGTGATGGAGGGCGACCGGGTGCTGGCCTACGTCGTGGCCGGTGAGCACGAGGAAGGGGTCATCCACGTCGAGCTGGTGGGCACCCGCCGCGAGGCGCGGGGTCGTGGCCTGGGCCGGGAGGTGCTGGTGGCGGGCCTGCGGACCGCGCGGGACGCGGGATACCGGGTGAGTGAGCTCGAGGTCGACTCGACCAGCCCGACGGGTGCGGACCGGCTCTACGCCTCGGTCGGCTACCGGCCCGTCCGGGTCATCTCGCGCTATGTGCGGGACGTCACCTGAGCCATGGTGCTCGGTGCGGGTGAGTGCCGCGGGTCACACGTTGAGGCCCTGAGGTCGGCCCAACCCGATGGCTGCTCACCCCGCTCCGACGGCCGGCTTGGTCGAGTCCTCGCCATCCTGTGAGCGGCGCAGGATCCGTGCCCCGGCGAGCGCCAGCACCATGGCGAGGGAGGCGGCGACCACCGGGACGACGAACGCCGGCTGGTGACCGCCCCAGTCCGCGAGCCGTCCGGCGATGCTCGACCCCACGGCATACCCCAGTCCGGTCGTGGCAGCGAGGATCGTCATGGCGGCGCCCAGGCGACGCACCGGAGTGATCCGCTCGGCGAGGGTGAACGTCGTGATCATGGTCGGGGCGATCGCCAGCCCGAGGAAGAGGAGAGCCACCGCGAGGGTGCCGAGGGAGTGCACCGCGAGCAGGGGCAGCGTCAGGACGGCCAGCAGCATCGTGAAGACCCTCAGGCGGCTCTCGTAGGCGTAGGTGTCGGGCACCGCCACGACGGCGAGCCCCGCCACGACGCTCCCGACGCCGAGCAGGGCGTGGAACAGCCCGGTCAGGCCGGGCTCTCCAGCATTCGTCGCGAGGACCGACGTGGCTGCCTGCACGGAGCCGAAGATGATGCCGACGGACAGCTGGACGGCCGCGAGGACGAGGATGGCGGGCGTGAGCAGCCTGCTCGCGACGTGCGAGGCAGGCACCGGATGCCGCCCGACCAGCCCGGCGGTGGGGTGGAGGGCGAACCACGTCCCGAATGCTGCGAGGAGCAGACCGGCAGCCACGATGGCCGCGCCGGGGTTGAGCAGGGCGCTGACGAGACCGACGAGGGCGGGACCGAGCACGAACGAGGCCTCGTCGGCGGCACCCTCGTAGGAGAACGCCGCATCGACGACGTCCCGGCGTTCCACCCCGGCCCGGCGGCTGATCGGGCGCCAGCGCACCCTGGCCATCGTTCCGACCTGTGGGGTGAAGGCGCCGGCGACCGCGGCGACGATCAGCAGCGGCCACCACGCCGACCCCGGGTCATGGCTGTGGGCGAGCAGCACCAGGCCCAGCAGGCCGACGGAACCGACCACGGACTGCACCAGGAGGACCGGTCGCTGACCGATGCGGTCGGTGAGCGCCCCCGCCGCCGGAGCACCGACGGCGTTGGCCAGCGCCAGGGCACCAGCGGTTGCTCCACCGGCCCCGTAGGAGCCGGTGACGCCCGAGACCAGGAGCATCGCCCCCAGCTGGGACATGGCCAGCGGAAGCCGGCCGAGGAAGGCGATGACGACATAGGTAGGCCCGGTCAGGGCGAACAGACGGCGGTAGGACGCGACGGGTGACACGAGAGCTCCGGGGGATCAGGCGATTCGCGCCATCCCACCCCTGGCGCGTTCAGTCCCTGTGCACCTGCCATTCTACCGGACTTGCGCGCCGCGCCTGCCACCTCGCTCCGGGGCCGACCGAACCCTCTGGGGCGTCCGACCTTCATGGGTCGATCCGCTCCGTCAGCTGCCAGCTCCGACCATCCCTATCGTCAGTGCCTCACCTTCGGCTCAGGCAGCTCGGGAGGCATTGCGCTCGGCGACTCGTCCAGCCTCGCGAGTGCCTCGGCGATCGCCCGGTCCAGCTGCGGGTCGTCGGCCGCGAAGAAGTCGGCCGGCGAGTGCACGACCTCGATGTCCGGGTCCACGCCGTGGTTCTCCACGCCGAACCCCTTGCCCTCCAGCCAGAACGCGTAGCGCGGCTGCGTGATCGAGGTGCCGTCGACGAGGTCGAAGCGCCCGTCGATGCCGACGACGCCGCCCCAGGTCCGCACCCCGACCACCGGGCCGATGCCCAGCGCCTGCGCACCGGCGTTGACGATGTCGCCGTCGGAGCCGGAGTACTCGTTGGCGACGAGCACGACCGGGCCGCGCGGTGCCTGGCTCGGGTAGCTGGTCGGCGTGCTGTAGTGCCGGCCGACGCCCCAGCCCACCACGCGAGCGGCGAGCCGGGCGAGGACCATCTGGCTCGTGTGGCCGCCGCGGTTGTAGCGCACGTCGGCGATCAGGCCCTCGGCGCGGGTGGCCCGGCCCAGGTCACGGTGCAGCTGTGCCCAGCCCAGGCTGGTCATGTCAGGCACGTGGAGGTAGCCAAGCCGCCCGCCGGAGCGCTCGCGGACGTAGTGCCGGCGTGAGCGCACCCAGTCCTGGTAGCGCAGCACCTCCTCGTCAGGGAGCGGGACCACGACCACGCGGCGGTCCTGGCCCTGCCGCCGGAGGGTCAGCTCCACCGGCTTGTCCGCGGCTCCCACCAGCGCGGTCGCCGGGCCGAACGACGGGTCGACGGGATTGCCGTCCACCGCGACGATGAGGTCGCCCTCGTGCGCGTCGACCCCGGCGGCGCGCAGCGGTGACCGAGCGTCCGGATCGCTGGTCTCGCCGGGCAGGATCCGGTCGATGCGCCACCCACCGTCGGCCGGTGAGAGGTCCGCCCCCAGGAGACCGAGGCGCCGCTCCTGGTCACCGATCGGCGCCGCCGGCATCACGTACGCGTGCGAGGTGTTCAGCTCGCCGACCACCTCCCACAGCAGGTCCACGAGGTCGTCGTGGCTCCGCAGCGCGGCAACGAGGGGGCGGTAGCGGGCCACGACACCAGCCCAGTCCACCCCGTCCATGTCCTCGCGCCAGAAGTGGTCCCGCATGATCCGGGCGTTCTCGTCATACATCTGGTGCCACTCGGCCACCGGGTCGATCTGGAAGCGGAGGCGGGACAGGTCCACCGTGACGGCCTCGCCGGAGTCCTCCTCCGGCTTGTGGTCGGCCGGCTGGACGATCAGGTCATCCTTGACCCGGACGGCCAGGCGCTCGCCGTCGCCGGACACCGCGTAGCTGTCCACCTTGTCCGCGACGGTGGTGACCTTGCGCTGCTCGAACGACCAGAACTCCAGGGAGTCCTGTGCGGGATCGCCGGCGACGCCGGCGCGGCGGGTGCCGAGCACGCCGGCCTCGCCGGCGACCCTGACCCACACGACTCCGTCCTTGACCGACTTGAGGTCGCGGTAGTCCCCGGACGGGACCGGGAACGGCACGATCCGCTCCTCGGCGCCCTCGGCGTCCAGGTCAGGACTGGTCGGTGCCGGTTGCTCAGCCGCTCCGGAGTCGGCCGGTCCCGTCTGGGGCGCGACACCGTCCGAGGCTGCGGCATGTGCTGCGGCTCCGCCCCCTGCGCCGGGTGCGGGGGGCTTGCTGATCCGCCAGCCCTCGGCGCTGGGCCCGAAGGGAGCGTGCTCGGTCGCGGCCAGCGGCAGCAGCCACGGCCGGGTCGAGCCGCTGAAGGACAGCGCGAACTCGTGCGTGTCGTAGGTCGGGTCGAACGTCCGGTCCGACAGGAACACCAGGTAGCGGCCGTCCCGGGTGAACGCGGGGGAGCGGTCGTTGAGATTGCCGTCGGTCAGCGCGACAGCCGCCCCGTCCCTGGACAGGTCGGCGACCATCAGCCGCCGCTGCTCGCCCTCGAGGGTCGGTTGGGACCAGGCGAGGTAGCGCCCGTCCGGGGAGAACACCAGCGACATGGCCTCGCCCTCTGGCGAACGCGCCAGCTCGCGCACGGCGCCGTCGGCGACCGTGACGAGGCTGACCCGCCCGTCGTGGGACACGGTCGCGACCCGTTCCCCGACGGGGTCGGACACCGTATGCAGCACGCGACCCAGTGCTCCTGCGGCCAGCCGGCGGGGTGGCTGGCTGCCGTCCAGCTGGTGGACCTCGAGCGAGTCGTCGCCGTGGGCGTCGGTGACCAGGACCGCCCGCCCGGTGCGGCCGAGCAGCTCGGGCTCCCGGACCCGGACCGCCGAGTCGGCGACCAGCGCGCGGGCCGGACCCTCGCGATGGCTGAGCCAGAAGGCGTTGCCGCGCCAACCGACGAGACTGCCGTCGCCGCCGTGGTCAGGGACCACCGCGTCGAGTCGCTCGCTCGGCTTCGCGGACCGGGCCGGCGGGGGACTGCCGGGGAGGTCGATCTCCAGTCGCTGCGGCGTCCCGTCGAGGTCGTCCAGCAGCCAGATGCTGCCCCGGCTGTGCCACACGATGCGAGAGCCATCTGTCGTGGCATCCCGGACGTAGCCGTCGTCGACACCCTGCTGGGTCAGCTCCCGCGGCTCTCCCTCACTGGGATCCCAGCGCCACAGGTTCGCCTGGCCATCGGCCGCCCCGGGAAAGCTCGCAGCACGGTCGGAGACGAAGACCAGGTGCTCGTCGACCCACATCGGGTCGACCAGTCCGGCGTGCTCGTCGGCCAGCAGCCGGGTCCAGGAGCCGTCTCCGGCACTGTCCAGCCAGAGCTTGGGCGCGGTGCCGCCGCGGTAACGCTTCCAGTGTGCCGGCGGGCGGCTGCCGGGAGTGCTGAGCACTACCGCGCCGTCACCGCGCACGGCGACGCCCCAGGCCGGGCCGTAGGGCAGCCGCTCCATGGACCCGTCGAGTGCGACCGCTCGGGTGGTCAGGTGCCGGATGTTGGCCTCGCCGGCGTGCGAGGCGGCCACGACCCGGCCGTCAGCGGTCCACCCGAGGACCAGGGTGTTCTGGGCGCCCCACCAGGTCAGCCGCCGAGACGTGCCGGTGCCGACCTCTACGACGAACACCTCGGGATGCCCGTCACGGTGCGACACGTAGGCGATGTGTGAGCCGTCGGGGGAAAACCGTGGGTGGCGGGCCGGAGCGCTGTCGACGGTCAGCCGCCAGGCGCGGCCGCCGGAGACGGGCGCGAGCCACACGTCGTCGGCGGCGACGAACGTCACCAGGTCACCGTGCAGATGGGGGTATCGCAGATAAGCGGGAGTCACGGTTGCAAATCTAATCGCGCTGGCTGCCACGCATCTCTGGTGCGGGTCAAGGTTGGGCAAGGAGTCGGCATACACCCCAGCGTGGTGAGCCGGTGGAGAACGACAGGACCCCGGGCCGCGACGCAGGTCGCGACCCGGGGTCCTGTGTGGAGGTGTCTACTGGCCGCGGCCGCGGCCGCGGACCGCCTGGACCGCCCGCTGCGCGGCGTCGCCCGCTGCCTGGGCCACTTCGGCTCCTGAGGCCTGCGACTGCTGACGGACTGCCTGCCGCGGCCGCGACGCACCGGCCTGGATCTGCGGCAGGAGCTGGGCCATCAGCAGCGTGGACAGGGCCGAGTTGTCGCCGGCGCCAGGGTCGGTGTGCACGATGACCGGCCGCGGCGCGGACTCGGCCAGTGCGGCGCCGACGTCGAGGCGACGGCGCGCAAGCTCGTAGCCGAGCACGGCACGGTTGTCGCGGTATGCCGTGGCGAGCTGCTCCTGTGCCTTGGCCTCACCCTGGGCGGCGACCAGGTTGGTGCGTGCCCGGGTCTCGATCTCGTAGCGGATCTTCTGCGCCTCGGTCTCGCGCTCCTCGAGCATCTGCGCGACGTCCTTGCGCGCCTTGTTGAGCGACGCCTTGACCTCGACGATCTTGGCGTCGCGGATCTTCTTGGACCGCTCGATCTCCATGAGGAGGGTGTCGATCCGGCGCTTGCGCGTCAGCTCCCACTCCTTCTCGTAGGCGACGAGCTCCTTGGCGACCCGCTCGCGCGTGGCCAGGTGCTCGCGGTACTGGTCGGGCAGCTGCACATCGGGGATGTTGCAGCCCATGATCTGCACGCCGTAGCGGGTGAGCTGACGGTTCAGCAGGTCCTGCATGTCCTTGACGTCGCTGCCGCGCAGGTCGTAGGCGCGCTCGGTGCGGACCTGGCGGCTGCGCTGCCGGATGGCGTCCTGGACCGAGTTGGACAGGACCAGGTCGAAGTTGCCGGCGCCGATCGTCTGCACGAAGCGGATGGCGTCGACGATGCGGAAGCGCAGGAAGAACTCGATCGACTTGAGCGGGACGTTCTCGTGCGTCGGGGAGGACAGGACCGGCGCGGCATACGGGATCTCGGTGGTGACGTCGACGACGTAGGCCACGCGCGCCCACGGGTGCCACAGGTAGTGGCGACCCGGTGTGAGCCCCGGCCCGCTGATGGCGCCGAACTTGGTCAGCACGCCGATGGTGCCCTCCTCGATCTCGACGATCGAGGAGCGCCACCACCAGAGGGCCGCCAGGATGAAGGAGACCACCGCGACGACGATCGCGAGGGTGCCCAGTCCGCTCCGGTCGGCGCCCATCAGCATGAACGCGCTGACGAGAGCCCACAGGCCGAACCAGACGAGCGTCGTCCAGCGCAGCCCGCGGCTGTCGCGGGGGATGACGACGGGCACCAGCGCGCCGGAGTCGCCTCCGCGCAGCAGCCGGGCGACGTCGCCCCATCCGGAGACGACCTCCTTGATCGAGCTCATGCCCTGGTTGCGCATGCCGCGCCCGGCCTGCTCCATCATCTGCTCAGCCACGGTGCTCACCCTCGTTCCTCATCTGGTCCTGCTGTCCGCCGTCGTATGGCGTGGCGCCGGGTTGTGGGCCGTCCTCGGGTGGGCCGTCAGGCCGCGGTTGCGGCTCCGGCGCGAAGCCCTGGGGCGGCGGCGGTGGGGGCTGCGCCTCGGTGCGTGGCGGCATACCGCTGTCCTGCGGAGCACCTGTGGCCGGCGGCCTGGGGCCGCCGCTCGCACCCTCCAGCTGGGCACTGACGGCCTCGTCGGCGACCGATCGACGGATCTGGTCGAGCACCTGCTCGCCCTCGGGGTCGCCGACGGGCTCGGACGCCGGGATGATCTGGACGTCGGTGGCCTCGGGCGCCTGCAGCAGGTGCCCGATCTCGCCCTCGCGTCCGGCGACCCGCTCGGCGATCTCGGGCTGTCGCGCCCGGATCGCCTCCATGTCCTCGTCGG
>DATGRS010000094.1:0-2147 GCA_035303365.1 Ornithinicoccus sp.
CGACAGCGAGATCCGCCGGCGCTCCAGGTCGATGTCGATGACCTTGACCATCACCTCGGAGCCGACCTGCACCACCTGCTCCGGGATCTCGACGTGCTTCTCCGACAGCTCGGAGATGTGCACCAAGCCCTCGATCCCGTCCTCGACCCGGACGAACGCACCGAACGGCACCAGCTTGGTGACCACACCCGGCACGATCTGCTGGATCTGGTGCTTGCGGGCGAACTGCCGCCACGGGTCCTCCTGGGTGGCCTTCAGCGACAGCGACACCCGCTCCCGCTCCAGGTCCACGTCCAAGACCTCGACCTCGACCTCCTGGCCGACCTCCACCACCTCGGACGGGTGGTCGATGTGCTTCCACGACAGCTCGGAGACGTGCACCAGGCCATCCACGCCACCGAGGTCGACAAACGCCCCGAAGTTGACGATCGAGGAGACCACGCCCTTGCGGACCTGGCCCTTGGCCAGCTTGTTGAGGAACTCGGTGCGGACCTCGGACTGGGTCTGCTCCAGCCACGCCCGGCGGGACAGGACCACGTTGTTGCGGTTCTTGTCCAGCTCGATGATCTTGGCCTCGAGCTCCCGGTTGACGTACGGCTGGAGGTCGCGCACCCGGCGCATCTCCACCAGCGAAGCGGGCAGGAAGCCGCGCAGCCCGATGTCGAGGATGAGGCCGCCCTTGACCACCTCGATGACGGCGCCGCGAACCACGCCGTCCTCTTCCTTGATCTTCTCGATGGTGCCCCAGGCGCGCTCGTACTGGGCCCGCTTCTTGGACAGGATCAACCGGCCCTCCTTGTCCTCCTTCTGGAGAACCAGGGCCTCGATCCGGTCACCGACCGACACCACCTCGGCGGGGTCCACGTCGTGCTTGATGGACAGCTCCCGAGAGGGAATCACGCCCTCGGTCTTGTAGCCGATGTCGAGCAGGACTTCGTCCCGATCGACCTTGACGACGGTCCCCTCGACAATGTCGCCGTCATTGAAGTACTTGATGGTCTCGTCGATCGCGGCGAGGAAGGCCTCCTCCGAGCCGAGGTCGTCGACGGTGACCTGGGTGGTGGCGGCGTCGCCGCCGTTGTTGGCGCTCGAGGTGGCCTCGATGCTGCTCGTCATGTGGTTTGTTGCTCCGAACGGATGGTTGTCGTGGTGACTCGGTTATCTGCCGGGATTCCGGCAGTGCGCCCACCAGTTCGCCGCGGAACTGCCCCCGCGATCGTGCTCCGACCACCGGGTCACCCTGCGGCCGCGAACCCACTCCCTGCCGGGGCACGCAACTCGCGAACGCATCGAATAGCTTACCGTGCGCAAGACCACACCGTGCAAGCCCTCCGGAGGATCTTCCAAACCCTGGTCAGCCCCGCTACAGCTGGCCGCTGGCCCCGCCGCGCCAGCGGCCACTAGCGTGGCGGCATGGGACAGGTACGGGTGGGGCGCCAGCCGGTGACCAACGCGCAGGCCCGGCAGGCCAGCCGGCGCTGGTGGGACAGCGACGCCGACGCATACCACGCCGAACACGGCGAATTTCTCGGCGAGGTCGACCTGCGGTGGTGTCCGGAGGGGCTACGGGAGGCGGAGGTACGGCTGCTGGGCGACGTGCGCGGCGCCCGGGTACTGGAATTGGGCTGCGGCGGCGCCGCCGGGGCACGCTGGCTGACCAGCCAGGGCGCGTTCGCGGTGGGCTTGGACCTGTCCGCCGGGATGCTGCGGCACGCCGCCGCCGGTAACCGCCGCAGCGGCGTGGCGGCGCCGCTGGTGCAGGCCGACGCGCTCGCGCTCCCGTTCCGCGACCGTAGCTTCGACCTGGTGTTCACCGCGTTCGGCGCGGTCCCGTTCGTGGCGGACTCCGCGGCCCTGATGCGGGAGGTGGCACGGGTGCTGCGCCCGGGCGGCCGGTGGGTGTTCGCGGTGACCCACCCGATGCGGTGGATCTTCCTCGACGACCCGGGTGAGGCCGGACTGGTGGCGGTGCATTCGTACTTCGACCGCCGGCCGTACGTGGAATACGACGAGGACGGCCAGCTCACGTACGTGGAGCAGCACCGCACCCTCGGCGACCGGGTACGGGAACTGGTAGCGGCGGGTTTCACCCTGCTTGACCTGATTGAGCCGGAATGGCCGGAGGGGCACGAGCGGATCTGGGGACA
>DATGRS010000095.1:0-9243 GCA_035303365.1 Ornithinicoccus sp.
ACATCTCCATAAAGTTACGGCGGCCATAGCGAGAGGGAAACGCCCGGACACATACCGAACCCGGAAGCTAAGCCTCTCAGCGCCGATGGTACTGCACCGGAGACGGTGTGGGAGAGTAGGACACCGCCGGACAACCATTCCTAGTAGCCCCGTCCTGACTTCGGTCAGGGCGGGGCTACTGGCATGTCCAGGCTCGTGTGGGTGGCTCTGGACGCCCGCGCGATGACTCGTCTGGATGGACGCGTGGGGCGGCTGTGACTGGTGTTGCCGCAGGTCACCGAGACGAGTCCGCTGAGCACGGTGAGCCGGGTCGGGACTGTCGGCGGCGCGACCTAGAATCGACGCGATGTCCACCTCACCCAGCACCGGCAACTTCGTCCACCTGCACAACCACACCGAGTACTCCATGCTCGACGGTGCAGCGCGGATCACCGACATGTTCGATCGTGCCGCCGAGCTGGGGATGCCCGCCATCGCGACCACCGACCACGGCTACATCTTCGGCGCCCACGAGTTCTGGAGCGCGGGTCGGAAGGCCGGCGTGAAGCCGATCATCGGCCTCGAGGCCTATGTCACGCCGGGGACCCACCGCAGCGACCGCTCCAGGGTGAAGTACGGCGACGGCGGCCGCGACGACGTCTCGGGATCCGGCGCCTACACGCACATGACCATGTGGGCACGCAACAACAACGGCCTGCACAACCTGTTCCGGATGGCCTCGCTGGCGTCGCTTGAGGGCTACTACTTCAAGCCGCGGATGGACCGTGAGCTGCTCGAGACCTACGGCCAGGGGATCATCGCCACCACCGGTTGTCCGTCGGGCGAGGTGCAGACGCGGCTGCGGTTCGGCCAGTACGCCGAGGCCCGCCAGTACGCCGCGGAGATGCAGGACATCTTCGGCAAGGAGAACTACTTCCTGGAGCTGATGGACCACGGGATCGACATCGAGCGTCGCACCCGTCAGGACCTGCTCCGGCTGGCCAAGGACCTCGGTCTGCCGCTGGTGGCCACCAACGACCTGCACTACACGCGCCGGGAGGACGCGGCGAGCCACAGCGCATTGCTGTGCATCCAGACCGCCGCGACGCTGCAGGATCCGACCCGCTTCAAGTTTGACGGTGACGGCTACTACCTGAAGTCCGCCGAGGAGATGCGCGACGTCTGGCGGGAGCTGCCGGAGGCGTGCGACAACACACTGCTGATCGCCGAGCGCTGTGAGGTGTCCTTCACCGAGGGTGAGGGCCGCTACATGCCGCGCTTCCCGGTGCCCGAGGGCGATGACGAGACGTCGTGGTTCGTCAAGGAGGTCGAGGCCGGCCTGCACCGCCGCTTCCCCGAGGGGGTGCCCGACTACGCCCGCACGCAGGCGCAGTACGAGACGACGGTCATCGTCGACAAGGGCTACCCGGGCTACTTCCTGGTCGTGGCAGATTTCATCAACTGGGCCAAGCAGCAGGGCATCCGGGTCGGACCGGGCCGTGGCTCCGGTGCCGGGTCGATGTGCGCCTACGCGCTCGGGATCACCGACCTCGACCCGATCCCGCACGGCCTGATCTTCGAGCGTTTCCTCAACCCCGAGCGCATGTCGATGCCCGACTTCGACGTCGACTTCGACGACCGGCGCCGCTCCGAGGTCATCCAGTACGTCACCCAGAAGTATGGCGACGAGCGCGTCGCCATGATCGCCACCTACGGCACCCTCAAGGCCAAGGCCGCACTCAAGGACGCCGCCCGCGTGATGGGCTTCCCCTTCGCGATGGGGGAGAAGCTGACCAAGGCGATGCCCCCGGCGGTGATGGGCAAGGACATCCCGCTCTCCGGCATATACGACACCGAGCACCCCAGGTATGCCGAGGCGGGCGAGTTCCGTGAGCTCCTCGAGACCGACCCCGAGGCCGCACAGGTCTTCGAGACGGCCTCTGGGCTCGAGGGGTTGAAACGACAGTGGGGCGTGCACGCGGCCGGTGTCATCATGTCCAGCGAGCCGCTGCTCGACGTGATCCCGATCATGCGCCGCGAGCAGGACGGCCAGATCATCACGCAGTTCGACTACCCGACCTGCGAGCAGCTCGGCCTGGTCAAGATGGACTTCCTCGGCCTGCGCAACCTGACGATCCTGGACGACGCGATCGCCAACGTGAAGCTCAACCGCAACGAGGACATCGACCTGGACGTGCTGTCCAAGGACCTGACCGACCGGGCCACCTACGAGCTGCTCGGCAGCGGCGACACGCTGGGGATCTTCCAGCTGGACGGCAGCGGCATGCGCCAGCTGCTGCGGCTGATGCAGCCGGACAACTTCGAGGACATCTCCGCGGCGCTCGCGCTGTATCGCCCGGGCCCGATGGGCGTCAACGCACACACCAACTTTGCGCTGCGCAAGAACGGCAAGCAGGAGGTGGTGCCGCTCGACCCACAGCTGAAGGGCAAGCTGCAGCCCGAGATGGTCGAGGCGCTCGAGCCCATCCTGGGCAATACGCACGGACTGTGCATCTACCAGGAGCAGGTGATGGAGATCGCCCAGAAGCTCGCTGGTTACACGCTCGGAAACGCAGACCTCCTCCGGCGGGCCATGGGCAAGAAGAAGAAGGAGGTCCTGGACGCCGAGTACGTCCCGTTCTCCGAGGGCATGAAGGCCAACGGCTACAACGAGGCGTCTGTTGCGGCACTGTGGGGCGTGCTGGTCCCGTTCTCGGACTACGCCTTCAACAAGGCGCACACGGCGGCCTACGGGATGATCTCGTACTGGACGGCCTACCTGAAGGCCAACTATCCGGCCGAGTACATGGCTGCGCTCCTGACCAGCGTCCGGGACGACAAGGACAAGACGGCGCTCTATCTGAACGAGTGCCGCCGCATGGGCATCGCGGTCCTGCCACCGGATGTCAACGAGTCGATCGCCAACTTCGCCGCTGTCGGCAAGGACATCCGCTTCGGCCTGGCGGCGATCCGCAACGTCGGCACCAACGTCGTCGACGGCATCGTGGCCACCCGCCAGGAGAAGGGCAAGTTCTCCTCCTTCGAGGACTTCCTGCGCAAGTGCCCCGCCGTCGTCTGCCACAAGCGCACCATCGAGTCGCTCATCAAGGGCGGTGCGTTCGACGATCTCAACCACCCGCGTCAGGGTCTGGTCACCGTGCACGAGCGGTATGTCGATGCTCTCGCCGAGGAGAAGAAGCAGGAGGCCATCGGGCAGGACAGTCTGTTCGGCGGGTTCGGTGGCGAGGAGGTCGACGTACAGATCGTCACGCTGCCCCCGGTCCCCGACATCGAGTGGGAGAAGCAGATCAAGCTCGCCTTCGAGCGGGAGTACCTCGGTCTCTACGTCTCGGACCACCCGCTGAACGGCATCGAGCACATCCTGACGTCTCACGCCAGCGCGACCATCGGTGCCATCGTCAGCGAGGACGGTCCGCAGGACGGGGAGTTCGTGACGGTGGCCGGCCTGATGACCTCGGTGCAGCTCAAGCGGACGAAGAACGGCGACCCCTATGCCCGGGTCATGCTCGAGGACCTCGTCGGATCGATCGAGTGCGTGTTCTTCCCGAAGTCCTACATGACCGTCTCCACGATGCTGGCGCCGGACACCGTCGGGGTCATCCGGGGCCGGTTCAAGCGGAGCGAGGACGGCACCGAGATCCTGGCCCAGGAGCTGACGCTCCCGGAGATCAAGGAGGGTCCGCGAGGGCCGGTGCTGCTGACGATGCCGCTGACCCGGGCAACCGACGGCCTGGCGCACAAGCTGCGCAACGTCCTGGCCGACCACCCGGGGTCGACCGAGGTGCACGTGAAGCTCACCCAGCCCGGCCGCCAGGTCCTGCTCCGGCTCGACCCGACGCTGCGGGTGACGGCCTCGCCGGAGTTCTTCGGCGACATCAAGGCGCTGCTCGGGCCGGCGGCCGTCGGCAGCTGACGCGGCGGCGGCCGTCGGCAGCTGACGCTGCGGCGCGGGGACTAGGCCGGGACTAGCGTGTCGAGGTGGCGTCGGCGAGGTCCACCGTTGGCCGCTCGCCTCCCTCGGTCCGCTCGCTCGTGGAGTCGGCGGGGGCGGTGGAGTCGGCCGGGGCGGGGGCGGTGGAGTCGGCCGGGGGCGCGATGTGGCCGCCGACCCCTCGTCGGACGTGGCTCCGGGCGTGCTCCAGAGCCGGCGGGAAAGAGTCGAAGAGGTGCCTGCGGTCACGCAGCGCATCGATCACCCCGACCGAGTGCATCAGGGCCATGTGCCGGCTGGGCACGCCCTTGATGAGCACGGTCACGCCCTGACGCTCCAGCGCCCGCACGATCTCCGCCAGGGTGTTGGCGCCGGTGGCGTCCAGCGTGCGCAGCTGGGAGAACGCCAGGATGGCGACCTCGATGTCGCCCTCGGCGATGACCTCGCTGCGCACTCGCTCGGCGGCGCCGAAGAACATCGAGCCGGTCAGCCGGTACACCGCGATCTTGGCGTCGGCCGGGTCGGGAGCGGTGTCGATCTTCTCGCGGCGCACCCCGCTGGACTGTGCGACCGCCCGCAGCGCGAAGACGGCGGCGACCGCGATGCCGAACTGGACCGCCTCAATGAGGTCCACGAGCACGGTGATCACCATGGTGAGCACGAGCACGACGGCATCGGACCGCGTGGAGCGCAGGATGGTGCGCGCCTCGCGGAACGGGATCATCCGCACGGCGGTCAGCATCAGCACGGCGGCCAGCGCGGCCATGGGGATCCGGGAGACCGGCCCGGAGGCCAGGTAGATCACGCTGAGCAGCACGATCGAGTGGGTGATGGCAGACAGGCGGGTCCGGCCGCCGGCGCGTACGTTGACCGCGGTCCGGGCGATCGCCCCCGTTGCGGGGATGCCGCCAAAGGCCCCTGACGCGACACACGCCATGCCCTGCCCGACCAGCTCGCGGTCGGGGTTGTAGCGGGCGTCGCCCGACAGGTCCACCGCCACGCGGGCTGACAGCAGGGACTCGATCGCGGACAGCGCCGCGACCGCAATGGCCGCCGTGAGCAGGGTCTGCATCAATGCAGGGTCGACCGAGGGGAGGGTGGGTATGGGCAGCGAGGACGGGATCTCGCCGATCCGGTTGAGCGGCAGATCGAAGAACTCGGCGACCACGGTCACGATGACGATCGCCACCAGCGACACCGGCAGCCGGTCGTTCCACAGCGGGACCACGAGCATCAGCGCGATGACGAAGGCCACGACCAGGAGGGGCCACAGCAGGGTCGACCAGTCGGTGTGCTGGACGGCGTGAAAGGCTGCCACGGCGGGGGAGGTGCCCGCCTCGTCGGCGGAGCCAATCACCAGCGGCACCTGCTGCAGGAAGATGATGATGCCGATCCCGGCGGTGAACCCCGCGATCACGGGCCAGGGGACGAGCCCGATGAGCTGTCCCAGCCGCAGCACCCCCGCGATCATCAACAGTATGCCGGCCAGGATCCCGACGACGGCCAGGGCAGCGACGCCGTGCTCCCCGACGATAGGCACCAGGACCACGGCCATGGCTCCGGTCGGTCCGGAGACCTGCACGTTTGACCCGCCGAACACGGCGGCGACCAGGCCGGCGACCACGGCGGTGACCAGGCCTGCTGCCGCGCCCGCCCCCGAGCTGATCCCGAACGCCAGGGCCAGCGGCAGGGCGACGATCCCGACGGTGGCACCGGCGGCGAGGTCCGCGCGCCAGTACGTCGGTACGTCGGTGTAGTCGGAGCGGTCCGGCAGTAGTCCGCGCAGCGCCGAGACGTTGAGCAGTCCCCGGAGGGAAGGGGCGCTCACCGGCGCACCTCCAGCTGGGTCGCCATGGCCAGGTGCTCCTGCTGCGTGGCCAGCCGGTCGATCAGGAACGACCGTGCGACCCGGAGCAGGTCCGCCACCTGCGGGTGGGCCACCTCGTAGGTGACCGAGTTGCCGGAGCGTACCGACGTGACGACGTCATGACGACGCAGCACGCTGAGGTGCTGGGACAGCAGGGACGCCTCGATATCGAGGGAGGAGATGAGGTCGCTCACCGGGCACGCCCCATTGCGTGCCACCAGGGTCTCCAGGATGCGGATGCGAGCCGGGTGGGCCAGGGCCTTGAAGAGGTTGGCCTTGATCTCATACAGCGGTGCGTCGGGCACGGATGCGGGCACGGGGTCCTTTCACGACTCTGCTGGGGGAGCGGTATGCGGATGTATCAATTTAGCATTTCGTCATTCCATCATGCCAATTGGGAGGGGTGAGCGTGGTGCATCTCACCTCAGCGGTGTCGTGCGAATCTCACCTCAGCGGTGACGGTGCGAGGGTCAGCGAGCGGACGCAGCGCCGAGAGCTTCGCGCAGGACGTCCGCCAAGACCCGAGGGTGCGTGAGGGGGAGCAGGTGCGTCGCCCTCGGCACGGTGACGACGCGAGTGTCTCGAGCGGCGGCCGCGAAGCGGCGCACATGCAGCCGCATCTGGTCGAACTGCCCGTTGACCAGGATGACCGGGCACTGAACGTCGTTGAGGAGCTCCGGCCCGCACTCGTCGAAGACGGCCTGCCACGCAGCGGGGAGCGCGGCGTAGCCCGCTGACCCGGGCAGCATCTCGGGGGCCGCACCCAGGCGACGCATGACGCCGTTGGCGACGCGCGCCATACGCTCGGCGCCCACCACAGGCAGGAGGTCTGCGAACCGGCGGTACACCCCTGCCAGCGGGCCGGCCGGCACTGCACTGGCCCCGACGAGCACCAGCCCGTCCAGTGAGTCAGGGTGCTGCGCGGCATACAGCATGGCCATGTAGCCGCCCAGGCTGTGTCCTACCAGGACCACGCGCTGCCCCTCGGAGCGGTCGTCCACAGCGCGCCTGATCGTCTCTACGGCCGCGGCGGCGGTGAAGGTCTCGCCGAGCCGTGACCCGTGGCCCGGCAGGTCGACGGCCACGAGCTCGGCCTCGGGTAGCAGGTCCGCGTAGGCCCGCCACTGGGTGGAGTCCATCCGGGTGCCGTGCACCAGGACGAGGCGCGGTCGATCGGTAGGAGAGCCCACGGTCCCAGCCTAGGTCGGTGCGGCAACGCGACTGCGGCGGCTGAACTGACGTGACTGGACACCTCATCGCCGTCGATCACCTAGTGTTTGTCCCTGTGACGATCGATCCGCGCGACGCGCAGCCTGTGAACGCCCCGGACGTGCGGGGTGCGCGCCGATGAGCGCCGGCCTTGTTGCGCTGCTCGACGACATCGCGGCGATCGCCCGCCTGGCTGCCGCCTCGGTCGACGACGTCGCCGCTGCCGCCGGGAGGGCTGGCGCGAAGTCGCTGGGCGTCGTGATCGACGACACTGCCGTCACCCCGCGTTATGTCACCGGCGCCAAGGCCGCTCGTGAGCTGCCGATCATCAAGAAGATCGCGATCGGCTCGATCCGCAACAAGCTCCTCTTCATCCTGCCGGCCATCATGCTGCTCAGTCAGTTCCTGCCGTGGACCCTGACGCCGATCCTGATGCTCGGCGGCAGCTATCTCTGTTATGAGGGTGCCGAGAAGGTCTACGAGCTGATCTCCGGCCACACCAAGGGCGACCCCGACACCCCAGCCGTCGAGCAGGGACCCGAGGCCGAGGCCACGATGGTGCGCGGCGCCATCACGACCGACTTCATCCTGTCCGCAGAGATCATGGTCATCGCGCTGAACGAGGTTGCGGAAGAACCGTTCGTCAGCCGCGCCCTGATCCTGGTCGTGGTCGCGCTCGCGATCACCGCGCTCGTCTACGGCGTCGTGGCCCTGATCATCAAGATGGACGACATCGGGCTCAAGCTGGCCGAGCGCCAGAGCGAGTTCTCCCAGAATGTCGGGCTCGGCCTGGTCAAGGCGATGCCGATCGTGCTCAGCGTGCTGTCCACCGTCGGCATCGTCGCCATGCTCTGGGTCGGTGGCCACATCATCCTGGTCGGCATGGACGAGCTCGGCTTCCACCCGATCTACGAGTGGGTGCACCACGCCGAGGAGGTCGTCGCCGGATGGCTGCCGGCCATCAGCGGAACCGCCTCGTGGCTCACCAACACGTTCTTCTCCGCGATCCTCGGGCTGGTCTGGGGCGCGATCATCGTGACCGTCATCCACTTCCTCCCCTTCCGGCAGAAGGACCCCGTCCACTGAGCGACAGTCCACACACGGCATACCGTGCGTCCCGCGTCCGGGGGCAGGTAGCCTCGTGCGGTGAGCACTACCCCCACCCCTCCCGCAGCCGCCAAGGTCGACCACGTACGCACCCACCACGGCGAGACCGTCAGTGACCCCTACGAGTGGCTGCGCGACAAGAACGACCCGAAGGTCATCGCGCACCTCGAGGCGGAGAACGCCTACACCGAGGCGGTGACCAGCCACCTGGGTGACCTGACCGAGGCCGTCTTCCAGGAGATCAAGACCCGCACCCAGGAGACCGACCTGTCGGTCCCGGTGCGCCACGGCGAGTGGTGGTACTACTCGCGCACAGTGGCCGGCCAGCAGTACGCGATCCACGCCCGGATCTCGGCCGCCGACAGCCCGCAGCGCCCGGAGCTCCTCGCCGACCAGGTCCCGGCCGACGAGCAGGTCCTCCTGGACGGCAACGAGGCTGCTGCGGGGGAGTCGTTCTTCGCCCTCGGTGGCTTCGAGGTCAGCCACGACGCCACCCGGCTGGCCTACGCGGTCGACACGAGCGGCGACGAGCGGTTCGACGTCGTGGTGAAGGAGCTCGAGGGCGGCACGCTCATCGACGAGACGGTCAAGGGTGTCGGCTACGGGTTGGCCTGGTCCGCCGACGGCAGCTACCTCTTCTACACGCGGGTCGACGACGCCTGGCGTCCGTTCCAGGTGTGGCGTCACGAGGTCGGCACGTCCGCAGAAGGAGACGTGCTGGTCTACCAGGAGGACGACGAGCGCTTCTGGATGGGGCTGGACACCTCCCGCGACGAGACGCAGATCGTCCTCGGCATGGGCACCAAGAACACCTCCGAGTTCCGTCTGCTGCCGACCGCCGAGCCGCTGGGCGAGTTCCGGGTGGTCTCCCCGCGCGAGGAGGGCGTGGAGTATGACGTCGAGGTCGCCGGCGACACGCTCTGGATCGTCCACAACCGGGCACACCGCGACCACGAGCTGGCCCGTGCGCCCCTCACCGCCACGTCCTCGGACGAGTGGACCACCGTCATCCCTGGGCGTGACGGCCAGCGGATCGCCGGCGTCGACGCCTTCGCCGGCCACCTGGCGGTGTCCGCGCGCCGCGAGGGGCTGACCCAGGTCCTGGTGCTGCCGCTGGACGCCGACTCCG
>DATGRS010000096.1:0-7652 GCA_035303365.1 Ornithinicoccus sp.
GTTGCCGCCCTCGTCCTCGAGAGCGACGGCGATGCCCTGGCTGTCCTGGTTGTCCACGAGCGGCTGGCCGAGCAGCTTCTGACCGTCGTGGGTGGCCCGTGCGGTCGTGCACACGAACGGCTGCTGCTGGGGCCCGGAGAATATCGGGCCCTCCTTGGAGTAGTTGGTCAGGGACAGGGTTGCCGGCTTGGCGAAGGAGACGCCGGGCCGTCGCCCGGACGGTGCCGCCTCGGCACGCAGCGTGTTGTCGCCATCCTCAAGGCCCTCGACCATGCCGACGAGCGAACCGTCGGCGGTCAGGTCGAAGGACCCGGTGACGTCGTCGCCGTTGAGACTCACCCGGAGATCGGTGGGCGACAGCGCGGCCGGGGCCGTGACCTCGACGAGCGCATCCCCGCCGGTCACCTGGTCGGGGGCGCTCGAGAGAACCTCGATCGAGATGGCTCGCGGCGACGCCTGCGCCGGCGCATCACCCGGTGGAGCGGCCACGCTCCCGACCGAGCCGCTGACCAAGAGCCCGCCAATCAGAGTGGCGGAGAGGATGAGGGACTGACGGCGACCACGAAGTGACATGCGCGCTCCTTGACGGGTGCCAAGTGCTGGTCCAAAGTTGGACAGAGCGCAGCAAACGACGTGGCACAGCATCATTGCTACCCACCGACCTCTGTGCCAGGAAGGCTAGTGGGCCCACTCCGACCCTGTCTATAGCCGTCTGGGAACAAGTCCACCGCTCAGCGGTTGACCATGACATGCCGACGACCAACCGTGTGCCGCTGTCCGTGCTCGAGCTCGTCCCACGATCCCAGGGCATGACCCCCGCCGACGCGATGAAGCACTCCGCAGACCTCGCGACCCGTCTGGACGAGCTGGGCTACCACCGGTTGTGGGTGGCCGAGCACCACGGGACCGAGGCGTTCATGGCCTCGGCGACCTCCGTCATACTCGGGCATCTCGCGGACCGGACCACCGGCATCCGGCTCGGTTCCGGCGGTGTGATGCTGCCCAACCACGCGCCGCTGATGGTCGCGGAGTACTACGGCACGCTCGCCACGTTGCACGGTGACCGGATCGACCTCGGTCTGGGCCGCGCACCGGGGACCGACCCGATGACCGCGGCGGCGCTGGCCCGCAGCTCCGGCCAGCTCAACGACTTCGCGCAGGCCGTCCTCGACCTGGTGGGCTACCTCGGGGAGGGCAACGGCACCCGCGTGCGTGCGCTGCCCGGCGAGGGCACCAACGTGCCGATCTGGATGCTGGGCTCCTCCACCGGCGGCGCGCAGGTGGCGGCGGCGCTGGGGCTGCCGTTCAGCTTTGCGAGCCACTTCGCGCCGCAGCAGATGCGCGAGGCGCTGGCCGTCTACCGCGACCGGTTCAACGCCGACGCACCCACCGCGCAGGTGGAGCGCCCGACGGTGATGGCCGGCATCAACGTGCTCGTGGCGCCCTCCGAGGCGGAGGCGCACTACCTGTTCACCACGGCCCAGCAGATGGTGGCCCAGATCCGCACCGGCCAGTCCGGACCGCTCGCGCCGCCGGTCGACCGGCTCACCGACGTGCTGCCCGAGGCGCTGCTGCCGATGATCGAGGAGTTCCACTCCGTCAAGGCGGTCGGCGAGGCGCCACAGGTCGTCGCGCGGTTGGAGGAGTTCGTCGCGGCCCACGACCTGGACGAGGTGATCGTCACGACGTATGCCTTCGACCCGCAGATGCGCCGCCGGTCCTTCGAGCTGCTCGCCGACGCGTGGGGGATCCAGCCGCGCGGTTGACCCGGCCGCCGCAGACTCATCCCGCGCCGTCGGGTTGGGCCAGTGTCAGCGCCACTTCCGCCAGCCCGTCAGCCACCGAGGTTGCGGACCTACCCTCCGTATGCAGCCAGTGGGCGACCTGCTCGGCCGACAGGGCGGCGAGCAGGACCTCGGCGAGCAGGTCCGGCGAGCGTGCCCCCGCCTCGCGCATGAGGTGCGCGCAGTGCGCCCGCCAGAACCTGTGGGCACCAGTGAGATGCCGGGCTCCCGGGCCGCTTGTCTCGGACATCAGCAGCAGGTCGAGCTGCTCCGCCGCGAGCATGATGTAGGACTGCACGAAGGCCGCCAGCCGAGCGCGCGGTGAAGCGCCCGGGCCGAGCGGCGGCGGACCGCTGAGCAGCTGGGTCTGCAGCTCCTGCTCGCGCGCGTCCAGGAGGGCGACCGCCAGGCCGCCCTTGTCGCCGAACCGACGGTAGAGCGTGCCCTTGCCCACGCCGGCCTGTCGCGCGATGTCGTCCATCGTCACGGCGGCGACACCGCGCGCGGCGAACAGCTCCTGGGCGGCAGCCAGCACCCTCCCCCGGTTACGTGCTGCGTCGGCTCGTTCCGGCGGGGGCACCGCGGCGTCGAACATCGGCAGGTCTCGGCGGGACCCGGCTGGCGGCATACGAAAACCCCTTGGCTCGTCGGGAGGGCGGTCAGTACCCTGATTAAACGGACTCTAGTCCGCTTTCTATCCAGCCGCACCACCGACACGCAAGGAGCAGTCATGTCTGGGCTGTTGCACATCTCCTCCTCACCCCGCGGCGACGCCTCCGAGTCGCTAGCCGTCGCGCAGTCGTTCCTCGACGCCTACCGGGAGAGTCACCCAGGGTCCGAGATTCGGGTCTGGGACCTCTGGGACGGTTCGCTACCAGCATTCGGGCCGCCCGCGGCCGCAGCCAAGATGGCGGTCTTCGCGGGCCAGCAGCCACGGGGCGAGGAGGCTGCGGCCTGGCAGGCGGCGCTGCACGCCTTCGCCCGGTTCAACGCCTTCGACCACTACCTGTTCAGCGTGCCGATGTGGAACGCCACGATCCCCTACATCCTCAAGCAGTTCATCGACGTCGTCTCGCAGCCCGGCCTCGTCTTCGAGTTCGACCCCGAGTCCGGATACTCGGGTCTGCTCGCAGGCAAGACGGTAGCCGTGATCTACACCGGTGGCGTCTGGGGTCCGGGGCGGCCGACGACCTTCGGCAGCGACTTCCAGAAGCCCTACTTCGAGGACTGGCTGCGCTGGGCGGGGATCGACGACATCACGACGATCAGGTTCCAGCCGAATCTGGCCACAGCCGACGCCACGACAGCACGCGAGAGAGCCATGGCGCAGGCGGCGGCGACCGGTGCACGCTTTGGTGAACGGTGGCAGGCCAGCGCGTGAGCCACCTGGTGCAGCGTTATCTCACGGGTGGCGCTCGCTCGGAAGCTTCCGGCGTGCAAGACGCGCTCTATAGCGCGCGTCCTGCACGTCCGAGCGAGGCCGAGGCGACGGGCCCCAGCGAGCACGGGGCAGTCACTGCAGCGCGGTGACCGTCTCCATGAGGCCTTGGGCGAGAGGCCGGCTGTGCCACCCCAGCTGGCGCTCGGCCTTGGCACGAGACCCCAGGTAGGACGCCAAGGACGCCCGCAGCGTCTCGGGATGGAACGTCGCAGGCACCGGCGTGATCCGTGCCAGCGGCGTCATCACCTTCTCGCTCACCCGGATCACCGTCGCCGGCACCAGCACCGGCCCCCTGGTCTCCGCGAGGCGCGCGACGGTCTGGAGCAGCTCCGCCAGGCTGGCCGGGTCGCCCGCCAGCATGTAGGTCTCGCCCGGGACGCCGCGCTGCATCGCGTCGAGGTGTCCCCGGGCGACGTCCGCCACGTGCGCCCACATCAGCCGCCCTCCGCCGCGGGGAACCAGCGGTCGCCGACCAGCCACGACCTGGGCGATGAGCTCACCGGTCTGCGAGGTGTCGCCGGGCCCGTAGATCGCGCTGGGCATGACGGTCACCACGGGCAGCCCTGACCGCGCGAAGTCCGCGGCGATCGCGTGCGCCTCGGCCTTGGTCCGGTCATACGTGGACAGGTGGCCGCCGGTGTGGTGGTAGGTCTCGTCGCGGACCACTCCCCCGGTGTCGGAGTTCACCGCGAGCGTGCTGGTGTAGACGACCTTGCCGGTGCCTGCGCGCTGCGCGGCGGCCAGCACGTTGCGGGTGCCCCCGACGTTGACCCGCTCCGCCTCGGTGGCGGTGCGGCCGCCGAGCTTGTACCAGCCCGCGACGTGGAACAGCCCGTCCGCTCCGTCGAGCAGGCGGTCGAGGGCCTCGTGGTCGCCCAGCCCACCCTCGACCAGCTGGATCCCGGCCGTCTCGAGCTGTGCGGCCCGGCCGGGTGAGCGCACCAGGGCGACGACGTCGTGCCCCTCCTGCACGAGCAGGCGGGCCAGCTCCCCGCCGACGAACCCGGTGGCCCCAGTCAGTGCGTAGCGCATGCCCCATCATCCACCCGCTGGTGTCTAGGCGTCTGACACGACGGCTCCACCGTCTCGGGTGGCAACGCCCCACCATCCGCCCCATGATGGAGGCTCCGCAGGAGGTGCAGCATGCTTGAACTCCCCGAGCCGAAATCGTTGTGGCACAGCGACACCGACACGCCGGACCGCCGTGGCACCGCCCCGGCCGACAGTGACGTCGTGGTGGTGGGCGCCGGCATCGCCGGCCTGACTACCGCGTGCCTGCTGGCCCGTTCCGGTCGACAGGTCACCGTGCTCGAGGCCCGGGGGGTCGGCGCAGGCGTCACCGGCAACACGACGGCCAAGGTCACCGCCCAGCACGGGCTGCGATATGCCAGCCTCGGCGCAGAGCGGGCGAAGCAGTATGCCGATGCGCAGGTCCACGCCTTCAACTGGATCGCCGAGGGGGCCGGGTCAGCGGGAGTGGACTGCGGCTTCGAGCGCAAGGACGCCTACGTCTACACGGCCCGTCCCGACCGGCGGGCCGACCTCGGTCGGGAGGTCGAGGCGATGCACGAGGCCGGTCTGGCGGCCGAGCTGGTCACCGATGTCGACCTGCCCTACGACGTGGACGCCGCGATCCGGCTGGCTGACCAGGCGCAGTTCCACCCCCAGCGCTGGCTGCTCCACCTGGCCTCCGAGATCGAGGCGAGTGGCGGCACGGTGGTCGAGGGCGTCCGGGTGCTGAACGTCCACGCTCGCGACGGCATACTCACCATCGACACGACCGAGGACGAGGGCGGCACCCAGCGCACCGTCACGGCCGGCCACGTGGTCATCGCCACCCACTACCCGATCCTGGACCGCGGCCTCTTCTTCACCAAGCTCGACCAGACCCGGGACCTCGTGGTGAGCGGACCCATCAGCGGGGCAGCTCCGTCGGGCATGTACATCAGCGTCGACGACGGCCACTCGCTGCGCACCCCGCCCGGACAGACCGACCGGCTCATCGTGGGCGGTGGTCAGCACCGGCCCGGCTCCCGCTCCGACGAGGACAGCCTCTTCGCCCAGCTCGCCGAGTGGGGGGCCGAACACGTCGGCCTGCAGCAGGTCGAGCACCGCTGGTCGGCGCACGACATGACCACGCCGGACAAGGTGCCGTACGTCGGTCCCTACCTCCCCGGGAGCCGGAACCTGTGGGTGGCGACCGGCTTCGGGCTATGGGGCATGACCAACGGCACGGCAGCCGGTCACCTGCTGCACGACCTGATCCTCGGCCAGGCCGACCCCGAGCGCGCCGAGCTGTTCAACCCGCACCGGGTGAGCCTGGAGATGGCGCCCGGCGTGATCAGCGACCAGGTCAAGGTCGGCACGCACCTGGTCGGTGGCATGGTGCGGGCAGCCAGCACCGCCCACGAGGCGGCAGAGCTGGGCCCGGGCCAGGCGCGGGTGAGCCGGGACGGCGTGAAGGCGGTCGCGAGCTACTGCGACGCGGACGGGACGCTGCACGAGCTCTCCGGGCACTGCACGCACCTGGGCTGCGTCGTGCGGTTCAACGACGCCGAGCTGACGTGGGACTGTCCGTGCCACGGGTCGCGCTTCGACATCGACGGCACGGTGCTCAACGGCCCGGCCACCAAACCCCTTGCGCCGCACCGGGCGTCCGACGAACCTGGCTGAGTGACCGACAGCGCCTTCGCCCGCAAACCCACCCTCACCGGCGAGCTGGTGACCCTGCGCCCGGTCGAGCCGGCGGACGTCGCGGCGCTGCACGGCATACTGCTCGATCCTGACGTGCGGGTGCTGACCGGCAGCGTCACGGACAGTCGGGCCGCTGCGGACGCCGAGGAGGACCCGGAGAAGCTGCGGCGGTGGTACTCCACCCGCAACGACCAGACCGACCGGCTCGACCTGATGGTCGTCGACAACGCCAGCGGTCAGGTCGTCGGCGAGGTCGTGCTGAACGAGTGGGACCCCGGCGTGGGCACCTGCAACTACCGGACGCTGATCGGGCCGGCCGGGCGGGACCGCGGTCTGGGATCTGAGGCCACCCGGATGATCGTCGACTACGCGTTCGAGCACCTGCCGCTGCACCGCATCGACCTGGAGGTGTTCGCGTTCAACCCGCGGGCGCAGCGCGCCTACGAGAAGGCGGGCTTCGTGGTGGAGGGGCGCCGGCGCGAGGCGCACGTGCTCGACGGGGAACGCGTCGATGCCGTCATCATGGGGATCATCCGGCCGGACTGGCTGGCGTCGCGGCGAGCGGAGGGACCATGAGCGAGACGGTGATCGAGGCGGTCGAGGGCGACATCACCATCCAGCAGGTGGACGCGGTCGTCAACGCGGCGAACTCCCAGCTGATGGGCGGCGGTGGGGTCGACGGGGCGATCCACGCGGCCGCCGGGACAGCGCTGCTCGAGGAGTGCCGCCGGCTCCGGGCCAGCCGGTGGCACGACGGGCTCCCGGTGGGTGAGGCCGTCGCGACGGGTGCCGGGGGGCTGCCCGCGAGGTGGGTGATCCACACCGTCGGCCCGAACCGGCACCGCGGGCAGACCGACCCCGCCCTCCTGGCCAGCTGCTTCTCGCGGAGCCTTGACGTGGCGCTCGAGGTGGGCGCCCGCTCCGTCGCGTTCCCTGCCGTGTCCGCCGGGATCTACGGCTGGGACCCGAACGAGGTGGCCCGCATCGCGGTCGACACCGTGCGGTCGTGGGTCGCCGAACACCCCGGTGAGCTGGACCTGGTGCGGTTCGTGCTCTTCGGGCCGGTCGTGCACCGGGCGTTCGAGGACGCCCTGGCCTGACGCGGCCCACCGCGCCCTGGCCCGCGAGGCACTCGCGTCTCTCGTCGCCGGTTACCGGCCCTGGCCGGGAGTGTGTGAGTCTCGTGTCGCGATCACGACACGAGACTCACACACTGACCGCGTCAGAGGCAGAGCCTTACAGGTCGGAGCACTGTCCCGAGCGCGTCCCGTCGACCGCATTCGGGCGACTGTCATTCGTCGGCGGAGGCGTGTTCCGGCTGCAGCTCAGGGCACCGTCGATCACGTTGTCCGCGATGATGATCGGCATGTCACCGGCGCTGTTGCCATCGACCGTTGCCGGAGCGTCGATGCTGTTGCCATCGACGGTCACCAGGCCCGAGCCACCACGCAGCGTCAGGGCACCGTCAATCACCGAGTCAGTGACCTCCACGCCGGTCGCCCCGTTGCCCGAGAGCGGTCCCTCGACGGTGACGTCGTCGGCGAACAGGCTGCCGCCTCGGACTGTGACCGGACCGGCCACCTCGGCGCCCTCGGCCAGGCAGGTGAGGCCGCTGGTGACGGTGACCGGTCCGGAGTGGGCCCCGCTGACTGTCGTGTCGCACGTCTGGTCGGTGACGGTCATGGTGACGAGCACCGGCACGTATGGCGTGGCGGGGTCGTCGCTGCTGACGC
>DATGRS010000097.1:0-11414 GCA_035303365.1 Ornithinicoccus sp.
ACATCTCCATAAAGTTACGGCGGCCATAGCGAGAGGGAAACGCCCGGACACATACCGAACCCGGAAGCTAAGCCTCTCAGCGCCGATGGTACTGCACCGGAGACGGTGTGGGAGAGTAGGACACCGCCGGACAACCATTCCATCTAGCCCCACCCAGACCCGCAACGGGTTCGGGTGGGGCTAGATGCATGTATAGGGGTTTCTGCGGCGAGCGTAGACTGCCGCACGAACTGAAATGAGGAGGCCGCATGGCGGAGGACACCCCGGATACGCCGGGTCGGGACGAGCGGCGCGACCAGCGGCGAGGGGAAGCTGAGGGTTGGCGTGCGGACCGCCCACGGCGCGAAGCCAATGGTGACCGAGATGCCGGCCGCGGCCGGGGGTCTGCTGGGGGGCGGAACCCCGCAGGGGGAAGTGACCGTCGGGGCGGACGAAGTGAATGGAGACCTCGCGAGGGTGGCTCTGGTAAGGACCACTGGCAGCATTCCGGTCGCGGCGACCGCTCTCAGGACGGCAGAGACAGCAGCCGGACTGGTGGAGGCCGTGATGACGATCGCCGCGGTCCGCGCCGCGATGATGACCGTCGTGGTGGCGGCTACCGAGGGCGTGAGGATGATCGCCGCGGTCCGCGCCGTGACGATGATCGCCGTGGTGGTGGCTACCAGGGGCGTGATGACGACCGCCGTGGTGGTGGCTACCGCGGCCGCGACGATGATCGCCGTGGTCCCCGTCGAGATGATGACCGGCAGGGCGGGTATCGCGGGCACGCACCACGGGGTGGGGCGGCGCGGCCTAACCGTGAGGACGACCCACGCTTCTCGAGGCCAAGGCCCGAGCGCAAGCCCGAGCCGGAGATTCCCGAGCACATCGAGGCGGGGCAGCTCGACAAGGCTGCCCGTCGCGAGCTCCTCACATTGAGCAAGGAGAACGCTGACGGCGTGGCCCGTCACCTGGTCGCGTCAGCGGAGGCTCTGGCTGCCGAGGACCTGGACGGCGCGCTGGCACACGCAGAGAACGCCTCGCGTCGCGCCGGCCGTGTGGCCATCGTCCGTGAGGTCCTCGGATTCGTCCATTACCGCAGGGGCGAGTGGGCGGAGGCTCTTCGGGAGTTCCGCACGGCCCGAAGGCTCAGCGGCTCCAACCACCTGCTGCCCCACATCGCTGATGTCGAGCGCGGGCTGGGCCGGCCGGATCGGGCCATCGAGCTCTCTCAGGAGCCTGCGGCCCAGTCGCTCAGTGCGGCGGACCGCGTGGAGCTGGCCATCGTGGTCAGTGGCGCGCGGCGCGACCTCGGACAGGCTGATGCGGCGGTCCAGATCCTGCGCGAGCTGGTCCGAGCAAGCCCTCCGCAGCGGTCCTGGTCGGGACGTCTCTACTACGCGTATGCAGAGGCTCTCCTCGCCGTGGATGACCCGGAGGGAGCAAGGGAGTGGTTCTCCCGCGCCCTTGACGCCGACCAGGACAAGCAGACGGACGCGGCCGACCGACTCGCGGAGTTGGACGGCGTCGACATCACAGACCTCGGCACGGATGCTGACGCTGACGACGCCGGCTATGACGAGACGTCAGCGGACTCCCCTGCGCGTGACGAGACCTCAGCGGACTCCCCTGCGCGTGACGAGACGCCTTCGGACCCCCCTGAGCGCGGCCACACGCCTTCGGAGCTCCCAGATGCTGGCGACGAGCCCGCTGCGAACGGCGAGGAGTCCGCACGGTGACCTACCGCGGATTGCTCTGTGACCTGGACGGCGTGGTCTACCGAGGCGCCACGGCGTGCGACGGCGCGGTGGCCGGCCTGCAAGCCGCTCGTGAGGCTGACCTCGAGATCCTCTTCCTCACCAACAACGCCGCTCGCCTGCCACAGGAGGTCGCCCGCCAGCTGAGGTCGTTGGGCGTCCAGGCGGAGGACGACGAGGTGCTCAACAGCTCCCAGATCGCCGCCAGCTATCTGCGGCAGCACCACCCCGTCCCGGACGGGAAGTTTGCGTTGCCAGTCGGCGGTCCGGGCGTCTTCGCTGCCCTGGTCGATGAGGGCATCCCTGTAGTGGAGGCCAGTGAGGTGCTGGGGCTGGGCGGAAGTGACGTCGTCGCTGCGGTCGTCCAGGGCTACGGCGCATCCGTCGGGTGGCCCCAGCTCGCTGAGGCCACCTACGCGGTGGCGGGCGGCGCTCTCTGGGTCGCGACCAACACCGACGCCACGTTGCCCACGGAGCGCGGCCAGGCGCCGGGCAACGGCTCCCTGGTAGCTGCCGTCGCACACGCCACCGGACGGCAACCGGACCTAGTGACCGGCAAACCGCATCCGCCTGCCTTCGAGATCGCGCTGCAGCGGCTCGGGCTTCCGGCGCAGGACGTCCTGATGATCGGCGACCGCCTGGACACCGATATCGCCGGGGCAAAGCGCGCTGGGCTCGGCACGGCTCTGGTGCTCACCGGCGTCCACGGGCGCAGCGACGTCGAGGCCGCGGACACCTCGCACCAGCCCGACCTGATCGCCGAGACCATCGTGGCGCTGGCCGAGCACTGGTCGGTCGCCGCGTAGGTGTGAAAGCTCAGGGGTATGGAAGTTCCAGGGTGTGGAAGTTCCAGGGTGCGAGCGACCCACCGCGATAACCTGCCCATATGAGTCAGCCGCCACCCACGACCGGGGACCCTGTGGTCGACGACGTCCTGGCGACGTTCCACGCCACAGCCGAGGAGCCCCTGGACACGCGGGCCGACGCCGCGCACGAGGCCCAGCGCCAGCTGCAGCGCCGGCTGAGCGACTCGGCTCCCGGCCAGGACGCCGCCAGCGCGAGCGAGCGGGTCGCGAGGGCCCCACACGGTCCGTGAGCTGCGCGTGACCACGGTCGAGCGCCTCGACCAGCACCTCGTCCGCGTGGGTGTCGCCCGGTCCCGCAACGTCGCGCAACGACTGATCCGCGCCGGTGCGGTGACCGTGGACGGCGCCAGGGTCGACAAGCCGTCGTATGCCGTGGGGCCGGCACAGCGGGTCACCGTCGCCGACCACGAGGCTCACCAGTGGGTCGGGCGCGGAGCGCTCAAGCTCGAGCATGCGCTGACCATCTGGGGCCAGTCGAGCGCAACGCCGGCCAGACCGCGCAGCGAAGGCGGGCCCATCCTCCGCGTCGCAGGGCGTCGCTGCCTGGACGTCGGTGCCTCGACCGGTGGGTTCACGCAGGTGCTCCTGGCCCACGGGGCGAGCCACGTCACCGCCCTGGACGTCGGTCACGGCCAGCTCGTGCCAGAGCTGGCGGCGGACCCGCGGGTTCGCGACCTGCCCGGCACGAACATCCGTGACGCGGACCCCGCGCAGCTCGGCCAGTTCGACCTGGTGGTCGGCGACGTCTCCTTCATCTCACTGACGCTCGTCCTGCCACCGGTGCTCCCGCTGCTGGCTGACGGTGCCGACGTGGTGTTCCTGGTGAAACCGCAGTTCGAGGTCGGGCGTGACCGACTGGCGCGCGACGGGGTGGTGACCTCACCCGCCGAGCACGCTCGTGTGCTCAACGAGGTGGTGCAGTCCGCCACCTCGCTCGGCCTCCATCTGCACGGGATCGAGCCCTCACCGGTGCTCGGCACGCACGGCAACCGGGAGTACCTGCTCTGGTTGGCGTCCTCCGCACCAGGCATGATGAGTGCGGACGAGACGGAAGCGCGCGTCCGTGAACTGTGCCGACCACCTGAACCGGAGGACAACAGATGACCCGCCGGATCCTGCTGGTGACCCACGCCAACCGTCCCGACCTGCCTGCGCTGGCCACGGAGGTCGCCACCCAGCTCCGTGATCACGACATCGAGGTCCACGAGCTCGAGCAGGGGTGGGACAGCCTGGAGGACGACCCCGAGGTCGCCGCCCTGGCAGCAGACTCCGAGCTCGTGGTGGTGCTGGGTGGTGACGGCAGCATCCTGCGCGGCGCAGAGGTATCTCGGGGTGCCGGGATCCCGCTGCTGGGGATCAACCTCGGCCGCGTGGGCTTCCTCGCCGAGGCCGAGCGTGAGCAGACCTCGCAGGTCGTAGAACGGATCGTCGATCGCGACTACACGATCGAGGAGCGGATGACGCTCGAGGTCGACGTCTACCAGAACGGGCGCCATGTAGATCACACCTGGGCGCTCAACGAGGCGTCCGTGGAGAAGTCGGCCCGCGAGCGGATGCTGGAGCTGACGGTCGAGATCGACGGCCGCCCGCTCTCGACCTGGGGATGCGACGGCGTCGTCGTGGCCACGCCGACCGGCTCCACGGCATACGCCTTCTCAGGCGGGGGCCCCATCGTCTGGCCCGATGTCCAGGCCCTGCTCGTGGTGCCGATCTCGGCCCACGCGCTGTTCGCCCGGCCGGTCGTGCTCGGCCCGGACACGCGGGTCGCCGTCGAGGTCGTGCGGCACGCGACCACGCAGGGTGTGATGTGGTGCGATGGGCGACGCACGGTGGACCTGCCACCGGGAGCCCGCATCGAGGTGCGGCGCAGCGACACCCCGGTGCGGCTCGCGCGGCTGACCTCCGACCCGTTCACCGACCGGTTGGTCGCCAAGTTCGAGCTGCCGGTCGCAGGGTGGCGCGGCAAGCCCGACGGTACTCGCCCCTAGGGTGCACCTGTGCTGACCCGCATCCGGATCCAACGACTCGGCGTCATCGAGGACGCCGAGCTCGAGCTGTCCCCGGGGCTCAACGTCATCACCGGCGAGACCGGCGCTGGCAAGACCATGGTGGTGTCCGGGCTGGGGCTGCTCTTCGGCTCGCGCGCCGACTCCGGCATGGTGCGCACCGGGGCGGGCTCCGCCGTGGTGGAGGGCGAGGTGGACGTCCCCCCTGCTCACCCGGCGGCACAGCGTGTCGAGGCGGCCGGTGGCGAGACGGAGGACGGGTTGATCCTGGTCCGCACCGTCAGCTCCGAGGGCAGGTCCCGAGCCCACGTGGGTGGACGCGCCGCACCGGTCGGCGTGCTGGGCGAGGTCGGCGAGCACCTGATGGCCGTGCACGGCCAGGCCGACCAGTGGCGGCTGCGTATGCCGGACCAGCACCGGGTGCTGCTCGACGCGTTCGGCGGTGTGCCGGTCCGCGACGCCCTGGCTGCCTACACCGGCGCCTTCCGTGTCTGGCAGGAGGCGCGTGACGAGCTGGCCCGGCTGCGCACCGCCGGCGCTGAGCGCACCCTGCGGGTGGACCTCCTGCGGACCGCCCTGGAGGAGATCGAGGGGGTCGACCCGCAGCCCGGCGAGGAGGATGAGCTCCGCTCGGAGGAACAGCGCCTGGCCCACGCGGACGGTCTGCGGCAGGCCGCCGAGACTGCCCATACCGCGCTCTCCGGCGGCGACGACACGGTGGAGGAGGTGCGACCGGTCGTCGAGCTGCTCGCGGCCAGCAGCCAGGCTCTCGGGTCGGTCGCTGAGCACGACCCGGCCATCGCCGAGCTGCGCCAACGGGTGGACGAGCTCAGCTACCTGGCGGCGGACCTGGCTGGCGACCTCGCGTCATACTCCGCCGGCACCGACGTGGACCCCGTGCGGCTGGCGTGGGTGCAGGAGCGGCGCTCGGTCCTCACGGGGTTGCTGCGCAAGTACGGCGAGAGCTCGGCCGCAGTGCAGAGCTGGGCCAGGAGTGCCGCCGAGGAGCTGGCCGAGCTGGAGGGCGCGGACGACCGCATCGCGTCGCTCACCGAGGACGAGATGCGGCTGCGCGAGGACCTGGTCGCCGCCGGGACTGCGCTGAGCGTGGTGCGGGCCGCGGCAGCCGCGGACCTGGCGCGCCGGGTCGGTGCCGAGCTCGAGCACCTCGCGATGGGCAGTGCCCGCGTCGAGGTGTCCGTCACGCACCGACCGGACCCCGAGGGCCTCCAGCTCTCCGGCGGCGACACGGTGCGTGCCTGGGCACACGGCCTGGACGAGGTGGAGATCCTGCTGTCGGCCAACCCCGGCGCGCCGCCGCGGACCGTCACCAAGGCAGCCTCCGGGGGCGAGCTCTCGCGCGTGATGCTGGCTCTGGAGGTGGTGTCGGCGCAGGGTGATGTCCCGACCTATGTCTTCGACGAGGTGGACGCCGGGGTCGGGGGAGCGGCGGCTCTGGACCTGGGCGCCAGGCTCGCACGGTTAGCCCGGAGCGCCCAGGTCATCGTCGTGACGCACCTGGGGCAGGTGGCTGCGTTCGCGGACCGCCATCACGTCGTGCGCAAGAGCTCGGACGGCGTCATCACCGCCAGCGACGTGCGCACCGTCGAGGGCGACGAGCGGGTGGCGGAGATCGCCCGGATGCTGGGCGGCGTCACGGACTCGCAAGCAGCCCTCGAGCACGCCCGGGAGCTGGTCGAGGAGCACGCTCCGCAGCGCCTGGGAGGGTGAGGCAACGAGCTCGGGTGACCTGGGCACAGCGGGCGCAGTGGCTCACGGTCGGCCTGATCGCCTGGCTCGGCCTCGTGTTCCTGTCGGTCGCGTGGCTGCACACCCCTGTAGGACCGCGGTGGGACCGCATGCTCGCCTCACCCCTCATCCACGGACCTCCCTGGTGGCTGCGGGTGGCGCTGAGCGACCTGGCACGGCCCTGGCTGGTCATCGCTGCGGTGGCCCTGGCCGTGGGCCTGCTGGCCCGTGCCGTCGTCCGGCGGTCCTGGGCCACCGTGCTGGCTGCTGTGCTCGTGCCCGCCGTGAGCCTCGCCGCGCTGTGGCAGCTTCGCCAAGGGTGGCTGGACCTGGGCACCGAGTCCTTCCCGTCGGGCCACGCGGTCGCCGGCTTCGGGGTGCTGGTATCGGTCACCCTGCTCTGGCCACCGCGCCTCGGGGGCAGGTGGGCGCGGGTTTCCTGGTTGCTTGCCGTGGCGGTCGTGACCGCCGGCAACCTCACGCTGCACGCTCACCGACCCGGCGAGGTGATCACCGCGGCACTGCTGGTGACGGCGGTCACCGGGGTGCTGCTCGGCATACTCGCGCCTCGGCCGGTCACGGGAGGTTCCCAGGCGAACCGTGGCACGATGGGGCCACCATGAGCCTGTCCAGACACCCGGCGCCCGCGGCCGTGCCCGACGGCCCCTCGGTGCAGGGACCGGTGCGCGTCGACTCCCGCACCAAGAGCCTGACCAAGCGGCTCGCCGCTGGGGACATCGCGGTGATCAACCACGAGGACATCGACCAGGTGAGCGCCTGCGCCCTGGTGGCGTGCAGGCCGGCTGTCGTCATCAACGCGGCCGCGTCCATCAGCGGCGCCTACCCCAACCTGGGTCCCAAGATCCTCCTGGAGGCCGGCATCCCGCTCATCGACCGCGCGGGGGAAGCCGTGCTGACCCAGGTCACCGAGGGAGTGACCGGGCGCGTGTCCGGTAGCCGCCTCCTGGTGGGCGACCAGGTCGTCGCCGAGGGCACCGTGCTCGACCTGGCCTCCATCGAGAGTGCCCTCGCCGATGCGCGCGGCAACATCTCCGAGCAGATCGAGGCGTTCTCGCGCAACACCATGCAGTATGTCCGCGAGGAGCGGGAGCTGCTGCTCGACGGGATCCGCCTGCCTGAGATCCGGACCGAGCTGGAGGGGCGCTACGCGCTCGTGGTGGTGAGGGGCTACCACTACAAGGAGGATCTCCAGACCCTCCGGCCGTTCATCCGTGAGGCCAGGCCGGTCCTCATCGGTGTCGACGGAGGCGCGGACGCACTCCTGGAGCTGGGTCACAGACCCGACATCATCGTCGGCGACATGGACTCGGTCAGTGACGCGGCGTTGCGCAGCGGCGCCGAGATCATCGTGCACGCCTACCGCGACGGCCGGGCCCCGGGCATGGAGCGGGTCCAGGCCCTGGGCATCGAGCACGCCATCGCCCTGCCCGCCATCGGCACGAGCGAGGACGTCGCGATGCTCTTGGCGGACGGCAAGGGTGCCGAGCTCATCGTGGCGGTCGGCACGCACGCCACCCTTGTCGAGTTCCTCGACAAGGGACGGCAGGGCATGGCGTCGACCTTCCTGACCAGGCTGCGCCTCGGCAGCAAGCTGGTGGACGCCAAGGGCGTCAGCCTGCTCTACCGCAGCCGGATCTCCTCCGCCGCACTCACCTGGCTCGTCCTGGCCGGGTTGCTGGCCGTGCTCGCAGCCCTGGCGGCCACGCCCAGCGGCCGCACGCTCATGGGAGTCCTCGCCGTCCGCTGGGACGACCTCCTCGCCTGGATCGGAGGGCTCTTCGGGTGATTGACTTCCGCTACCACCTGGTCTCCCTGGTGGCTGTGTTCATGGCGCTCGCCGTCGGCATCGTGCTCGGCGCTGGTCCGCTGGGTCAGGAGATCTCCTCCACCCTGGAGGCGCAGGTGCGAGACCTGCGCGAGGAGCGCAACGGTCTGCGCGACCAGCTCGGCCAGGCCGAGGCGCGCGAGGACCTGAAGGACGAGGTGCTGGAGCTCGTGACGCCCACGGTCACGGCCAACCAGCTGACGGGGCGTCGGGTGGCGCTGGTGGCACTCCCGGGGGCGGACCGCAACCTGATCGGTGAGCTCCAGGACGACATCGCGGTGGCCGGGGGAGAGGCGGTCGTGACCGCGCGGCTGGAGGACAGGTGGTCAGATCCGGAGTCGGCCGAGAACCGCCACGACCTCGCCGCGGAGCTCGCACCGGAACTGGTGCTGCCGACGCCGCGCGACGGCGAGGAGCCGACCGCTGAGACCGTCCTTGCGGCGGCCCTCACCGGTCAGGATGCCTCCGTGGGGACCGGTGCCTGGCGCAACGCGATGGACCGGCTCAGCGAGGAGGGGTTCCTCGACACGACCTGGACGACCGGCCAGGATGCCGTCACCGGCGGGGCCCCGGACTCCGTCGTGATCATCACGGGGTCGCTGAGCACGGCCCAGGTCGAGGAGGCGGCGGACGGCGACACCCGTCTGCAGCAGTCTCTCGACATCATCTCGGCCTTCGGTGACCTGGGCGTACCCACGCTGGTCGCGGGTTCCGGCACGGAGAGCTACTCCGACCCGGTGCAGGCATCGGAGTCCCCGGTGGTGCGTGGGGTGCGCGCCGAGTCCGCGATTGCCGAGACGGTCAGCAGCGTGGACAACATCGAGGGCACCGCCGGCCAGCTCGCCGCCGTGCTCGCTCTCCGCTGGGCCATCGAGGGCCAGCCGGGTCACTGGGGGCTGGGCACCGACGCGGTCGCCCCGGCACCGGAGGTCCCCGCACCGATGCCGGAGGAGACGCTGCCTACGGGCCCGACGGCGCCGCCACAGACCGAGCTGCCCACGGCTGACCCGACGGACGGCCCGGGGGCTGGTGAACCCGACGACACCGAGGGACCCGGTGAGTCGCCCACCGGCGACCCGACCGATCCTGTGCCGACGACCGAGCCAACCACGCCGTGAGGCTGGTGCGGGACGGGTTGCTCGCTGCGGCCGGGGCAGCCGCCACCAGCGCGGTGTGGCAACGGCTGAAGAAGGGGGGCTCGCGACAGTGGGCCGTGCGCTGGGAGCGGACCAACCACACCGGTGACCCGGTCACCCTGCTCGAGGGGGTCGCGCTGGTTGCCGGCACAGCAGGCACGGCGCTGATGACAGGGTCTGCATGGCCCCGCGGCGGGCTGCCGTATGCCGTCGCGTCGCTGGGCGCTGGAACCCTCGGCGCCGTGGACGACCTGCGACAGGACACCGACCGGAAGGGCATCGCCGGGCACCTGAGGGCGCTCGCCCAGGGCAGGGTGACGACCGGGGCCCTCAAGATCGTCGGGCTCGCGGCCACCGGGCTTGCGTCCACGGCGTGGGCAGACGCCGAGCGTGCATCGGACGACCACCACGGTGGTCGGGCCGGGCGGCGCGTCTGGGACGTGTTGGTCGGCGGCGCGGCGGTCGCCGGTGCGGCCAACCTCGCCAACCTGTTCGACCTCCGGCCCGGTCGGGCGCTCAAGGTCGGCGTGCTCACCGCTGTGCCGCTGGTGCTGACCGGCAGCGGGTCGGCGCCGGCAGCCACCACCCTGGGAGCGAGCCTCGCACTGCTGCCCGACGACCTCGCCGGCACCAGCATGCTCGGCGACACCGGAGCCAACCCCCTGGGTGCGGTCCTCGGACTCGCCGTCGTGCAGCGCCAGCAGCTTCCAGCACGGATCGCGACACTGGCCGTGATCACCGGCCTCACCCTGGCCTCCGAAAAGGTGAGCTTCACCCGTGTCATCGAGTCGACCCCGTTCCTGCGCGCGCTCGACCAGCTGGGCCGAGAGGTCTCGCACCGGCCCGGTCCGACGCCGTGATGCCGCCCGGCACGCCGGACACCCCAGGGGCGGCGGAGCCCGCCGGTCGGCCGGGCGGACCGAGCCCACGCCTGGCGGCGGGCAGCATCGCCGCCGCCGCGGGTCTGATCGCCGTGGTCACCCTCGTCGGACGGGCCGTCGGGCTCGGTCGCTGGCTGGCGTTCAGCCACGGAGTTGGTGCCACCTGCGTCGGGGAGATCTACGCGACCGCCAACCAGGTGCCCAACGCCCTCTACGAGATCGCCGCCGGGGGCGCGCTGGCCGCCGTGGTCGTGCCACTGGTCTCCGGCTACCTGCACCGCGGCCGCGAGGACCTCGCTGACCGGACCGCCTCCGCGTTGCTGACCTGGAGCCTGGCCGTCCTGCTCCCGCTCGCGCTCCTGGTCGCGCTGCTGGCCCGACCGATCACCAGCGCACTGCTCTCCGCGGACCGCACGTGCGGCAGCGCTGCCGTGGACACCGGCGCGACCATGCTCATGGTCTTCGCTCCGCAGATCGTGCTCTACGGGATCGCGATCGTCCTGTCCGGAGTCCTCCAGTCGCACCGCCGTTTCCTGGCCGCGGCCGTGGCACCGCTCCTGTCCAGCATCGTCGTGATCGGCGTCTACCTGGCCTATGGCGCCTGGGTCGCCCCACAGGCCGCGCTGGACGGGACCCCACGCAGCGCCATCCTCCTGCTCGCGTGGGGCACGACCGCCGGTGTGGTCGCCCTGAGCCTGCCCCTGCTGGTGCCCACGTGGCGTGCCGGGGTGCGCCTGCGGCCGACCCTGAGGTTCCCGAGCGGGGCGGGCCGGCGGGTCGGCACGCTGGCGGTGGCGGGACTGCTGGCGGTCGGTGCCCAGCAGGTGACCGTGCTGGTCACCGTCTGGCTGGCGAACACCGCGGACGGGGTGGGGACCCTCAACGTCTACACCTACGCGCAGACCGCCTACCTGTTGCCGTATGCCGTGCTGGCCGTCCCGCTGGCCACTGCTGCATTCCCTCGGCTCACCTCTGAGGAGGCGACCCCGGTGCTGCGCCGCACCCTGCTGTCCGTCGCCGTCGTCGGCGTCGCCGGAGCCGTGGCCCTGGTCGCCGTGCGCCGCGAGGTAGGCAGCCTGTTCCGCGCCATCGACGCGGGTGAGGGTGGAGCGGGGGAGCAGGCGCTACAGGCGCTACCGGCGGCCGTGGCCGCCTACGCCCCAGGGCTGGTGGGCCTCGCCCTGACCGCACTGC
>DATGRS010000098.1:0-33975 GCA_035303365.1 Ornithinicoccus sp.
TGAGCCACGAGACCGAAGAGGACACGAGGTTCGTACCTTCCTGACGCGCAACGGCATTCCGCACGCGTATCTGGACCGAGGCACCCCCGGCGCGGTCAAGGTGCTGGAGAGGGCCGGAAGACCTGACGCCCAGTCGACCACCGGGTCGCTCGTGGTCTGGATGCCTGCCGTCGGCGGCGCAATCCTCGTGGACCCCACCGATGCAGAGCTCGGGGAGGCATGGGGACTACACACCGACCTGACACCGGGCGATCGCGACGTGGACGTGGTGGTCGTCGGTGCCGGACCGGCTGGCCTGGCGACTGCCGTGTCGGCCTCCTCAGAGGGACTTAGCGTGCTGTGCATCGAGCACATGGCGCTGGGTGGACAGGCGGGCACGAGCTCGTTGATCCGCAACTATCTCGGGTTCGCCAAGGGTCTCGGTGGGACCGAGCTCACGCAGCGCGGCTTCCAGCAGGCGTGGGTGTTCGGCACCAAGTTCGTCCTCACTCGGCCGGTCACCTCGTTGCGGGCGGACGAGTCCGGGTTCGAGCTCGAGGTCGAGGGTGCCGGTTCGGTCCGCTGCCGCACCGTCGTCCTGGCCACGGGGGTCGCCTACCGCCGGTTGCCCGTCCCGACACTGGACCGGCTCCAGGGAGCCGGCGTCTATTACGGGGCCAACGTCTCCGAGGCGCACGGTCTATCGGGGGCACGCACGATGGTCATCGGGGGCGGCAACTCCGCCGGCCAGGCGGCACTGCACCTGCAGCGGTATGCCGCGCACGTCACCATCGTGGTGCGCGGTCCGGATCTCACCGCGACCATGTCGCAGTACCTCATCGACGAGATCGAGGCGAGCGACCGCATCGAGGTGGTGCCCCACAGCGAGGTCACGGACGCCTCCGGCGACGAGTGGCTAGCCACGGTGACGCTCCATGACCGTGAGTCGGACGAGAGGACCGTTCACGACGTTCAGGGGCTCTTCGTGATGATCGGCGCCGAGCCGCACACCAAATGGCTCCCACAGGACGTGGTCCTTGACGAGCGAGGTTTCGTGGTGACCGGTGCCCAGCACTCGACCGACCGGCCGGACCTGTCCTACGAGACGTCGGTGCCGGGACTGTTCGCCGTCGGCGACGTGCGGAGCGGCTCGGTCAAGCGCGTCGCATCAGCCGTTGGTGAGGGTTCGGTCGTGGTCTCCCAGGTCCACCAGTACCTCGCGCTCGGGGGAGCGGCACATACATGAGACGCTGGGGGACCCTGGTCCCGGCGGCGGCAGCCCTCGCACTGCCGCTCGTGGGCCTGGCTCTCCTGCTCGGCTGGCCGGATCTAGACCTCGTCTGGCAGCACCACCCGTCCCACTTCTGGATCGTGCTCCTGGCCGCGCTCCTCAGCGTGGCCTTCTCCTATGTCACCTGGGCCGCCGCCGTTCGCAGGGGTGACGCCCGGGTCATGCTGGTCTCCCTGGCCTTCCTGGCGCCGGCGGGCTTCCTGGCCCTGCACGCCCTGGCCACCCCTGGCGTCCTGCTGGCCGGACCGAACGCGGGTTTCGATCTGTCCACACCGGTCGGCATCGCCGTAGGAGCGGGGTTCGCGGCCCTCGCCACCCGGGAGACCGAGGGGGAGGCAGCCGTCAGAGCCGTCCAACTGGCCAAGGTGCTGCGCATCACCCTGGTGGCGCTGCTGGTCGGCTGGGCGATTCTGTCGCTCCTGGAACTAGCCCCCCTGGGCGGTGGGCCGACGCCCGAGCGGGTATCCGGCCCCTTCGTAGTGATCGCCGTGACGGCGACGGCGCTGTACCTCTTCGCCTCGATCATGTTTGTCCGGCTCTGGCTCCGGCGCGGTGGCCTGATGCCCCTGGCGATGGCCGCCGCGTTCATCCTGCTCGCGCAGGCGATGATCGCGGTCACCCTGGCGCCGAACTGGCACCTGAGCTGGTGGGAGTGGCACCTGCTCCTACTCGCAGCCTTTGCTCTCGTCGCCTGGGGCGCCAATCGGCAGTGGTATGAGGAGCGGTTCGCGGATCTCTACCTCGAGCGAACGGTCTCGGGCACGCGCGAGATGAGCGTCCTGTTCGCAGATCTGCAGGGGTTTACCACCTTCTCCGAGTCGCACCCGCCCGAAGAGGTCCGCACGATGCTCAACACCTACTTCGACGCGGCGATCCCACCGGTGGTCCGCCGGCACGGGGGAGTGGTCGACCGGATCATCGGGGACGCCCTCATGGTGACGTTCAACAGCCGTGGCGACCAGCCTGACCACGCGGTGCGGGCCACCCGGGCAGGCCTGGATCTCCAGGTCGAGACCGGGCGGGTCGCCGACGAGCACCCCGGATGGCCTCGGTTTCGGGTTGGCGTCAACACCGGTGAGGTCGCCGTCGGCGTCGTAGGCAGTGCCGGCGGGCGGACGCTGACCGTGATCGGGGATGTCGTCAACACCGCGTCCAGGCTCGAGGGCGCCGCACCCGTGGGTTGCGTGGCGGTCAGCGCCGCCACCCTCGAGCGGCTGCCCGAGAGCGCCGAGGCAGAGCCGTTAGGAGACCTGGCACTCAAGGGCAAGGCGACCAGTGTGGCGGCATACGTGGTGCGTCAGCTCACCTGACCACAGGGCCGGGCCGTCGAGCCCGCGGCTCCCGTGATGGGACGTCCCGTCAACTAGCGAGGCGTGACCTGCCGGCGTGCGGATTGCCTGGCACATAGCAAGATCGAGCCATGAGCATGTCAGAGCCCGGGGGAGCGTCAGCCGACTGGCTGCAGTTGCGGAGCGCGGCCGACACCCGGGCCCGTGACCACGGCAGCGCAGGCCTGCTGGAGCGACTCGTGGAGCATCTCCGGCAACGGGGCGCCGAGAAGCTGCGGATGATCGACGTGGGGGCGGGTACCGGCGCGAACCGTGCCTACCTGGAACCACGCCTACCTTTCGACCAGGTTTGGGTGGCGGTGGACCACGACCCGGTCCTTCTTGACCATGATGACCACGGTGAGTCCGACCGGATCGAGGCCGGGGTCAAGGACCTGATCCACGTGCTCGAGCGCTGCGACGACCACGGCTCGGTCGTGACCGTCATGACCTGCACAGCACTCCTAGACGTGCTGACAACCCGGGAACTGGGATGCTTCGCCGATGCCGTCGAGGCGTTCCAGACTCCGGCCCTGCTCGCCATGTCTGTCACCGGTGCCGTCACCTGGGCCCCGGCAGACGACGCTGACGTGCTGCTCAGCGGTGCCTTCAACGCACACCAGCAGCGCAACGGCAGGGCCGGCGGCGCGGCGGTGTCGGTCCTCAGGACCGATCTGAGCGCCAGAGGTCTGGACCTGATGACCGCTCAAACACCCTGGGTCCTGGACGCCCGCAATCCAGACGTCTTCGGACGCTGGCTGGATGAGCGCGTGAAGGCGGCGGTGCAGCAGCGCCCCGAGGACGCACCTGAGCTCGGGCGATGGGCCAGGCGGCGAGCGGCGCAGCTGAGGGCGGGTGACCTGGTCGCTCGGGTCGGCCACGAGGATCTGCTGATCCTTCCTGCGTAGTGGCTACACGTCCTCTGGGGTGGCTTCGTGGCCAGCTCGACCGTGGGTGCGCCGACGCTGCTTCATCTCTGCCTCAAACACGTGCCGGCGTCCCAGCGTCAGCTCCTCGCGGACCTGCCGGTCCAGTTCCCGAGCCGTCGCCCAGTAGCCCTCGTCGAAGTCCTCGACCATCTGGAAGGTCCAATGCCCTGCGATGACATTGAGCCCGACGAGCTCCTCGTGCAACCTCGCCGCCAGGGCCTCATGGCCGCTGGCACCGAGCTGATCGGCGCCCTCGCCGAACCCCATGTCAGCGGCCCCGATCAGCTGGTGGAACGAGTAGAGGTGGCCCCGTGCCCGCTCGACCTTCTCCAACGCCTCACTGATCGTCCCCGCCGCCTCGACCTCGGCGTCCGTGGCTTCAGGGGGTCGCGCATGGGCCATATCGAGATCGCGATCAGACGGTTCGTCGGCGGGCATACCCGTCAACGTAGACGCACTTGGCGCGATCTGCCGCCCGGGCGACTGGGACGGCGGGGGAGTGGGCCGTGCTGTAGGTCTGCGGGAGTCGCGCACGGGAGCCGGTCAGACAACTCTTCCGGCTTGGGCGCCCCGGTCAGGCCGAGCGCCTCTGCGTTGAGGGCGTTTCACCCCTAGTGCTCGCGGCCACTTTCCGTACCATGACGCAGTTGCCCAAGCCCTTGGGACGGTCGTACGTGAAGCCCTCGCGCTCGTACATCGTGCGGGTGCCGTTGTAGAGGAACGAGGAGTTCTTCTTCCGGACCCCGGCCGTGTCGTGCGGGTAGCCCTCGACCAGGCCACCGCCGGCCTGCGCGATCAGCTCGACCGCTCCGTGCAGGGCCATCGCTGCCAGTCCCTGCCCTCGGTGCCCGCGCTCGACCAGGATGCAGGTGACCCGGTAGTCGGGCAGTCGCTCGGCGGTGGCGAGGTACTCCTTGCGGTGATGGATGTCGGGTAGCTCTTCGGGTGATCCGAACTCCGCCCAGGCGACGGCTCGGTCACCGTCGAACACCAGCGCCGCGTGCGCGACTCCCTCGGCCACCAGGCGTTGCTTGTACGCCCGGTTTCCGTTGCGACTCTGGTCCTTCTCCGCGCAGTTCGGGTGGAACTTCGTGCACCAGCAGCCGGCGAACATGCCCCCGTTTCGCTCGACGAGAGCGGCGAAGTCGTCGAAGGTCTCCGAGGTAAGTGCCTTGATGGTGAAACCGGACATGCCGGCAACCTAAACCGCGTTGCGGACGTTCGACTTCCGGCTCTTGCGCTATGCCAAGCCCTCTAGTGCCGTACGACCCGATCAGCACCCGGGTCGTAGGCGCGGGTCGTCCCCGGGGCGGGAGCGTGTGAGCTGCGCGTCGCGATCACAACACAGCCTTCACACAAGAAGCGACCACGCAGGGGAGGTAGGCGGCCATCCGCGCTTCGTGAACTTGACATAATGTACCTTATCGGCGTTAAGCACTCAGCCCGAGGCGCTGGCCGAGCGGGCGCCCTCCAGGGACCTTCGAACCATGTCGACATAGGTCTCGATCGCTGCATCAGCGCCGTCGCGGTCGCCTGTGAGCGCCATGTCGAACAGCACGCCCCGGCCGACGGCGACGCTGAGTCCCGCGAGTTCCTCGGCGTGGTCCGCATCGGTCACGTGAAGGAACGCCCTCCGGAAACCGCCCAGCCACGCGTCTGTCAGGTGGCGGCGGAACCCTCGTGCGTAGTCCTTGCCGTACATGGCGTGTGCCGATAGCTCGTAGAACAAGGGTGCGAAGGCCTGTGCGGACTCGGCCAGGTGGTCCCAGTAGTCACGACAGGCGTCGAGAGGATCGCTGGTCCCGTCCAGGGCGTCCTCGAGAGCCTGGCGCTCGGCGTCGCACACCTTGGTGACGACGGCCGCGAGGAGCTCATCGCGCGACCCGAAGTGGTAGTTCAGCATCCGGCTGCTCGTCCCGACTCCGGCGGCGAGGCTCCGCAGGCTGGTGTCGAGCACACCGTGGGCCGCGAACCACTCCACGATCCGCTCCAGCAGCGCCTCCCGCGGGCTCTCAGTGGCCGCTGTCAACCGTGCCCCCCTCGGCCAGTCGGGCGAACGTGTCGGCCTCCTGCTCCACCATCCGGCGAACCTTCTTGCCGAAGATCATGTCCACCACTCCCCCGAGGGCTCCAGTCCACTCCAGTGTCAGATCCAGATAGCTGTGCCCGTCCTCCCGGCCCACCTTGTGCGTCGCTGTCGTGCACACACCCGGGGTAGACGACTCCCAGGTGAACGCCTTCCCGGACTGCCACGCCGTGATCTCCCAGGCCGCCCTCGGCAGGCCGGGCTGTTTCATCTCGAAGCGTGAGCCGACGCCGACGGGGCCCCCATGGTCAACACGGACGATCTCGTCCACCGTCGGGAGCAGCTGGTCCCAGCGCCGCACGTCGCAGACCAGCGCCCAGAGCCGCTCCGGACTGCCGGTGATCAACCGCCGAACCCTGATCATGTAACAAATGTTACAACCGCGGAGGTCCGCGCTGTCAAGTCCCTTCCGCGCACGCCGGGAAGAGGCGCTCGACCAGCCTCGCGCGCGGTGATCTACGATCACGGCGGCCCTCGACGCACCCCAATCGGGAGGTGCCGGCCCACACCTGAGGAGTGTCCACGTGAGCCTGTGGAGAGTGCACGGCGACGGCTACCGCATCGCGCCCGGGCAGGTCGTGGCGCCCGACGAACGACTTGCCTGGCTACCCACCATCGGGATTGGCATGCAACACGTGGTCGCCATGTTCGGTGCGACCTTCCTGGTGCCCCTCATCACCGGCTTTCCACCGAGCACCACCCTGCTGTTCAGCGGCATCGGCACGCTGTTGTTCCTGCTCATCACGCGGAACCGGGTGCCGTCGTACCTGGGGTCCTCGTTCGCCTTCCTCGCACCGATCGCCGCAGCCCAAGCCGATCATGGAGCGGCAGGGGCGCTCGGCGGGGTGGTGATGGCGGGCGTGGCACTGGCCCTGTTCGGACTCGTCGTGCAGTGGCTGGGCCACGGCTGGGTGGGCCGGCTGATGCCACCGATGGTCACCGGCACGATCGTCGCCCTGATCGGCCTGAACCTCGCACCCGCCGCCTGGAACAACGTCCAGGGTGCGCCCGTCACCGCCTTCGCCACGCTGATGGCCGTTGTCCTGACGACAGTGCTGCTCCGCGGCCTCCTCGGCCGGCTCTCGATCCTCATCGGTGTGCTGTTCGGGTATGCCGTGGCCGCAGTCCGGGGGGAGGTCGACTACTCGGCAATCGCCGAGGCGAGCTGGTTCGGTGCCCCGAAGCTGATGGCCCCGGAGTTCCATCTCAGCGTGGTGGGTCTCTTCCTTCCGGTGGTCCTCGTCCTGGTGGCGGAGAACATCGGTCACGTCAAGTCCGTCGCGCAGATGACCGACTCCTCCGCCGACGCCCTCGACCACATGCTCGGCCGCACCTTGCTCTCCGACGGTCTGGCCACCACGCTCGCCGGTGCCGGCGGTGGGTCCGGCACCACGACATACGCGGAGAATATCGGCGTGATGGCCGCCACCAAGGTCTACTCCACGGCCGCCTACTGGGTGGCGGGGCTGACGGCGATCGGCCTGGCCTTCCTGCCCAAGTTCGGCGCAGCCATCCAGACCGTGCCGGTGGGCGTCCTCGGCGGGGCCGCGACCATCCTCTACGGCATGATCGGCGTCCTCGGCTTCCGGATCTGGGTCGAGCACCGGGTCGACTTCGGCAACCCGATCAACCTCACCACGGCTGCCGTAGCACTGATCATCGGCATCGCGAACTACACCTGGGCACCTGGACAGCTCGTCTTCGAGGGCATCGCCCTGGGAACCGCGGCGGCGATCCTGATCTATCACGGCATGCACGCCATCAACCGGATGACCGGGGCCGTCGCCAGCGAGGGGCACCTGGAGATGGGCGCTCCGACCCATCCAGCGCCGGAGGTCGCGGACCCGTCATGGGCGGATCCGACTGACACCGACCGCTGAACTGGACCCGTTGACACCGGCAGCGCCGGACGTCTAGCAGATGCGGAAGATTCCGTAATTCCGGAGCGTTCCCACAGCATGTCCGCAGCGCGTCGCCGACCGGTCCCGATGTGTCCTATCCGGACCGGCGAGCCGTGCAGTCTCTGCTTCCCCGGCGCGACCGGCCCCCAGGACTGCGGGCTGGTCTATCTGGTGCAGGACGACCCCGAGATGGCTGCCGAGCTCGCCCGGCGGCGAACGGCCCTGCGCCGCCGAGAGCGCGCCCGCTGAGCTCGGGCCACAGGCCCCTCTGCCCGTGCCACTCCCCCACGTCCTATAGCGTGCGTCCGTGCGCCGAACGCTGCTCGTCACCAACGACTTCCCGCCGCGGCACGGTGGCATCCAGAGCTACCTGCACAACTTCGCCGCACAGCTGCCTCCGGAGGACCTCACGGTTCTCACGTCCAGCTATCACCACGCCGACACCCAGTCCTTCGACGCGGCGCAGCTCTACGAGGTGCACCGGTCTCCCCGCACCGTCATGGTTCCCACCCCCGACGTGACGCGTCGCGCGGTCGAGCTGGTGCGCAGCCACGACATCGAGACGGTGTGGTTCGGGGCGGCCGCACCGCTGGGTCTCATGGCGCGAGCCCTACGACGTGCCGGCGCCGACCGCATCATCACCTCGACGCACGGGCACGAGGTGGGCTGGTGGATGGCGCCCGGGAGTCGCCAGGCCCTGCGGCGCATCGGCAACGACACGGATGTGATGACCTACGTGAGCGAGTACACCAGGCGCCGGCTCGCCAAGGCGTTCCGGGGTGCAGGACGCCTGGCCAACCTCCCCTCGGGTGTGGACTCGTCGGTGTTTCGCCCGGATCCGCAGAGCCGAGCGCTCCTGCGAGAGCGCTATGGGCTGGGTGATCGGCCGGTCGTGCTGTGCCTGTCGCGGCTCGTCCCTCGCAAGGGCGCAGACATGCTGATCCGCGCGATGCCGCAGGTCCTGGCGCAGGTGCCTGGTACCGCGCTCGTGATCGCCGGAGAGGGCCGCTACCTCCCCACGTTGCGCCGCCTCGTCGCGCAGCACGGGCTCGAGGGCGACGTCCTGTTCACCGGACGGGTCCCGGCGGACGAGATAGCCGCCCACCATGCGATGCCGGACCTGTTCGCCATGCCCTGCCGCACTCGAGGCAGGGGCCTGGACGTCGAGGGGCTGGGCGTGGTCTACCTGGAGGCCGCCGCGGCCGGGGTGCCCGTCATCGCCGGCATGTCGGGCGGCGCTCCGGAGACGGTGCGCGACGGCCAGACCGGGCTCGTCGTGGACGGCCGGTCTGTCAACGACATCGCCGACGCCGTCGTGTCCGTGCTCGCTGACCCGGAACGCGCGGCGCGCATGGGAGTGGCAGGACGCGACTGGGCCAGGGACCACTGGGGCTGGGAGACTCTTGGCGCCCGACTCCGGGGGCTCATCGATGGTGAGGAGCCCGGGGCAACTCAGACCACCTGACGGTTCTGGAGCCGGTCGGTCAGCGCCAGCCCAGACCCGGTGCCACGTGGGTGACGATGCTCTCCATGAGGTGTGCGTTGTAGTCCACCCCGAGCTGATTGGGCACCGTGATGAGCACCGTGTCCGCAGCCGCGATCGCCTCATCCCCCGCAAGCTGCTCGATCAACGCGTCCGGCTCGCCGGCATACGACTTGCCGAACCGAGCCCGTCCGCCCTCCAGGAGGCCGACCTGGTCCTGGCTGCCCGTCTCGAGTCCGAAGTAGTGCCGGTCGAGGTCACTGACCAGCGGGAAGATGCTGCGACTTACCGAGACCCGCGGCTCCCAGCCATGACCCGCCTGACGCCACGCGTCCTGGAAGACCCGGATCTGCTCCGCCTGCAGCTGGTGGAACGGCACACCGGTGTCCTCGGTCAGCAGCGTCGAGCTCATCAGGTTCATCCCCTGCTCCGCGGTCCACACCGCGGTGGCGCGAGACCCAGCGCCCCACCAGATGCGCTCACGCAGCCCGGATGAGTGCGGCTCGACCCGTAGCAGCCCCGGTGGGTTCGGGAACATGGGACGCGGGTTCGGCTCCGCGAACCCCTCCCCCTCGATCACCTCGAGGAACCGCGCGGCGTGCCGACGTGCCAGGTCCGCGTCGCTCTCACCCTCCGCGGGCACGTGGCCGAAGTGCTCGTACCCCTTGATCACCTGCTCCGGCGATCCACGGCTGATGCCCAGCTGCAGTCGGCCTCCGGCGATGAGGTCGGCTGCCCCTGCGTCCTCCGCCATGTACAACGGGTTCTCGTAGCGCATGTCGATGACGCCGGTGCCGATCTCGATGCGGTCGGTGCGGGCCCCCACCGCGGCCAGGAGCGGGAAGGGGGAGGCAAGCTGCCGGGCGAAGTGGTGCACGCGGAAGTAGGCACCGTCCGCCCCCACCTCCTCGGCGGCCACGGCCAGGTCGATGGACTGCAGCAATGCGTCAGCCGCCGACTGGGTCATCGACTGGGGGTGCGGCGTCCAGTGGCCGAAGGACAGGAATCCGATGTTCTTCACACCAGGGACAACACCATCGCGCTGTCGGCATTCCGGTCCCAGGATCCGGGAATGGCCGCGGGCGGTCCGACGTTGTTCCCCTCCCCAGAGACCACCGGAGGAACAGTGTCGCTACCCGATCTAGCCGCTCAGCACGCCCGGCTCAGGGACCTCGGGCTCGAGCCGCCACCACTCCCCGACTCCCTGTCGGGTGACCTCCTCGTGCTCCACCCGCGTCGCATGCCGGCATCACAGCTGGCATCCCGGCTCCGCCTGGGTGACCGCGAAGGCTTCGTCGTCGAGGACCTGGACGACCTCACGGAGTTCATCAGCGCTCCGGGCGTCGACCTGCCGGAGGCTGACCTCTACGCCGTCAGGGACCCGTGCCGCGGCGACGAGTTCGCCAACCAGACCCCGGACGAGGTCGACCCCGTGCTGCGCTCCCGCGGACGTGACCTGATGACCCTCCACGAGGGCATCTCCTGGGCCCTCCAGAACCCGGAGATCATCGAGCGGAACCACTGCTTCATGACGACCGGCTCACGCAAACCCGCCAAGCGCCCCGGCACGCTCGACGCCAGGGTCCCCGCCCTGTGGATCAGCAACGGGACCGGCCGGGACGGCGCCGAGCGCAGGGGCGCACCCAAGGTCGGCTGGTGCTGGGCCGGCAACCGGCACACCTGGCTCGGGATCGCCTCCGTGGCAGGACGGACCGCTGCCAGCAACGGCTAGACCGCTACCGTATGCCGCGTGGCTGACCTGACCTGCAACGTCTCGGACACCGCTCTGCTGTTCGAGGGCGGCGGCATGCGGGCCAGCTACACCTCCGGACTGGGTGTGGCGCTGCTGGAGGCCGGGATCCACCTGGACTGGGTCGCAGGCGTCTCCGCCGGCTCCAGCATCACCGGCAACTACCTGTCCCGAGACGCGGCCCGGGCCCGTCGCTCCTTCACCGACTTCGCGGCTGACCCCCAGTTCGGCAGCCTGCGGACCTTCGTCCGCGGCGAGGGACTGTTCAACGCGCGCTACATCTACCAACAGTCCGGCCTCCCCGGCGAGGCGCTCCCGTTCGACTGGGACACCTTCCAGGCCAACCCGGCCAGGTTCCGGATCGGCGGGTTCAACGCCAGCACCGGCACCCAGGTCTACTGGGGCCGCGAGGACATCACCGACATCCATGACCTGATGATCCGGATCCAGGCGTCGTCGACCATGCCGGTGCTGATGCCGCCGGTGACCATCGACGGCGAGGTCTACGTGGACGGCGCCCTCGGACCCGCCGGCGGCATCCCGCTGGACGCAGCCCGGGCCGACGGTTACGGGAAGTTCCTGGCGGTCCTCACCCGGGAGCGGAGCTACCGCAAGGGGCCCCAGTCCGGCGAGTGGTTCTTCCGGCGCCACTTCCGCCGTTTCCCGGCTGTCACCGAGGCGCTGATCGCGCGGCCGGAGCGCTACAACGCGACGCGCGAGGAGCTCTTCGAACTGGAACGGGCCGGTCGGGCCTACCTGTTCGTCCCCGACCGCATGCCGGTCGGCAACGGTGAGCGGAACGTGGCCAAGCTCAGCGTGACGCACCGGGCCGGTCTCGCGCAGGCACGCCGCGAGCTGCCCGCGATCCGGGAGTTCCTGGGCCTGCCCGGCTGAGCCACGGGCCGGTGCGCCAGGATCGGCAGGCAGCCCGCGCGGCATACAGTGAGGGGCTGTGACGGCACCTTCGGCCGCGGGGACCAGCAACCCCTGGCCCGCGCTCTGGGCCCTGGTCATCGGGTTCTTCATGATCCTGGTCGACTCGACCATCGTCGCGGTGGCCATCCCCACCCTGATGGAGACGTTCGACACCGACGTCAACGGCGTCCTGTGGGTCACCTCCGCCTATCTGCTGGCGTATGCCGTGCCACTCCTGATCACCGGCCGCCTGGGTGACCGCTTCGGCCCGCGCCCCGTCTATCTCGTGGGTCTGGCCGTCTTCACGGTCGCCTCGCTGGGATGCGGACTGTCGGCCGAGCTCGGTCTGGGACTCGGCGGGCTCATCGTGGCCCGCGTCGTCCAGGGCCTGGGCGCGTCCATGATGACGCCGCAGACGATGACCGTCATCACCCGCACCTTCCCGGCCGAACGGCGTGGGATCGCGATGGCGCTGTGGGGCGCCACCGCAGGCGTGGCCACCCTGGCCGGACCGCTCCTGGGTGGCCTGCTGATCGACACGCTCGGTTGGGAGTGGATCTTCTTCGTGAACATCCCGGTGGGTGTCGTGGGCTGGCTGCTCGCCTGGCGGCTGGTCCCTCGGCTCCAGACGCACTCCCACCGGTTCGACCTGCTGGGAGTCGTCCTCAGCGCCCTCGGCCTGTTCGGCGCCGTGTTCGGCCTGCAGGAGGGGCACACCTTCGGCTGGGGCAGCATCTGGCACTGGGTCAGCGTGCCGCTCGTGATCGGCAGTGGCGTCGTGCTGCTCGGCCTCTTCGTGGGTTGGCAGGCGGTCAACACGCGAGAGCCGCTCGTGCCGCTCCGGCTGTTCCAGGACCGGAACTTCTCGCTCGCCACCCTGGGCATCCTCACCGTCGGCTTCACGATCACCGCGATGATCTTCCCGTTCTACATCTGGGCGCAGACGGTCCGGGGGCTGTCTCCCACCCAGGCGGCCCTCGTGATGGCGCCGTCGTCCGTCCTCTCGTTCCTGCTCGCGCGATCCGCTGGGCAGCTCACTGACCGGATCCACCCCCGGAACCTGGTCGTCACGGGCACGTGCCTGCTGGCGGCCGGTCTGGCGCTGCTGACGCTCGGGATGACGCCGACCGCTCCGCTGTGGCAGGCCATCGCCGCGGCAGCCGTCCTGCGAGTGGCGAACCCGCTGATCTGGGGGCCGCTGTCGACGGCGGCGACCCGCAACCTCCCGATGGCCGCTGCCGGTGCGGGCGCGGGTGTCTACAACACCACACGTCAGGTCGGGGCGGTCCTGGGCAGCGCCGCCATCGCGGTGCTCATGCAGGCACGACTGGCCACGCACCTCGGTCCGTCGGCAGACGCCGCCTCCATGGGCGGTGCACCAGCAGGAGGGGCCGGCGGCCCGCTCTCGGCACACGTGGCCGAGGGGATCTCCCGGGCCATGGCGGAGTCGCTCTACCTCCCGATCGGCGTGATCCTGCTGGGCGCCGCGGCCGCGAGCTTCTTCGAGCGCCCGGGACACATGGTGCGCCCCGCCCGCGACGCAGCACGTGTGGACTAGCCTCCCGGGGTGACCCCCGCGCCCGCTCGCCCGTCCCCCCACGCCCGGGGTGCCGGCATACTCATCACCGCCGTGCTGGCCGGCCTGGCGATGATCGGGCCGTTCACGATCGACACGGTCTTTCCCGGGTTCGCGTCGATGGGCCGGGACTTCTCGGCCGACGAGGCCGCGATGCAACAGGTCACCAGCATCTATCTGCTGTCGTTCGCCGTGATGAGCGTGTTCCACGGGCCCATCTCGGACACGCTCGGCCGCAAGCCCGTCATGCTCACCGGGCTGGGGCTCTACGTGCTCGCCACGATCGGTTGCGCTCTGTCGCCCACCCTCCCGGTCATGCTCGTCTGCCGCGCGCTCCAGGGTGCGTCCGCCGGCGCTGCGACCATCGTGAGCCGGGCCGTGATCCGTGACATGTACAGCGGTCCCGAGGCACATCGCCTGATGAGCCAGGTGATGATGATCTTCAGCATCGCGCCAGCCATCGCTCCGATCGCGGGTGGACTGCTCCTGGCGTGGGGGCCGTGGCCGATCATCTTCTGGGCCATCGCGGGCTACGGGGTGGGCATCGCGGTGCTGACCGCCGTGGTGCTGCCGGAGACCCTCCCCGAGGAGGACCGTCACCCGCTTCGGGTCGGTCCGCTGATCGGCGGACTGGTGGAGGTTGGTCGACACCGCGGCTTCCAGCGGCTGGCCATGGCGACCACGTTCGTCTTCGCCGCCCAGTTCATCTACGTCGTGGCGGCACCCATCATCGTCGTGGACCTGCTCGGCAAGGGTGAGCAGGACTTCTGGATGCTCTTCGTGCCCCTCATCGCCGGACTTGCCTTCGGTGCCTGGCTCTCCGGGCGGCTTGCCGGCCGCGTGGAGAGTGCCCGGCTGGTCGACCGTGCCATCGCCCTGTCGCTGACTGCCGCGGCGCTCAACGTCATCTTGATGTCCACCGTGCCGCAGCTGCCGTATGCCGTGATCGCCCCGGCCTTCATCTCGCTGTCCGTGGCCATCGCCTTCCCGGTCCTCCAGCTGTCGATGCTGGACCTGTTCCCGCACCACCGCGGCGCCGCCGCGTCCCTGGCCAGCTTCGCGAGCCTCGTCTTCAACGCACTGCTGGCCGGTGCCATCGCGCCCTTCGTCACCGGCTCGCTACTGGTCGTCGCGGCCTCCAGCGCCGTCTTCGCCGTGCTGGGAGCGGCCTTCTGGACCGTGCACCGACGACTGGAGCAGCGTGGTGCCGGCCACTACGTTTGAGACCATGCCGTCAGCCCCCGACCCCGTTCGACGCCAGCACCGGACCGCCAACGGCTCCGTGACCGCTTATGACCAGGGAGCACACCTCGCCGAGTGGACCGTCGAGGAGGTTCCGGTGGTCTGGGTCAGCAGCCGCGCCGCGTATGCCGAGGGGCAGGCGATCCGCGGCGGGGTGCCGGTGTGCTGGCCCTGGTTTGCCGCCGGCCCGTCCGGCGAGCTCAAACCCATGCACGGCTTCGCCCGAACGGCACCGTGGCAGCTGGTGGAGGAAGATGCGGGGCCGCGCGAGGTGCGGCTGGCCTGGGTGCTGACCGATGCGGATGTCGACGGTCTGCCGGGTGCGGACCGATTTCCCCACCCGTTCCGTGCCGAGCTCGCGGTCAGCGTCGGCCACGACTGCAGCGTCGGCCTGACGGTGACCAACACGGGGACCGAGGCCTTCGACTACGAGGCGGCGCTGCACACCTACCTGCACGTCGGCGACATCCACCAGGCCGCGGTCACCGGGCTCGACGGCGCTCACTACTTCGACAAGGTCCTGCAGACTGACGCGCGCCAGGACGGCCCCATCACCGTCAGTGGCGAGACCGACAGGGTCTACACCTCCACGGCGACCGTCCTGGTGCACGACCCGGTGCTGGGCCGCACGCTGCAGGTCGACAAGTCCGGCTCCCCGACCACCGTCGTGTGGAACCCGTGGGTCGAGAAGGCCGCGGCCATGACGGACTTCGGGGACGACGAGTGGCGCCAGATGCTCTGTGTGGAAACAGCCGCGGTCGGCCGCGACTCGGTGCGGCTCCAGCCGGGCGCAGAGCACACCCTGTCCACAACGATCCGCATCGTCCCCCGCGATAGGTGATGATGGCTCCGGACCGAACCGACCGGAGGACATCAATCGTGAGCACTGACGACACCACGCGGCGCGGCGGGTTTCACACCGCTCCCGAGGGCAACCTCGGAGTGGACCGCGGCAAGGTCATCGGTGACGCCATGAGGGTGACGTCCAGGTGGGCCGGGCGCTTCATCATCGTCGCCATTGCGACAGCCATCCTCTTCTGGGTGCTGTCCCGGCTCTGGGTCGGGCTCCTGCCCGTGCTGCTGGCCCTGATCCTCTCGACCGTCCTCGCGGGACCCGTCGGCTGGATGCGCCGCCGTGGCGCCCCCTCCGCGCTGGCCGCGGGTGTCACCCTGTTCCTCTTCGTCGTCGTCGTCCTGGGCACACTTGCCGCCATCGCGCCCTCGATCGTCAGCCAGGTGGGCGACGTGGTCGACCGCGCCAGCGAGGGCATCGGCGAGGTCCGCCGCTGGCTGGCCGGCCCGCCGATCAACCTCGAGAACGAGCAGATCGACGACGCTATCCGGCAGTCCACGCAGTGGCTCCAGGACCGTGGCACGGAGATCGCATCTGGCGTCTTCACCGGCGTCTCAGCGGTCACCTCCGGCTTCGTCACGCTCGGCCTGGTCCTCGTCCTGACCTTCTTCTTCATCAAGGACGGTCACGCCTTCCTGCCCTGGCTCCGACGGGTCAGCGGCCGCACGGCGGGTCGGCACCTGACGGAGATGCTGACGCGCATCTGGGTGACGTTGGGTGGGTTCGTCCGGACGCAGGCGATCGTCAGCGCTGTCGACGCCTTCTTCATCGGCCTCGGACTCGTGATCCTGGGCGTCCCCCTCGCCCCGGCCCTGGCCATCCTCACCTTCATGGCTGGGTTCGTCCCGATCGTCGGAGCCTTCGTCGCGGGTGCGCTCGCCGTGCTCGTGGCCCTCGTCTCCAACGGCTGGGTCACCGCGCTGTGGGTGCTGGGCATCGTCCTGGCCGTGCAGCAGCTTGAGGGCAACGTCCTCCAACCCGTTCTGCAGAGCCGCTCCATGAAGATGCACCCGGGGATCATCCTGCTCGCGGTGGCAGCCGGCGGCACGCTCTTCGGGATCCCCGGGGCCTTCCTGGCAGTGCCCGTGGCGGCGTCCGCGATCGTGGCACTACGCTACTTCTCCGAGCAGGTGGACCTACGGACCGGTGACCTCCATCCCGAGGACCTCAAGCTCGCGACCCCCGAGGGTGCCATCACCGCGCGTGACGGGGAACGGGCAGCCAAGGACCACGGCGTGACCTCAGACGACACCAACGTCGCCCCATCGACCACCACGCACGCCAGTCACGCCTCGTCGCGATGGTGGCGCCGGCTCCGCGGCGCCATCCGTCGCCGTTGAGCGCGCACGGCTGCCTCACCTACCGACAGGGGTGACGGCATGGAGAAGGGCCGCACCGAACATCGGTGCGGCCCTTCTCGCGTGCCCGGCGGACTACTGGTCCGTGGCGTCCTTCCAGGCGTCCTTGGCCTTCTCGCCCTGCTGCTTGGCGTCGGCCTTGGCCTGGTCCATCATGCCTTCGGCCTGCATGCTCTTGTCGTCGGTGGCGTCGCCGTAGGACTCCTTCGCCTTGCCCTTGGCTTCCTCGGCAGCGTTCTGCATCTTGTCGCCAATACCCATGGTCCAAACCTCCTAGGTTGGTGGTGGCACTCGGACTACCTCCACCCTGACCCCAGAGTGCCTCGCCCGCAACCGCGGAGTGCATCGGGCCCGCCGGTGCTGCGCGGGGCGTTCAAAGGCCTGATCCGCCTGCCGTGCGGGAGCCTGGCCTCGGACCCCGCGGGAGTCCGGCCTCGCGCTCGACCCGGGGAGCAGCGGGCTGACCTGCCGATTGGCGCACGACGGCGCGCAGCCGGTAAACTGTAGGGCTATCCCCACGAAGGTGTCTGAGCGTGGCCTGAAATCCTGGACCATGCCGCGCCCCGGCACGCGTTCAATCTGACCCTCGCGTGGGGAACACCGCGCTCCTGGAGAGCGTTGAAATTGTGAGTCCGCCAGTGTGTATAACCGTGTTCACCAACACGATGGGAGTTCGACATGGCCGAAAGGTCCCTGCGAGGCACCAACCTGTCCTGGTTGTCCTTCGAGAGCGATGAGGGCGTGACCTTCTCGGATCGTCAGATGGTGGCCTACACCTGCCCCGAGGGGCACGTGACCGAGCTGCCGTTCTCCGTCGAGGCTGAGATCCCGCCCGTCTGGGAGTGCCGATGCGGCCTGAACGGCAAGCTGAACGACGGCCCGGAGCCGGAGCTCAAGCCGACCAAGGCCCCGCGCACCCACTGGGACATGCTGCTTGAGCGTCGGACGGTTCCGGAGCTCGAGGAGCTCCTGGAGGAGCGCCTGGCTCTGCTGCGCGAGAAGCGTGGCGAGAAGCCGCGCCGCCAGCGAACCGCCTGACCCGACACGCGACACGAGGCCCGTCCGTTCACCGGACGGGCCTCGTGCTGTGCGCAGCGCCCACCGTGCGTGCTGACGCGTTGCACCTCAGCCTCGATGCGGCGGGTCCTCCCCCGGTGGTGGCTCCTCGGCGACGATCTCCCCCTCGATGACGTCATCCTGGCCCGGGCGTCGCTGACCTGCCCCTCCTGGCGTCCAGCCCGCACCCGTGCGCGACCCGGTTGCCCCGCGGCTGCCGGGCAGCACGGTCACCACGCGAGCCCCGAGCACCGCAGCCAGGAGCCTGCGGCTCGCCCCTCTGGTGAAGGGCAGGACCAGCAGGAGCCCGATCACGTCACTGATGAAGCCGGGCAACAGCATCAGCAGCCCACCGACCAGGACCAGCGAGGCATCGGCCAGCTCACGTCCCGGCATCCGCCCGGTCTCCACTGCCCCCCGCAGCGCCTGCCAGGTCCGCGAGCTCTCCCGGCGCACGAGCACACCGCCGACCACGACGAAGAGCACCAGCAGGCCCACCGTCCACCACGGGCCGATGGCGTTTCCGACCGCGATCAGCACGACGATCTCGAGCAGCAGCAGGAGGAGCACCCCCGCGAAGATCAGGCGCAGACGCCGCGGGGCCCGACGCTGTCCGCCGGGGTGGCCAGCCCCGCGGCCGGCACCCGGACCCGAACCTCTCCCCCGCGGGCCGATCGGGCCGCTCAGTCCGTCAGTTCGCGCCATGTCCCACCTGATCCCGTCCTGCGCGCGGCCCGTCGCGCGGCAGCAGTGAGCTGGCTCCCCCGTCGAGTTATCCCCCACAGCGTCACCCGGCCAAGGGCCTCCTGGACGATCCGTCGGTCCATCTTCGAGGTGCCGATCGTGCGCTCGACGAAGTCGATGGGCACCTCCACCACGCGCAGACCTCGGTCGACCGCGCGCAACGTCAGGTCGACCTGGAAGCAGTACCCCTGGGACGCAACCCCGTCGAGGTCCATCGCCCGCAGCGCGTCGAGGCGGTAGACGCGGTAGCCGGCGGTTGCATCCCGCACCGGAATTCCCAGGGCTGCGCGGGTGTAGACGTTCGCCCCGCGGCTCAGGAGGTTCCGGGAGTGTGGCCAGTTGTGCGTGGCGCCCCCGGCCACCCACCGCGACCCGATGACCACGTCGGCGTCCGCGGCCGCCTCCAGGAGCCTGCCCAGCTGCTCCGGCAGGTGTGAGCCGTCGGCGTCCATCTCCACCAACGCGTCATACCCCTCCTGAGCGGCCCAGGCGAAGCCCGTCAGGTAGGCCGGGCCGAGCCCCTGCTTTCCGGGCCGGTGCAGCACGCGGACCTGGGGGTCGGCTGCCGCCAGGCGGTCGGCAACCGCACCGGTGCCGTCCGGGCTGTTGTCGTCCAGGACCAGGACGTCGACACCGGGCTGGGCGGACCGCACGCGCGCGACGACGCCCGGCAGCGAGTCCTTCTCGTTGTAGGTCGGGATAAGGACAACGACCCGCTCGAGGGGTTGGTTCATGGTGGAGGTGGCCCTGCCTTGCCTGAGACGACGTGTCCGAGAAGCCTAACCCCGACGGCGGGCCAGGCCGGTGCCGAGCAGGACTGCGACGAGGCCCACGACGGCGGCGCGCTCGGGCCACCCGCCCAGGCGGGCCGCCAGGGTCAGCTCCGTCCGCCGTGGCACCGTGCCCGAGATGAGGTCACGGGTGAACAGCTCGGTCTTCTCGTGCACCGAGCCGTCCGGCATCACGAGCCCACTGACCCCGACGGTGCTGATATGCACCACCGGCCGGCCCAGCTCGACAGCTTTGACGCGACTCGCAGCCAGCTGCTGCTCGGACTCATCCGTGAGGCCGAACGTCGCGTTGTTGGTGGGGACGAAGAGCACCTCGGCGCCCCGCAGCACGTTCTCGCGCATGAGGTCGTCAACGACCACCTCGAAGCAGATCGCGACCCCGAGGGTGAGCTCTCCCGCAGGCAGCGGCACGGACAGCACCCCCGGTTCGCCCCCGGCGACGAAGTCGCGGCTGACCAGGTCGACCTTGTCGCTGAAGTTTCGGAAGAAGTCGCGGTAGGGGATGTACTCGGCGAACGGAACCGGCCGCTGCTTGACATAACGATCAACGAGGCCCTCCCCCGGGACATACAGCAGGCTGACGTTGCTGACGTGGTCCTCGGGCTCGCGGAGCACGGCACCGACCACCAGTGGCACGTCGACGGCCTCCAGCGCCTCCTCGATGACGGCGGCCGCGTCCGGGTTGCGCAGCGGGTCGATGTCGGAGGCGTTCTCCGGCCAGAGGACCAGGTCAGGGGCGGGCAGGGCACCGCTCTCGACCAGCTCCGCGGCCGACAGTGTCGCCGTGGCGTGGTTGTCGAGCACTGCCCGCCGCTGCGCGTTGAACTCCAGGCTCATCTCCGGCACGTTGCCCTGCACCCCGAGCACCCGCAGCTCCTCTCCGTCCACGGGCCGCGGGATGGCCAGCGGACCCCAGAGCAGACCCACTGCGGCCAGTGCTGCCGCCGGCGCGACCCAGTTCCGGGGGCCTCGCACCAGCCGTTCGACGGCCAGGGCGCCGAGCCCGCCCACCAGGGCGGCGACGAAGGTCACGCCGGGGGTCCCCAGCCACGACGCGACCGACAGCAGCGGTGCGTCCGCCTGGCTGAAGCCGACCCGGGCCCACGGGAAGCCACCGAACGGAGTCGTCGCCCTGGCCAGCTCGCTGACTACCCACGCCAGCGCGACCACCACGGGTCTCACCCCGTCACGCTGCAGATACCCGCAGACCGCACCCAGCGCCGCGACGTACAACGCCTCCAGGACTGACAGCGCGACCCACGGCAGCGAGCCGACATAGATCCCCGTCCAGGACAGCAGAGGGACGAAGTAGGCCAGCCCCGCGACCATCCCCAGGCCGAGGCCCCGCCAGGCGCCGACCTGTGCGGTGGCCAGCGCCAGCGCCCCGATCCCGACGTAGGCCATCCACCACAGGTCGTGGGTGGGGAAGGCGAGATAGAGCGCGAGCCCGGCAGCGACGGCGAGGAGGATGCGGAGCAGCACGAGGTCACCCTAGGTGACCGACCTGCGGGGAGCGTCGCCACGAGGTCGCTGTCAGGATGCCGCCCGGCCGCGGCGGGCCCGGGCTGCCCCAGCCAGATCCCGCAGCACGTCGGTGGTGACCTCCCACGACATGCAGGCGTCCGTCACCGACTGACCGTAGGTCAAGCCTCGCGGGGCAGGCTCCTGCCGCCCGCCCACGAGGAAGCTCTCCAGCATGAGACCGGCGATGGCCACGTCCCCGCCGGCCACCTGGGCGGCGATCTCCCGGGCGACAGCCGCCTGGCGCACGTGGTCCTTGCCGCTGTTGCCGTGGCTGGCGTCGACGACGAGTCGCGGGGCCAGGCCCGCCCTCAGCAGCAGCTCGCGGGTCGTTCCGATCGACTCGGGGTCAGCGTTTGGCCCGCTGCGGCCCCCGCGCAGGACGACGTGTCCGTCCGGGTTCCCCTGGGTCTCGACCACCGCGGCCCGCCCCGCGTCGTCCACGCCCAGAAACGTCTGCGGCGCGGCGGAGGCCACGCACGCGTCCACCGCGACCTGGACGTTGCCGTCCGACCCGTTCTTGAGCCCGACCGGCATGGACAGTCCCGACACGAGCTGCCGGTGGACCTGCGACTCGACGGTGCGGGCACCGATCGCCCCGTACGTCACGGTGTCGGCGATGTACTGCGGTGTCGTGGTCTCCAGGAACTCGCAACCGGCCGGCAGGCCCGTCGCCAGCACGTCCAGCAGCACGCGCCGGGCGATCCGCAGGCCGCGGGGGATGTCGTAGCTGCCGTCCAGGTCCGGGTCGTTGATCAGGCCCTTCCAGCCCGTGGTGGTGCGGGGCTTCTCGAAGTACACCCGCATCACGACCACGAGGTCCTCGGCGAGCTCGTCGCCGAGGGAGGACAGGCGCTGGGCGTACTCCGTGACGGCGACCGGGTCGTGCACCGAGCACGGGCCGACGACGACCAGCAGTCGGTCGTCAGCTCCTCGCAGGACGTCCTGAACCTCCCGCCGTGAGCGCTGCACCAGACTCGCGAGTCGGTCCGGCAGGGGCTGCTCCCCGCGGATCTGCGCGGGCGTGGGCAACGGCTCCATGCGCCGGACGCGCAGGTCATGGGTGGCGGTCTGGGTGATCGTGTCCATCGCGGACTCCTCAGGTCTGAGGCGGATCACCCTGGCATCCGAAGCGGCCCGCCTGTGAATGGCAAAGGGCGCGGACCCGCGGTCCACGCCCTGGTCGGCTCCGGTGTGCGCGTCAGCAGTGCTTCGCGCCGGCCGGAGCCGACCCAAAGAACCAATACTGGCGTGCCGGGTGCATGGCGACGATGCTATCCCACGATGGCGGATGGTTTCCCCCCGCCCCCCACGGGGCATGAGCCAGGGCCCGAGCGCCGTTGGTACCGATCCCGCTGCGACGGGCTGTCGCAGGTGTCACGTTGTCTACTGAGCGCACGGGCCCTGACTTGTCCGCGGTCTTGCGTACTCCTACCCCATCACGTCGGCCAGCACGTTGGCACGGCTCTGCAGAGTTGACGTGCCGCCGGCGGTCCGGGGCAGCAGGTGGGTCCAGAGCTGTGGTGCGCAGGACCCCTTGCGAACCTGAGGGCTAACTTAGCCCTCCCACACGTCCTGTCAAACGGGCTCTGACCTGCACAAACGCGCAAACCCGCTGGTCAGCGGCTGTGGGGTGGCTCACACTTTTCTGTGAACGGTTCGGTGGGTCCGGCGTGTCGTGGACGACACGCCGACACCTGCTGTTTGTGAGCGCGCCACCGCACCGCCACCTCAGCCGGCCGAGGGCACGACGACCACGCCGCGGGCCGTGGTGGCGACCAACGGCGGGTCCAGCAGGTCCGCCGCGGACGCCCCGCGCTCCGGGTTGCCCCGGGCGAGGACGCGCACCTCGAAGTCCATCTCCCGGCTGCGGGAGCCGACCCGCACGAGGGTCGCCGAGATCTCCAGGCAGTCGCCGGCCCGCACCGGCGCCCGGAACTGGACGTCGGAGTAGGAGGCGAACAACCCCTCGTCCCCGTCGGTGCGGATGCACAGCTCGGTGGCGACGTCACCGAAGAGCCCGAGGCTGTAGGCGCCGTCTACCAGGTTGCCGGCGTAGTGCGCGTGGCTGTAGGGGACGTAGCGGGAGTGGACGACGCGGTCGCCGACGGTGGCCTGGCTCACTGTTGCTCCTTGGTGGGTTCCTTGCCGTGACGCTGGCCCACGGCGTGGACCACGTATGACGCGACCTCGGACGGTGTGGTGCCCTTGCCGAAGATCCGGTCGACCACGAGCGCGGCCGCGGTGCCCTCCTCAAAACGAGGGCCCCCGGCGATCAGGAGCGGCACCTGCCCGGCCGGGTAGGCCTCCCGGAACGCGGCGGACATGGCGGTGGTGTTGTGGATGTGGGCGTCGCGCTGGGTGACCACCTGGCTCACGAGCACCGCGTCGGCCTGATGGTCCCGCGCCTGCTCCACGAGCTCGGGGACCAGCACCTGCGCACCCAGGTTGACGACCTGGATCTCGGAGTAGTACTCCAGGCCCTTCTCCCCCGCGAAACCCTTGATGTTGAGGATGGCGTCGATCCCGACGGTGTGGGCGTCAGTGCCGATGCAGGCACCGACCACCACGAGCGGGCGTCGCAGGGTCTTCTTGATCGCTGCGTTGATCTCCTTGGCCGACAGCAGCGGGAAGTCGCGCTCGGTCACCTGCACCTTGTCCAGCTCGACGAGGTGCGTGACGCTTCCGTAGACGATGAAGAAGGTGTGGTTGGGGCCGATCGCCTTCGCGTGCACCAGCAGCGCCGGCGCGAGCCCCATCTTGGCGGCCAGCTGCAGCGCCGCCCCCTCGGCACGCTTGTCGTGCGCGACCGGAAGCGTGAACGACACCTGGATCATGCCGTCACCGGTGGTGTCCCCGTAGGGACGGATCACTGCGCCCTGCGCCGTGGTGTCACTCACTTGCCCTCCTCCAGCAGCGTGGTGGCCGGGTTGTCGTAGTCGCCGGCCTTCTGCGCCACACCGTCCAGTCCCTTGCCCTGGTCCGCGGGGCGCTTCATGTGCCCGAACGTCCCGACGGCGATCGCCTCGAGCAGCGGGGACCACCCGTGGGTCTGGTCCGCGTCCTGGATCTGGTCCATCAGGTCGATCGCCTCGTCGAGGACGTGCCGCGCCCGGGTCTGGATGAAGCCGTCGCGCGGCGGGTGGAAGTCCTCCACCAGCCCGCCGGCCGCGCTCAGCACGTAGCGCACGTTCTGCAGGGCCAGGTCGCGGTCGGACAGGAACGGGGTAACGACGGCCTCGGTCATCATGCCGACGAGCAGGATCGACTGGCCGGTCATGGCACCGACCAGGTTGAAGAACCCGTCCAGCAGGTAGCCCTTGAAGACGTCGCCGGTCATGTGCTTGGTCGGCGGCATCCACTTCAGCGGCGCCTTGGGGAACAGGTGCCGCGCCAGCAGCGCATGGGCCAGCTCCATCCGGAAGCTCTCCGGCAGGTCGGGGTTGATCTCGAAGGCGTGGCCCAGGCCCAGCTGCCAGTCCTCCAGACCGGCCTCCTTGCCGAAGTACTCGTTCATCAACTGGGAGACGGTGACCGTGTGCGCCGCCTCGACGGCGTCGGCCGTGGTCAGGTAGTTGTCCTCACCGGTGTTGATGATGATCCCCGCGCGCGCGTGGATCTGCCGGGAGAACCGCTGGTCGACGAACGTGCGGACCGGGTTGATGTCGCGGAAGAGGATGCCGTACATCGAGTCGTTCAGCATCATGTCGAGCCGCTCGAGGCCGGCCAGGGTGGCGATCTCGGGCATGCACAGCCCCGAGGCGTAGTTCGTGAGCCGGATGTAGCGGCCCAGCTCCCTGCCCACCTCGTCCAGCGCCGCCCGCATCAGCCGGAAGTTCTCCTGCGTCGCGTACGTCCCGGCGAAACCCTCGCGGGTCGCTCCCTCGGGCACGTAGTCCAGCAGGGACTGACCCGTCGAGCGGATCACGGCGATGACGTCGGCGCCGGCACGAGCGGCCGCCTGGGCCTGCGGGATGTCCTCGTAGATGTCGCCGGTGGCCACGATGAGGTAGATCCACGGACGTTGCGCCGGGTCGCCGAGCCGCGAGATCAGCCGGTCCCGCGCGGCGCGCTGCTGGTCGATCCTGCGTATGCCGGGACGCACCGCCGCCATCGCGGCCCGCCGTGCGCGGCTCAGGTCACCCTTCTTCTCGGGGATCCGGAAGGTCACCCCGCCGGCCGACGCCTTCTGCGCCAGGGTGAGGAGATCGGGTGCCTCGTCTCGTCGCAGCGCGTCCCACACCGGCGTGGTCACCCCGTGCTCGATGCCGACCTGCTCGCGGACGGCGTCGACCAGGTGGTTCACCCACGGCACCCTCTCGTGGTCAGCGCCGGAGAGCCCGGCCAGCCGCAGCGTGGCGCGCTCCACCGACACCGTGGTGTGCGAGGTCGCCATCTGGACGACGGGTTTGCCCAGGCGGGCAGCGTGGCTGCGCGCCCGGCGGACGGTCTTGCGGTCCAGGTCGAGGACCGGGGGGGTGCTCACTCAGACTCCTTCGCGGTCAAAGGTCACGTGACCGTCCACGACGGTCAGCCGGGCGATGGGCAGGGGAGGGTCGGGATCGGCGGCCAGGTCCGGCAGCCCTTCTGGTGTCACGGGCAGGCCGTCCTCCACATCCCATACGACGTATGACGCGGGGGCCCCCTCGACGATCGCACCGCCCGCGCGGGCGGCCAGTTCGTATCCGCTCCTGCTGTGGGCCTCGAAGGCCTGCCCGACGGTCAGCCGCTCGGCCTCGTTGTGGTGCCACACGGCATACTGCACGGCCCGCCACGGGTCCATCGTGGTCACCGGGCTGTCCGAGCCCAGCGCGATGCGGACCCCCGCATCCACCATGCTGCGCAGCGGGGCGGCCCGGAGGGCGCGCTCCGCACCCAGGCGAGCGGCATACATGCCGTCCGGCCCGCCCCACAGCCCGTCGAATGCCGGCTGGACGCTGGCCCACACACCGAGCTCGGCCATGGTGCTCAGCACCGCACTGTCCGGCAGCTCCACGTGCTCCCAGCGGTGCCGTGCCGCCACCATGGCCTCCACGCCCACGACGTCAGCGGCCATCCGGAACCCCTCCGCCATCGTGTGCAGCGCCGCGTCGCCGATCACGTGGCCGCCGGCCTGGAGCCCGGCGCGGGTGCACGCGACGACGTGGTCGGCGATCTGGGACGCGCTGAGGTAGCCGTACCCGTGACCCGGCGCATCGGCATACGGCTCGAGGAGGTGGGCCGTGCGGGATCCGAACGACCCGTCGGCGCACAGGTCACCGGCCAGGCCGAGCACGCCCAGGTAGTGGCTGAGCTCGGCGACCGCCTCGGGCTCGTCCATCAGCTGTCCCCAGTAGGCGACCGTGGCGGTGCGTCCCGGCCGGCGCCCCGCCTCGAGCACGTGATGCACGTCGGCGAACGAGGTGAGGTGGTCGGCGCCGGTCTCATGGACCAGTCCGATCCCCCGCTCGGCGGCGGCACGGAGCGCGAGGTCGAGGTAGTGCTCGCGGTCGTCGTCGGTCATCGCGGACGTGAACGCGTTGGTCACTGCCGCGAAGGCGTCACGGGTCACGACCCCGGTGCCGTCCCAGCCCTCCATGCCGTGCACCCGGGCCACGGCGGCCATGGCTGAGGAGACGCTCGCCGAGTGGGCGTCGACGCGGGGCATGTAGACGACGCCCCCGTAGGTGGCCCGGTCCAGCTCCGTGGAGGTGGCCGGCCGCCCCTCGGGCCACTTGGTCTCGTCCCAGGAGTGCGCATAGACGGGCCGCCCGCGCAGGTGCCGCGCTGCCGACTCGACCAGCCGGAGAGCCTCCGCCAAGGAGGCGGTGCCCGACAGGTCGATGCCGTCCAGTCCCTGGCCGGTCATCGTCAGGTGCACGTGCGCGTCGCTGAAGGCCGCGGTGACCAGCGCCCCGTCGAGCTCGACCACCCGGTCAGCGGCGCCCTCGTGGGTGGCTGCCGTGTCGTCGTTGCCGACCCAGGCGACCCGACCAGCCACCGACAACAGGGCCGTGGCACCGGGATGTCCGTGGACCCGCCCGCCCCGGAGCAGGATCGTCGGAGCGCTCGGGTCCGACTGGTCGTCCCGGGAGGCGGGACCTGGCGGTCTGGAAGCAGTGGTCACGGGGCCCCAGTCTGCTCCCCCGCGAGGCGAGACTCGAAAAGCGCTCGCACACCGGGGGTCGTGCGGAGCAGCTCGAGGGCGTAGTCGGCGTGTCCGGGCACGTAGCCGTTGCCGATCAGCATCCGGACGTCAGCGGCCAGACCCTCGGCCCCGAGGGCCGCGGCCGAGAAGCTGGTGGCCATCGAGAAGAAGATCACCGTGCCGCCCTGGGCGGTGGCGAGGACCGCTGGTTGCTCGCATCCCGGCACGTCGACGCACACGACGGTGACGTCCGCCGGTCCCCCGGCCTCCTCGACGGCGGCCAGCAGGCCGAGCGGGGACCGGGCGTCGGCGAGGGCGACCACGTCCGCCAGGTCCTTGTCGGCCAGGAGATCGGCCTCGTGCTGCACCGGCACGACCGCGATCCGCCGGGCCGCACCGGCGGCACCAGCGGCGGCCAGGGACAGCGACCCGGACTTGCCCGCTCCGCCCAGCACCGCCACCACCGGGTCCTGACCGGTGCGCGAGCGGTGGTCCTGCACCACCCGGGAGACGAGGGCGGGGGCCCCACACACGTCCATCACCATCAGTGCGAGCTCGGGGTCCAGGTCCTCCGGCAGCGTCGCGGCGATCGAGCGCCCGAAGAGGATCGCGTGGCCCTGGGCCGGGACCCGCTCCCCCAGCCCGTCCCAGTGAGCCAGCCCGTCGGTGATGCGCAGTGGGGTCAGCGACAGCGAGACGAGCGTCGCGACGTGGTCGCCGACCTGGAGGCCGAGCGGGCTGTCGGCACCCACCGCAGCGACCCGCCCGATGAGCATGCCGCCGGAGCCGGTGACCGGGTTCTGCATCTTGCCCCGGGCCGCGACGATCTCGAGCACCTCCGCACGCACCGCCGCGCCGTCGACGGTCCCGTCCTGCCGGGTGTGCTTGCCCGACAGCTGCCGGTAGGAGGCGGCGTCGAGGTTGAGCACCTCCACGTCGATGCGGACCTCGTCATGGCCGATCTCGGGGCTGTCGTCGAGACGCTGTGCGGCCTGTGGCAGGGTCAGTCCCGGACCGGTGGGCGCCAGCACCCGGTGCAGGCCCACAGGGCTTGTCACAGTGAATCGTCCTTTCGGGAGGTCGTTTGACAAGACATCTTGCAGCAGATGTTCGCTTTCGCCGCATGTTGTCCGTATCCTGCCACGTATGAGCAGTCTTATCGAGCAGCCCTACCGTTATCAGCAGCGGGAGCTGGTGGAGCCGGACTGGACGCGCTTCCCGGGGTGGCGCGACGTCACGGCGGAGCAGTGGGCCGACGTGCAGTGGCAGCGGGCCCACTGCGTCAAGAACATCAAGCAGCTTCGTGAGCTGATGGGCGACCTGCTGACCGACGAGTTCTATGCGGACCTCGAGCGCGACCAGCTGGAGCGCGCGACGATGTCGATGCTGGTGCCGCCGCAGATGATGAACACGATGGTCTCCGAGATCACCTGGGCCGATGGTCGGATGCCGGCCGCGGGGGCCGAGTTCACCGCCGCGTTCTATGCGGACCCGGTGCGCAACTACATGCTGCCGGTCTTCTCGGACCGTCGCACGGACTGGCCCTCGCACCCCTACTCCTCGCGGGACTCGCTCCACGAGCACGACATGTGGGTTGCGGAGGGCCTCACCCACCGCTACCCGACCAAGGTGCTCGCCGAGCTCCTGCCGACCTGTCCGCAGTACTGCGGCCACTGCACGCGGATGGACCTGGTGGGCAACTCCACGCCGCAGGTCACCAAGCTCAAGCTGGCCGGCAAGCCGATGGACCGGCACGAGGCGATCCTGGACTACCTGAAGCGCACGGAGACGGTGCGCGACGTCGTGGTCTCGGGCGGGGACGTCGCCAACATGCCCTGGAAGAACCTGGAGTCGTTCATCGACCGGGTCCTGGACATCGACAACATCCGCGACATCAGGCTGGCGACCAAGGCGCTGATGGGCCTGCCGCAGCACTGGCTGGCCGAGGACACCGTCGCAGGCGTGGCGCGCGTTGCGGCGAAGGCCCGCAGCCGTGGGGTGGGTCTGGCGATCCACACGCACGTCAACTCGGCGCAGTCCGTGACGCCACTGGTGGCGCAGGCCTCCCGCGCGATGCTCGATGCCGGCATCCGCGACGTCCGCAACCAGGGTGTCCTGATGCGCGGGGTCAACGCGACCAGCACGGACCTGCTCGACCTGTGCTTCGCCCTGGCTGACGGGGCCTCGATCACGCCCTACTACTTCTACATGTGCGACATGATCCCGTTCGCCGAGCACTGGCGGACCTCCCTCGCCGAGGCGCAGCACCTGCAGCACTCGATCATGGGTTACCTGCCGGGCTTCGCCACGCCGCGCATCGTCTGCGACGTGCCGTTCGTGGGGAAGCGCTGGGTGCACCAGGTCGACACCTACGACACCGAGCGCGGGATCTCCTACTGGCGCAAGAACTACCGCACCTCGATCGAGTCCGCGGACGTCGACGTCACCAGCGCCGAGTATGTCTACTACGACCCGATCTACACCCTCTCCCCCGAGGGTCAGGCGTGGTGGCGCGAGCACGGCGACGCCGACGCGACGCACGAGGCAGCCGCGCAGGCCGCCAGGTCCTCGCACGCCGCCTCGGTCGCACAGCTGGACTGACCCAATTCTCGTAGCGGTCTCGTACGCCTCTCCCGCCTTTTCGTAGGGGGCTCGTACGCCTCTCCCGCCTTTTCGTAGGGGTCTCGCCCGGTCCCCCGCCGTGCACCCAACCGGGTCCCTGGGTACGCGCCAGGGACCCGGCACTAGGGTGCCGTCCATGGGCAGGGCGAAGTCGAAGGCCACCGGAGGCACCCCGGCGACGGTGGCGCTGGAGCGGGCCGGAGTCAGCTACACGGTGCGCTCGTACACGCACGATCCCGGGGTGGAGTCCTACGGACTCGAGGCCGCGCAGGCCCTGGGGGTCGACCCGGCACGGGTCTTCAAGACGCTCCTGGTGGACACGGACTCAGGCCTGGGGGTCGGAGTTGTCTCCGTGGCGCAATCGCTCGACCTCAAGGCCGTGGCTGCTGCGCTCGGCTCCAAGCGGGCCACGATGGCCGACCCCCGGGTCGCTGAGCGCACGACCGGTTATGTGGTCGGAGGGATCAGCCCGATCGGGCAGAAGAAGGCGCTGCCCACGGTCGTCGACTCCTCGGCCTCCGCATACGAGACCATTCTGGTCTCGGGTGGGAAGCGCGGATTCGACATCGAGCTCGCCCCGACGGACCTGGTCGCCCTGACCGGAGCGGTGCTAGCGCAGATCTCTCGCGAGACCCGCCACCGCTGACCCAGCGCGGTCGCTGACACCGTCTGGCGGTCCGCCCGGCTGGGGCTGGGTCAGGACTCACTCTGGCTGGGAAGGTGCACGGGGCGGCCCTCCCACGGGGTCGACAGGACGACCGTGGTGCTGCTGGCGCAGTTGGCCGCGACCCGTATGTCGGCCAGCAGCTGTTCCAGGTCCGAGGGCTTGGCGAGCCGGACCTGGATCACGTAGTTCTCCCGTCCTGCCACCGACCAGCAGGAGTCGATCTGGGGCAGGTGCTCGAGACGCTCCGGTATGTCGTCCGGCGCCGCCGGGTCGAACGGCGACAGTGCGATGAGGGCCGTGAGGGGCAGCCCGACCTTCTCGAAGTCGATCTCGGCGCGGTAGCCGGTGATGACCCCGCGCTCCTCCAGACGCTTCACGCGCTGGTGCACTGCGGACGTCGACAGGCCGACAGCTCGGCCCAGGTCGGCAAAGCTCATGCGGCCGTCTGCGGCGAGCAGTCCGACAATCTGGCGGTCAACGGCTTCCATGACCGCCTAGCCTAGTGATCCATGACCCCCGACCAGCGTCTCCTCCTTCTGGACACCGCCAGCCTGTACTTCCGCGCGTACTTCGGGGTCAAGGACACCGCCCGGGCACCCGACGGCACCCCGACCAACGCGGTGCGCGGGATCCTCGACATGACGGCCACGCTGATCAACCGGTTCCGGCCCACGCACCTCGTGGCCTGCTGGGACGACGACTGGCGTCCGGACTTCCGCACCGCGGCCATCCCGTCATACAAGGCGCACCGGCTGGTGGAGGGGTCGACGGACGTCGAGGAGGTCCCGGATGAGCTCCAGGTGCAGGTCCCACTGATCCGTGCCGCGCTCGAGGCGTTCGGGTTCCCGGTCCTGGGGTCGCCCGGGTACGAGGCGGACGACGTGATCGGGACCCTGACCCACCGGCACACGGGCGTCCTGCCCATCACGGTGGTGACCGGCGACCGCGACCTCTTCCAGCTGGTGGACGACGAGCACGACATCACCGTCGCCTACACCGCCAAGGCGGGCGTGCGTGATGCCGAGGTGATCCGGCAGGCCGACCTGCGGGAACGCTACGGGGTGGCCAGCGGGGCGGCGTATGCCGACATGTCGATCATGCGGGGCGACACCAGTGACGGGCTGCCCGGCGTCGTGGGGATTGGTGAGAAGACCGCCGCCTCCCTCATCGCGACGTACGGCTCGCTGGCCGGGGTCCGCGCCGCGCTGGCAGCCGGCGATCCCGCCATCAAGGGCGCGCGGCGCAAGAACCTGGAGGCAGCCTCCGACTACCTCGATGTCGCACCGGGGGTAGTGCTCGTCGCGCGGGATATCCCGCTGCCGGACATGCCGCTCACCCTCCCGCGAGAACTGGCCGACCCCGGCACGCTGCAGCAGTTCGTGGAGACCTACCGGATCACCGGGCCGGTGAAACGGCTCATGGAGGCGCTCCGTATCGGCTAGCGGCCCCCGCGGTCGCGGGGCGGCTCGTTCGGCGGCCACTCCCCGTCGTCGGAGCCGTCGTCGCGCGAGTAGAGCAGGTTCTGAAGCTGGACGTGCACGTCCTCGACGTGGGGCACGTCGTGCAGCGGCATCCCCGCCTTCTCGGTCGCGTCCGACACGATGAGGGTGCCGCACCCGAGCATCCGGTCCAGCACACTCTTCTCGATGGCGATGTCGTTGATCCGGTGCAACGGGATGTCGCGCCCGATCTTGGTCAGGATCCCGGAGCGGTGGCTGAGGCGACGGTTGGTGACGACGTAGCGCTCGGTGCTCCACCGCAGAATCGGGACGAGCACGAACCACGCCGCCACGATGGCGGCCAGCACGGCGACGGCGATCGTGACCCAGCGCCCGTAGGACAGGTCCCGGGTGAACCACCAGACCGTCCACAGCACCGCGAGCAGGAAGATGCCCAGCGCGACCGGTTCGGCCAGGGCCTTCCAGTGAGTGCGGGTATCCAGCACGATTCTCTCGCCATCGGCGAGCTGCTTCTCCTTCAGAGCCATGGGTGCATCCTGCCACCGCCCGTGGTCCCGGCGCTGGTGCGCCGCGCAGCCCGATTGCACCCGCTGCGGCACCGGCCAGACCCACGGGTTCAGTCCAGCCGGTCGGCCGCCACCACGCCGCGCATCATGGCGTCGGCAGCGCGTCGGGCGGTCTCCGCCACCGGCGCGTCCGCCGCCTGGGCGATCTGCCCCAGCAGGTCCACCACCTGCTTGCTGCGGCGGACGAAGTCGCCGGCGGACAGCTCGCTGTCCAGCAGAACCTCGTCGAGCGCCCTGCCGGAGGCCCAGCGGTGCACCATCCAGGCGATGCCCGGGTCCAGCTCACCGGTCATCGGCAGCCGGTGGTGCGCCTCCCGGTCCGTGAGCTGGGACCAGATGGCCACCATCTCGCGGAACGCCTCCTCCACCTCGACGGAGGGCCACCGCGGAGCCACCGTCGCCTCCCCGCCCCTCGGCTCGTGGATCAGCGCGGACACCACGGCCGCGAGCCCTGCGGCGTCCAGCCGCTTCCACGTGCCCTGCGTGATCGACTGGGCGGCTACCAGGTCCTTCTCGGTGTAGATGCGCCGCAGGCTGGACCCCGCGTCCGTCACCTCCTCACCGTCCTCGGAGAGGTAGCCCAGCTCGCTGAGCAGGATGCAGATCCGGTCGAAGGTCTTGGCGACCGTGTTGGTGCGCCCGCTGACCCGCCGCTGCAGGTCATCGGTCTCGCGGCGCAGCTGCCACCAGCGTTCGGCCCAGCGGGCATGGTCCTCGCGGTCCGGGCACTGGTGGCACGGGTGCTCGCGCATCCGGCGCCGCAGATCGTCAGGATCGGTATGCCGTGACACACCTTCGCCGGACCCCCCGCCCGCGCCGTCACCCGGCTGCTCGGCGTGGGGGGTCTCATCCGGCGAGGACGACGGACGCTGCCCCGGCGGCGCGAACGGCACCTGCGCCCGCAGCGTCGCGGCCAGGTCCTTGCGGGAACGGACGTTGCGTGGGTTGAACTTCCGCGGGATGTCCAGCTGCGCCACCGGCTCGACCGGCTCACGCAGGTCACTCGCGGTGATTCGACGGAGCTGGCCGTCGGAGGTCAGCACGCCGGGCTCGGGAGCCCGGCCTGGCTTCGACGGCACCGTGAGCACGACCGCCATCCCCTTGCGGCGTCCCTCGGCGAGGCTGATGACGTCCCCCGGCGACAGGCTCTCAAGGCTCAGGGCAATCTCGGCGCGCCGGGAGGCGGCCTTTCGGCGGGCGACGACCTTCTCGGCGTCGCTCAGCTCACGACGCAGCCTGGCGTACTCCCGGAAGTCTCCCAGCTCGCAGTGCATCGCCTCGGCGTAGCCGCCCAGTGCGTCCTCGTTGCGACGCACCTGGCTGGCCAGACCCACCACGGCCCGGTCCGCCTGGAACTGGGCGAACGAGGACTGCAATAGCTCATGCGCTACCTCCCGCCCGAACTGAGCCACGAGGTTGACCGACATGTTGTAGGTGGGCCGGAACGACGACTTCAGCGGGTAGGTGCGGGTCGAGGCCAGACCGGCTACGTCGACCGGGTCGAGCCCGCGTCGGTGCAGCACGACGGCATGGCCCTCGACGTCGATCCCCCGCCGCCCCGCCCGCCCGGTGAGCTGGGTGTACTCGGCCGGGGTCACGGGGGCGTGCTCCTCGCCGTTGAACTTGACCAGCTTCTCGAGCACCACCGTGCGCGCAGGCATGTTGATGCCCAGGGCGAGAGTCTCCGTCGCGAAGACCGCCTTGATCCGCCCCGCAGTGAACAGCTCCTC
>DATGRS010000099.1:0-12580 GCA_035303365.1 Ornithinicoccus sp.
TGCCGGGGAAGAGCTGGGGGTCGACGTGCCGGAGCTCGACGGCGCGGCTGGCCGCGTGGCGCGCGAGCGGGTGGTCGATCTGGGAGAGCGCCTCCGAGTCCGGCGGGATCTGCTCGGCGGGCGTCACCTCCGGCATCGGCACCTGGTGGTCCAGGCCGTCCGAGGCCTCCTGGAACGAGGTGATCAGCGACATGAGGATCCGCCCGCCCTGGACGGCGTGCACGCGCCGGGCCGAGAAGGAGCCGCCGTCGCGCATCCGGTCCACCAGGATGCGGATCGGCTCGTTGGCGTCGCCCGGACGCAGGAAGTAGCCGTGCAACGAGTGGATGAACCGGGGCCCGTCACCGTCGTCGATGTCGACGGTGCGGCCGGCTGCCACGACGCACTGTGCGAGCACCTGACCGCCGAAGACCCGACCGCTCGGCATCGGCTGGCTGCGCCCCTCGAACACCTCGCCCTCGCTGTCCCGCAGGTCCTCGATGACGCCCTCGGTCGAGGCGACGCGGATCTCGGTCTTGCCCTTGAAGGTCAGGTCCAGCACGTCGAGCAGGTCGTCGATCGATTCTTCGGGCGTCAGGCTCACTCGGGCACTGTATTCCACGTCAGCCACCCCCTGAGAGGATGGCGGCATGCCCACGCCCCCGATCACCGTGCCGCCCAGTGCCGCGACCGTCGAGGTCGCGATCCGCTGGTCGGACATGGACGCCTACGGCCACGTCAACAACGTGCAGTACCTCCGCTATCTGGAGGAGGCCCGCGTCTATGCGTTCAACCAGTGGTTCGGTCAGGAGCGGTCGCTGCTCGAGGACGGCGTCCTGGTGGCCCGGTCGGAGATCGACTACCTGGCCCCGCTGACCTTCAACTACCGGCCGGCGCTGGTCACCCTCTGGTGCTCCCGGATCAGCGGTGCGGCCTTCGACATCGCGTATGTCGTGGGGCAGGAGGGCAGCGACGTCACCTTCGCGCAGGCCGAGTCGACGCTGGTCACCTACGAGCTGAGCGCCGGACGGCCACGCCGTATCGCCGACCACGAGAGGGCCGCCATGGAGCAGGTGCTCGGGGAGCCGCTGCTCCTGCGGAGCCACAAGGAGCGGCGCAGTGGACACTGAACCCGGCTGGGACGGCAGGCTGAACAGCGCCGGGGATGCCAACGGCGACTCGACCGGCAACGGCGGGCTGAACCACTCCGACGCCGGCGGGCTGAACCACTCCGCGACCGGCGGCACCGCGCTGGAGTTCCCGGACGTGGAGAGTCTGCAGGACCTCGGCACGTTCGTCCGTCGGGCCCGGTCGCTGATGGACCAGGGGTCGGTGCGGCTGCAGGCCGGCGACGGCGTGCTCGCCGCCTGGGTGTGCGTGCTCCCCGGACGTGGGCTGGTGGGCTCCGGAGTGGTCCTCGGGCTCCGCACCATGCCGCTTCTGCGGGTCCAGGGTGCGCCGTCGCTCGACGTCACCGTGCCGCTGGCCGCGGTCAGCGACCGGATGGCGCGACGCGCCAGCACCGGTGACCTCAGCACGGTGCTCCCGGTCCCGCCGATGGTCGTCACCGAGACGTGGACCGCCCTGACACCGGCCCGCGCCGGGTGGGAGCCGGTCGGCACCGTCCCCGCCGACGACCTGTTGACGGTGGCACGCGACGGCATCGCCGAGATCGCGGAAGGCACCCCCGAGGGCACCGGTTCTCTGCTGGTCAGCGCCCTGCGCGAGCGTGTCTGGGGGCGCCCGGTCAGCGGCGGGTTGACCGCCGGGGTCGCCCTCGCGGCATACGGGCTGGGGTTTGCTCGGCCGGGGGAGCAGGTGAGTGTCTTCCGGGCCGGTCCGTGGACCCGTGCCAGCACCCGCGCCGGTCACGTGCTCACCCGCTGATATCGCCTGCCATCGCCGCCTGGGAAAGTAGCCCCTGACCCTAGATGTTGGCAGTTGGCCCGAGGAAGTTTGCCGGGTTAATGGCTAGCTGCCCAGGCTAAGCGCGGTTGCGCGGTCTCAGCGTCCGCATGCCTTTCTCAGCTGGCGCCCGCCCGGGGCACGGACGTGTCTGGGTGCATGGCGATGAACACCGAGTGCGGCGTCTGCTCGCGGTCGCGGGGCCGCTGGTGGAAGTCCCGGAGCAGCTCATAGAGGCGCTTCTCGAACTCCTGACGGTCGGCACCGCTGATGCGCAGCCGGATCAGCTCACGCTCCTCCGGGGGGACGGTGGCGATCTCGGAGACGAACGCCTCGACCGCGGAGCCCGCGAAGGCCGTGGGGGCGTCGACATACCAGGACTTGCCGGTCGCCCGGTAGGGGATCTCGCGCGATCCCCGCGTGCCCCGCCGCATCGGTTCGGCGCGGAGGAAGCCAGTGTCGACGAGCGTGCGCACGTGGTGGAGCACCGAGGCCGGGTTGCGATCGAGCGCCTCGGCGATCTCCTTGTTGGTGAGCGACTCGTCGAGGGTCAGCCGCAGGATCCGCAGCCGGAGCCCGGAGGCGAGCGCCCGTGCCTCGGCGTCCGTCGCGGTCCGCCGCTGTTGCGGTGCTTCGTGCTCTTCACCGGGCCGTGCGTCGTCGGCGCCGCTCTCACGGGTGCGCACAGTGTCAGCGGTGCTGTCCGTGGCCGCATCGTCGCCGGTCATGGGCCCAGTGTACAAACCCGGGAGCGACTGGTTGGCCGTCCCAATCAGCGCAGATCCTGCGCATCCTGAGCCGAGACGGCAGTGCTGTGACCGATGCACTCAGGCAACGTCCGTCTGTCCTGGCAGTACCGTCGTCCCCGTGGATTCTCAAACACTGGTCAACCTTGGTCTGGTCCTGCTCTTCGTGCTGATCGGCGGAGTGTTCGCGGGCACCGAGATGGCCATCGTCACCCTGCGCGACTCACAGGTGCGCCGCATCGAGGCCAGCGGCGAACGCGGCCAGCGGATCGGCGCGCTGGTGCGCAACCCCAACCAGTTCCTCTCGGCCGTGCAGATCGGGGTGACGGTCGCGGGGTTCTTCTCCTCGGCATACGGCGGCTCGACGATCGCACCGGACCTGGTGCCGGTGCTGACCGGCTGGGGGGTGCCGGAGGGGATCGCCGACACGTTGGCACTGGTCCTGATGACCCTCCTGATCGCCTACCTCTCGCTGGTCCTCGGCGAGCTGGTGCCCAAGCGCCTGGCGATGCAGCGGTCGGTGGCGTTCACCAAGCTCCTCGGGCCGCCGCTGAACCTGTTCGCCAAGCTGGTGCGGCCCGTCATCTGGTTGCTGTCCGTCTCGACCGACCTCGTGGTGCGCATCCTCGGCGGCGACCCCAACGCCGCCGCTGAGGAGATGACCACCGAGGAGGTCCGCGACATCATCGAGGGACACCAGGGGCTGCGCCCCTACAGCCGCGCGATCCTCACCGACGTCTTCCGGGTCCACGACCGGAGCCTCGATGTGGTGATGCGCCCCCGGCCCGACGTGGAGTTCCTCGCGGGGGACCAGACGGTGCAGGAGGCCCACGACCTGATGGTCGGTTCGACCCACTCCAGGTTCCCGGTGACCGGGCGCTCGGTGGACGACATCCTTGGCTTCGTGCACATCCGAGACGTGCTGGAGGTGCCGCCGGACCAGTGGCCGGGGCGGCGCGTCGCCGACATCACCCGCCCTATCGTGCCGCTGCCCGGCAGCCTCCATGTCCTCCCGGCGATGAACCGGTTGCGGAGCGAGAAGCAGCAGATCGCCCTGGTCGTCGACGAGTACGGCGGCACGGACGGCATCGTCACGATGGAGGACCTCGTCGAGGAGCTGGTCGGGGAGATCTACGACGAGTACGACTCGGCCGTCGACCCCGAGGACGCGACCCTGACCGAGGGCGAGACCCTGGCGGTTGACGGCGGCCTCAACATCGAGGAGCTGGAGGAGCTGACCGGAGCCGAGCTGCAGAACGAGAACTACGACACGGTCGCCGGGCTGGTGCTCGAACGTCTCGGGCGGCTTGCCCAGCCGGGCGACGCGGTGGAGGTCGCCGGGCTCCGTCTAGAGGTGCTGTCGGTCGACGGCATGCGCATCGACAGGGTGCAGATCACCAACCTGCCCGATACCGCGCCGGCCGCCGGCGACTGAGGTCGTCGCACTCGGCTCTGGCCGGACAGCCCTGAGTGACCTGATCGGGTCGTCAGCCGACCCGCAGCCACACGGTCGCGTCGGTCGGCAGCTCGTCGTCCGTGAGCGCGACACTGCTCAGGACAACGTCCGCGTCCTCGGGCAGCGGCACCGGCTCGGCACCGAGGTTGGTGATGACGCGCACGCCGGCGCCCGAGCGGTCCGTGGTCCGGAACGCGACCACGTCGGGGCCGAACCCCTCGTCCCACGTCAGCTCGCCGACGCCGAGGTCGAGCTCGCGACGGGTCCTCAGCAGCGTCCGGTAGAACTCCAGCGACGAGCCGGGCACCCCCGCCTGGCGGTCGACCGCGAGCGCGCCGTAGATCTCGGGCTGGGGCAGCCAGGTCTCCTCGGTCATCCCAAAGCCGTATGACGGAAGGCTGGCCTCCCACGGCATCGGTACCCGACACCCGTCCCGGCCGCGCTCCTTCTCGCCGGAGCGCTCGAAGGTCGGGTCCTGCCGCACGTGGTCGGGCAGCGCGGTGTGGTCGGGCAGGCCGAGCTCCTCACCCTGGTAGACGTAGGAGGAGCCGGGCAGCGCCATCATGAGGGCCGTCGCCGCGCGGGCCCGGCGCATGCCGAGCACGCTGTTGGGCTGCTCGTCGCCGATGCCGATCCCGTTCGGGCGAGGCGACCCGACGGGGAGCCCCAGCCGGCTGGTGTGCCGGACGACGTCGTGGTTGGACAGGACCCAGGTGCTGGGTGCGCCCACGAGGTCGGCTGCGTCGAGCGAGTCCGTGATCACCTTGCGCAGGTTCCTCGCGCGCCACGGGCACTCCAGGAAGCCGAAGTTGAAGGCCTGGTGCATCTCGTCCGGTCGCACGTAGGCGACCGCCCGCTCCACCGGCTCCACCCACGCCTCCGCGACCAGGATGCGGTCCTTCGCCGGGTCGCCCTGGGGGTTGTAGCTCTCCAGCACCTTGCGCCACTCGCGGTAGATCTCGTGGACACCGTCCTGGTCCCACATCGGTGCTCGACTGCCGACCTGGGCCGGCTCGTCTCCGGACGTGGACTGAGTCGCACCGTTGGCCGCATCAGTGGACGGAGCGTCACCCCGCGGCTGATCGACCGGCGCACCGGGGGCCAGCCTCTCCTCGTGGCTGCCGAGCATGCCGGTGCGCTCGGTCCAGTCCGGCAGGCCGTCAGCCTTGACGAGACCGTGCGCGACGTCGACCCGGAAGCCGTCCACGCCGCGGTCCAGCCAGAAGCGGAGGATGTCGAGGAACATCTCCCGCACCTCGGGGTTCTCCCAGTTCAGGTCGGGCTGGGTGGTGTCGAAGAGGTGCAGGTACCACTGCCCCGGGCTCCCGTCGGCCTCCTGCACGCGTGTCCACGCCGGGCCACCGAAGACGGACAGCCAGTTGTTGGGCGGCTCTGTGCCGTTCTCGCCCTTGCCCTCGGCGAACATGTAGCGCCGGCGTTCGGGTGAGCCGGGCGCCGCGGCCAGCGCCGCCTGGAACCACGCGTGCTCGCTCGACGTGTGGTTCGGGACCAGGTCGACGATGACGCGCAGACCCAGCTCGTGGGCCGCGGCGATCAGCGTGTCGGCGTCCCGCAGCGTGCCGAACAGCGGGTCGACGTCGCGGTAGTTGGCGACGTCGTAGCCGGCGTCGTTCATCGGCGAGACGTAGAACGGCGAGAGCCAGATGGCGTCCACGCCGAGATCGGCGAGGTAGGGCAGCCGGGCGGTGATGCCGGGCAGGTCGCCGACGCCGTCGCCGTTGGAGTCTGACCAGGACCGCGGATAGATCTGGTAGATCACCGCGTGCCGCCACCACGGGGCGTCGTGTGGCTCTGCGGGATGGTGTCGGTTGGCCTGGGCGGTCAGCGAGGTCACGGGGCAACATTCTCCCGAAAGTCGCCCCCGACATGCAATCCGGCCGAGACGATCCTGCACCCGCCCCGATGCGACGGGGAGCAGCTGAGTCGGTCCTCAGCGGGCCACGCGGCGCGGGAACAGGTAAGCGGTCAGCGCGGTCGCCACCGCGATGATGCCGACGCACCAGGCGGTCGCCACCAGCCCCTCCGCCCCGGGCGAGGTGCCCGCGAAGAGGGCGCGGGCCGCCTCGATCACCGGCGTGATCGGCTGGTGAGCTGCGAAGCCCTGCAGCCAGCCAGGCATCGTCTCCACCGGGACGAAGGCGCTGGACACGTAGGGCAGGAACAGGAGGGCGAAGCCATAGCCGTTGGCTGCCTCGGGGGAGTGGGCGACCAGCCCCAGCATGGCGAAGACCGCGGTGATCGCCAGGATGTAGAGCCCGAGCAGGCCGACGGCGACCACCCAGTCGAGCGGTCCGGCGGCTGGTCGGAAGCCGATCGCGACCGCAACCAGCAGGACGACCCCGGTGGCGACCAGGTTGCGCACCACGCTCGCCACCGTGTGCCCAACGAGCACCGTGGCACTGGGCACCGGCATGGTGCGCAGCCGGTTGATCGTCCCGGTGGTCATGTCCTGCGCCACGCCCACCGCGGTGGCGGCGGCCCCGAACCCGGCGCAGGTCAGCGCGATGCCGGGCACGACGTAGTCGAGGTACTCACCGCCCGGGGCGATCGCGCCGCCGAAGATGTAGGTGAACACCAGCATCAGCATCACCGGCAGCAGGACAGCCATCAGCATCGCCTCGACGTCCCGCACGCTGTGTCGGGTGGCGCGGCCGATGAAGACCTTGGAGGCGGTAAGTATGCCGGAGCCAGGGCTGGGTGATGGTCTCCCTGCGGGCGTGGGTCCGGTGGAGTGAGGGTGGGCCGTGGTGCTCTGCGTGGTCATCGAGTGGCCTCCATGATCTCGTCGCGTGCCTCGTGGGCGCTGTCGCCCTCGTCGAGGCGGGGGGTAGCGGTGTGCCCGGTGAGCTGCAGGAAGGCGTCGTCCAGCGTCGGCCGGTGCAGCTCCACGCGCCAGGTCGGGTCGATCGCGACCAGGTCCGCGCTGAACCGGGCCAGGTCGGCCGCGGTGCCGTCCGTCGGTGTCTCGCGCACGACGGCGCCGGTGGCATCGACGGCGCGGAGCATGTCACTGCCGACCAGGCCCTTGAGATGCGCGGCTGTCCCGTGGGCCACGATCCGGCCCCGGTCCAGGACGACGATCTGGTCGGCCAGTCGGTCGGCCTCCTCGAGGTTCTGCGTGGTGAGGAAGACATTGGTGCCCTCCGCCGCCAACGTGCTGATCAGCTCCCAGAGCCCCTGCCGGCTGCGGGTGTCGAGGCCGGTCGTGGGCTCGTCGAGGAAGAGCACCTCGGGCGGCCAGATGAGGCTCACTGCCAGGTCGAGCCGGCGGCGCATCCCACCGGAGTAGGTGCGGACGGGGCGGCCGGCCGACTGCTCCAGGTCGAAGCGACCGAGCAGCTCGTCGGTCCGGCGCTGGGCGGCACGGGGACGCAACCCGAGCAGGCGACCCATGAGGACCAGGTTCTCCCGCCCGGTGAGGACGTCGTCCACGGCAGCGAACTGCCCGGTGACACTGATCCGGTGCCGGATCCGGCGGGCCTCGGTGCGGGTGTCCAGCCCGAGTATCCGGACGCTCCCGTCGTCATGGGGGACGAGCGTGGTGAGGATGTTGACCAGGGTGGTCTTGCCCGCTCCGTTGGGACCGAGCAGCGCGTGGACACCCGCCCCGAGCGACAGGTCCAGACCGTCGAGGACCTCCCGGCCGGCATAGGCCTTGTGCAGTTCCGATACCTCGATCACGTTGCCGTCTGTGTATGCCATAAACTGAGTATGACATACACAGCGTGTGAGGTACACAGTGTTTCGGCTAGGGTGACCCCCATGGCAGGTGAGAAGACCGACAGCGGTGTCCCGCGGGTAGTGGCCATCGCGTGGGGCACGCACGCGGCTCCGCAGCGTGGCCCGAGTCGTGGGCTGAGCCACGAGAAGATCGTGGCCAAGGCCATCGAGATCGCTGACGAGCAGGGCCTCGCGGCGCTCACCATGCAGCGGTTGGCGGAGTCGCTGGGGTTCACCACGATGTCGCTGTATCGCTACGTAGCCAACAAGGACGAGCTGCTCATGCTCATGGTGGGCACCGACTCGCTGCTGCCGCCGCGGCGGACGACCGGCGACGACTGGCGGGAGAACCTGCGCCACTGGGTCAGCGAGATCCAGAGCATGTATCGGGAGCACCCCTGGCTGCTCGAGATCCAGCGTGGTCCGGTGTCAGTGCTCCTGCCGGCGTCGATGGAGATCGTCGACCGAGGCATGGAGGCGGTGCGTGCGCTGGAGCTGAGGGAGCACGAGATCATCAGCCTCATCCTGGTTATCAGCTCCTATGTCGCCACCTTCTCCGGCCTGGAACGTGAGCTCGCCGAGCAGGAGAGCCTGGAGTTCGGACCGGAGGCGATGGCCGAGCTCGGCGAGGTGATCACGCCAGAGCGGCTGCCCTATGCGGCGCCGTTCTTCCTGGCCGGCAGCTACGTGGGTGGACCGGTCGTCGAGGACGAGGAGGGCGTGGACGCGGAGTACGAGTTCGGCCTGGAACTGCTCATCGAGGGGCTTGCCGCCCGCCAGGCGGCGCGGGCTGCTCAGTAGCTGCGGCGATACGCCCGGTGTAGTCGATGCCGACCTGCCAGGCGTCCCGCGGGAAGGCTCCCGTTGCGGCGACCGCGACCGTGTCACCCTCCTCGATCTGTATGCCGCGCGCGGCCAGTTGGTTGCCTCAGGTCTCCGGCCGGATGTGGGCGACTCAGCGGCCAGCGCTCTCACGGCATCTTCAGGGTCAGTCGTCCTCGGCGTTGATCATGAAGTGCGCCGCGCGCGTCATGTAGTCGCGCATCATGGCCTCGTCCATCGCGTCGAGGTCGAGGGTGTCGATGGCGGCATTCATGTGGGTGAGCCACCGGTCGCGCTGGGTCGGCGTGACCCGGTATGGCGCGTGCCGCATCCGCAGGCGGGGGTGACCTCGCGTCTCGGAGTAGGTCTTGGGGCCGCCCCAGTACTGCTCGAGGAACAGGCGGAGCCGGTCCTCGGCCGGGCCGAGGTCCTGCTCCGGGTACATCTCCCGCAGCGCCTCGTCCCGCGCCACGCCCCGGTAGAACTCGTGCACGAGCTTGACGAACGTCTCGTGCCCACCGACCCGCTCGTAGTAGGTCGGCTGTTCCTGCTCTGCTGGCTGACTCACCCCTCTAGTGTCTCAGCCCTTGGCCTCGGTCAGGGCATCCGCCGGCCGGCCCCGGGGCATCAGCGCCATCGCGGCCAGGACCGCGACGGCGGTGGCAATGATGAGCCCGCGGTAGTCCACGACGCCGATGATGGCGGCGGCGAGCAGCGTGAACAGCGTCTGCGGCAGGTTGATCGCGATGGCCGTGGCCGCGCCGGTGCGCCCCTGCAGACGGGGTGGGGTCAGGCGCTGGCGCAGCGTGATGAACGCCACCACGGACCAGGTGACCCCGAAGCCGACCGCGGCGAGCGCGACACACACGGCCACCAGGCTCGTCGTGATCGCGGGGAGGAGCCCGACCGCGAGGATCAGGACGCCGATGCCGAAGGTCCAGACCTCGCCCCGGCGGCTGATGATCGCGGCGGCGGTCAGGCCGCCGACCACCGCGCCGACGCCCTGCACCGCGACCAGCGGACCGAGCGCCTCGGTGGGCAGCCCGAGACCCTGCTCGATGATCGGGAAGACGGCCACGTTGACCAGCCCGGTCGCCCCGAAGGCGATGGCGACCACGAGCGTCAACCTGCCCAGCACCGGGGTGGCCCGGAGGTGGCGGAACCCGGCGGTCAGCTCGGTCCAGTAGCCACCCCGCTCCTCGGCTGTCTCCGGCGGGGACTCCTGGACCTTGACCGTGGCCAGCAGACCAGCGGAGACCACGAACGCAACGGCGGTGAGTATGACGACCGCGTGCGGCCCGTAGATGGCATACAGGGCGGTGCCGACCAGGGGGGAGACCAGCCGGAGCGACTGGTCGATGCTGGAGAGCAGGCCGTTGCCGGACGCCAGGTGCTCGTCCGGCAGGAGGTCGCGGACCAGTCCGGTCTGCGCGGCAGCGGTGAGGTAGGCGACCGAGGCGTAGAGCAGCACCACCGCGTAGATCAACCACAGCCCCGAGGCGGAGTCGACCAGCAGCAGGCTGCAGACGACCGCGGCCACGAGGAGGTTGGCGACCACCAGGAGCCACTTGCGGGACATGCGGTCCGCGACCTGGCCCAGGAACGGCGCGAGCAGCGCGGGCAGCCCGAGCATGGCGAAGGTCAGGCCGGCAGCGCTGTCCGAGCCGGTGAGCTCCTTGACCCAGACGGCGAGCATCAGGAAGAGCGCGCTGTCGGCGATGTTGGTGAAGACCCAGGCCGTCGTCAGGCGACGGAAACCGGGGTGCTGAAGCGCGGCCGGACCGCGCTTTCGACGGGTGAGCTCGGTGGTCATCGGGTGCTCCGATCAGTGGTGCCCCGTGCGTCGGGTGAGTCCGGATCCTGGGCACCGGTCGGGGCGGCCGGCTCGGGATCGGGGTTGACGGTGCCGAAGAGCCTGACCTGGCGGGCGCCCTCCGGTCGCAGCGAGGGGTCGTCGGACCGTCCGGCGAAGCGCTCGGCCAGGCCGCGCAGGTCCTCGGACAGCTGGGCGACCTCCTCTGCGGTCGCCCAGAACGAGGCGCTGGTGACCGTCGCCGCGTTCGCCCAGGCGGCAGACTCGCGGTCCAGCTGGCCGAGGTAGCGGTGCACGCGCTCGGTTTCCCGGGCCATGTGCAGAGCGGCCACCTCGGCGACCGCGGTCGCCGATCCGGGCAGGTCCTGCTGCGGTCGCAGGTCGTAGCCACCCTTGATGGCACGCCAGGGCTTCTCCCGTCCGCGCTGGTCGGCCCGCTCGATGTAGCCGTACCGGGCCAGTTGGCGCAGGTGGAAGGAGCAGCTCGCCACGGACTCGCCGATGCGGTCAGCGCACTCGGTGGCTGTCGCCTCGTCGACGTCCCCCAGGAAGTCCAGCAGCTCGAGTCGAACGGGGTGGGCGAGTGCGCGGATGCGCTCCGGATCGCTGATCGGTGGGGTCGAGGGCACGGGCTAATCTTGCATGCTAAAGAGTCCTTGCGCAAGTGCGCTTTAGAATGAGTGCACAAAGGTCGGGACGACCGCAGAGGTCGGGGCTACCCTGTGCTCGTGTTCAGGTGGCGTGAGCGGGAGCCGGGTGTCGGGCCGTCCTTCGGTGTCGACTGGGCAATCACCGACCGCCTCGGCGGGACGAGCCTCGGACGCTACTCGTCGCTCAACCTCGGGACGCACGTGGGTGACGACCCGCACGCGGTGGCCCGCAACCGCTCACGCGTGGCGGCCGAGTTCGCGCTGCAACCCGAGGACCTGCGCTTCATGCGGCAGGTGCACGGATGCGAGGTGGCTCTCGTCGGACCGGCGCAGTCTGACCCCCCCGAGGCGGACGTGATGGTCACCGATGATCCCGATGTCGCACTCCTGGTGATGGTCGCGGACTGCACACCAGTCCTGCTGCTCGACCGCACGGAGGGCCTCGTCGCCGCGGTGCACGCGGGTCGCGTCGGCCTGACGGCCGGCGTGGTCGGTGCTGCAGTGGCCGCACTCCGCGAACGCGGTGCCGCCAACCTGGAGGCGGTCGTCGGACCGTCGGTCTGCCCGCGCTGCTACGAGGTGCCTGCCGGCCTGCGTGACGAGGCTGCGGCCGCCAGCCCCGCGGCATACTCCGTGTCACGCACCGGCACCCCGGCGATCGACGTCGCCGCCGGCGTGGTCGAGCAGCTGCAGACGGCGGGCGTCACGGTCACCTGGCTGCCGGGCTGTACCCGCGAGGACGAGACGCTCTTCTCGCACCGGCGCGACGGACTCAGTGGTCGGTTCGCGGGCGTCATCCGGTTGCTCCCGCCCGAGGACGCGGCCTGAGGTAGCCCCGCCGGCCCGGCACAGCGTGACCCCGCCGGAGGGCACAGCTGGACTCGCGCGGCGCCGCACAGCTGGACTGCGGTCAGGACGAGGCGGTGCCGTAGGCCACAGGAGGCATCTGCACGCCCTCGGCGTCGAAGGCGGCCTTGGCCTGCTCGCGGATCCGCCGCGGCACGCCCCACTGCTCCCCGGGTAGACACTTGGCGAAGACCCTGATCGTCATGGCGCCCGCGGCGACAGCCTCCACGCCGGCGACCGTCGGTTCCTCCACGAACTTCGAGGCCCAATCGGGGTCGGCGTAGACCTGCTCGACCACCCGGTGCACGATGCGGATGACCCGCGCAGGGTCCTCGGAGGCTGCCACCTGCAGGTCGATGGTGGCCATCGCCCAGCCCTGGCTCTTGTTGCCGATGCGCACTATCTCGCCGTTGCGGATGAACCACACGACACCACTGGCGTCCCGCAACCGGGTCACGCGCAGGGTGACCTCCTCGACCGTGCCGATGGCTTCTCCCGTGTCGATCACGTCGCCGACGCCGTACTGGTCCTCCATGATCATGAAGATCCCGGAGATGAAGTCCTTGACCAGGGACTGCGCACCAAAGCCCAGTGCGAGCCCACCCACTCCTGCGCTGGCCAG
>DATGRS010000100.1:0-30102 GCA_035303365.1 Ornithinicoccus sp.
AAGATCGTGGGGTTGGTGGTGACGCCGACGACGTGCCTGGTGTCGATCAGTTCCTGGAGCTCGCCGCTGGTGATCATCGGGCGGTTCAGGTCGTCGAGCCAGATGGAGACTCCGGCGGCGGACAGGTCAGCGAGTGGGCTCTTGGCGGTCTGGGTCATGGGTACTCACTTCTCCTGGGTAGATGAGGGGACGTCGCCGATGGTGCGGCCACCCTCGGCGGGGTCGCCGCCGGCGTCGGGTGCCGGGGCGTCACCGGCCCCGGCAGCGGTGAGGGACTCCTGCGCTGCGGCGGCCACAGCATCGGCCGTGAACCCGAACTCGTGGAAGAGCGTCTCGTGGTCGGCCGAGGCACCGAAGTGCTCCAGGCTGACGATCCGTCCCGCGTCGCCGACCAGCTCTCGCCAGCCCTGGGCGACCCCGGCCTCGACGCTGACGCGTGCCCGGACGGACGGGGGCAGGACCTCGTCTCGGTAGGACTGGTCCTGGGCGTCGAACCACTCGCGGCACGGCATCGACACGACGCGCGCCCGCACGCCCTGCTCGGCAAGTTGCTCGCGTGCCTGGACGGCGAGCTGCACCTCCGAGCCCGTGCCGATCAGGATCACGTCCGGCTCACCGCCGTCGGCGTCGACCAGGACGTAGCCGCCCTGCGCCACACCGTCCGCTGAGTTGAACTCGCTCCGGTCGAAGATGGGGACGTTCTGGCGGGTCAGCGCCAGTCCCATCGGGTGGTCGTGGATCTGCAGCGCCGTCCGCCACGCCACCGCCGTCTCGTTGGCGTCCGCAGGTCGGATCACGTCGAGGCCGGGGATGGCCCGCAGTGCAGCGAGGTGCTCCACCGGCTGATGGGTCGGGCCGTCCTCGCCCAGGCCGATGGAGTCGTGGGTCCAGACGTAGACGACGGGGAGCTGCTGGATCGAGGCCAGGCGCACCGCCGGACGCATGTAGTCGGAGAAGACCAGGAAGGTGCCACCGTAGGGACGCGTCAGACCCTCGAGGGCGATGCCGGAGAGAGTCATGCCCATGCCGTTCTCACGGATCCCGAAGTGCAGGGTCCGGCCGTACTCGTTGCCCGGGAACATCTCCGTGGACTTGCTGGCCGGCACGAAGCTCGGCTCGCCCTTCATCGTGGTGTTGTTGGAGCCGGCGAGGTCGGCAGAACCTCCCCAGAGCTCGGGCATCACGGGCGCCAACGCGTTGAGCACCTCCCCGGACGCCGCGCGGGTCGCCTTGCCCTTCGCGTCGGCCTCGAAGACGGGGAAGGCGTCGCCGAAACCGTCCGGGAGCTGCTTGGCCAGCAGCCGGTCCAGCAGTGCACCCCGGTCAGTGTTGGCGTCGCGCCATGCCGCGTATGCCGTGTCCCACTCGGCGTGCAGCTGCTGTCCGCGGTCGACCACCTTTCGGGCGTGGGCGAGGACGTCCGGGTCGTCCGGGAAGGCCTTGTCAGGGTCGAAACCGAGGAGCTTCTTGGTGGCTGCGACCTCCTCGGCTCCGAGGGCCGAACCGTGGGCGGCCCCGGTGTCCCGGGCGTTCGGCGCGGGCCACGCGATGATCGTGCGCAGCACGACCAGGGTCGGCTTGTCGGTCCGCTCGCGGCTGCGTTCCAGGGCGGCGTACAGCGCGTCGACGTTCTCGGTGTAGGGCTCCTTCTCGCGCCAGTCGACGACCTCGGTGTGCCAGCCGTAGGCCTCGTAGCGCCGGGCGACGTCCTCGGAGAACGAGATGTCGGTGTCGTCCTCGATGGAGATGTAGTTCTGGTCGTAGATGAGGGTCAGGTTGCTCAGCTCCTGGTGACCGGCCAGTGAGGACGCCTCGGAGGACACCCCCTCCATGATGTCGCCGTCCGAGGCGATGACCCAGATGTGGTGGTCGAACGGGGACGTGCCCGCGGGGGCGTCCGGATCGAGGAGCCCGCGCTGCCGACGCTGCGCCATGGCCATCCCGACAGCCGTCGCCAGGCCCGATCCGAGCGGGCCCGTCGTGAGCTCGACACCGGTGGTGTGATGGACCTCAGGATGCCCAGGAGTGGCGCTGCCCCAGGTGCGCAGGGCAGCCAGGTCGCTGAGCTCCATCCCGTACCCCGACAGGTACAGCTGGATGTACTGGGTCAGGCTGGAGTGCCCTGCTGACAGCACGAACCGGTCGCGCCCGAGCCAGTGGGGGTCGCTGGGGTCGTGACGCATCACGTTCTGGTAGAGCAGGTAGGCGAGGGGCGCGAGACTCATCGCAGTGCCGGGATGACCGTTGCCCACCTTCTGCACCGCGTCAGCAGCCAGGATCCGCGCGGTGTCGACCGCCCGCACGTCCAAGTCTGTCCAGCCCACCTCTGCGATCACGGGCGCAGCGAGCGAGGTGTCCCGGGCAGGCACTTCCTGGGTGGTATCGGTCACGAGTAGCTCCTCCGTAGTCGACGTGGCGGTGCAGGGGGCACACCGCAGACACCCTCCGACCATAGTGCGCCCGAGGGGAAGATGCAGGCCAGGAAGGCCGAGAAGATGGCCCTCTGATGGGCGCACCGGAACCTCGTGCCCGGATCGGTAGCAGTGGCCGGTACCATCGATCGTGGACCGTGCTCTGACGACCGGGCGCGGCCGATCATCTTGCCGCCGCTGGGACAGGAAGCCGTGACCACTCTCAACCGCTCGACGGAGACACCCGCCGTCGTGGACCGTGGGTGGGGCCAGGTGCTCAAGGACTACATCGCGCTCACCAAGCCGCGCATCATCGAGCTCCTGCTGGTGACGACCTTCCCGGTGATGTTCCTCGCCGAGGGCGGCGTGCCGGGTCTCTGGCTGATGGTGGCCACCCTGGTCGGCGGCACTCTGGCCGCAGCCTCCGCCAACACGCTGAACTGCTATCTGGATCGCGACATCGACGCCCGGATGCATCGCACCGAGAACCGTCCCCTGGTAACCGGAGCCATCAGTCCCCGGGCGGCCCTGATCTTCGGGACCGTGCTGGGGGTCATCTCCTTCGTCTGGCTCGGGTTCCTCGTGAACTGGCTGTCGGCCTGGTTGGGTCTGGGCGCGATCGTGCTCTACGTCGGGTTCTACACGATCCTGCTGAAGCGCCGTACGAGCCAGAACATCGTCTGGGGCGGGGTCGCGGGGTGCATGCCCGTGTTGATCGGCTGGTCTGCGGTCACCAACACGCTCGCCTGGCCGGCTCTCGTGCTGTTCCTTGTCGTCTTCTTCTGGACACCGCCGCACTACTGGCCGCTGTCCATGCGGTTCAAGGACGACTACGCGGCCGCCGGCGTCCCGATGCTCCCGGTCGTGGCCGAGGACGTGGCCGTGGCGGGCAAGGTTGTCGTCTACTCCTGGCTGACGGTGCTCACCTCTCTGGCCCTCGTGCCGATCGCCCCGATGGGCTGGGTCTATGCGGTGGCGGCCGTGCTGTCGGGCGCGGTGTTCCTGGTCGAGGCGCACCGTCTGCTGCGCCGAGCCAAGGCGGGGGACACGGGCAAGAAGCTGGGCGCCATGCGGCTGTTCCACTTCTCCATCAGCTACCTGACCCTGGTGTTCCTCGCCGTCGCGGTCGACCCCCTGCTGTTCTTCGCCCTCCCCGTCTGACCAATTTTGATAGCGGTCTCGTACGCCCGCCCCGCCTTTTGGTAGTGGTTTCGTACGCTCATCCCGCGTTTTGGTAGTGGTTTCGTACGCTCACCCCGCCTTTTGGTAGTGGTTTCGCACGCCCGCCGCGCCTCGTGGTAGCGGTTTCGCACGCCGAGCCCCGGTCGGCTCCGGTAGGTCTCCGCGCTGATGCCGCCATGACCTGGATGGCGGGCAACCCCACTGTCCCCGCCCCACCTGACCCCCTGTCACGGAACAAGCAGCGCACAGGAGGTGACCGGCATACACCGGTTGAGATGGCCGCTCCGCTGGCTGACCGGAGCCCCTGCGCTCAGGCCCGGAGCTGCTGGTCCAGCGGCTCCGAACTGGCCGCTACGGGATGCCTGTCCCACAGAGTGACGATGCCAGCGGTGACCGTGGCAGTCAGTGCGGCCGCGCCGAGCATGTGAACGAGAACGAGCAGCTCCGGCAGTCCGGTCAGGTACTGCGTGTAGCCGATGACTCCCTGGGCGAGGGAGATGAGGAGCACCCACCCCCACCAGTCGCGGGACCGCGCCGCGCCCGACAGCAGCCGCGTGGCGACGACCATGGCGACGACGAGCCCGACGAAGAGCATCACCGAGTCGGCATGGAGCCAGGAGATGGTGCGCGGGTCGAGGCCGAACCGGGCCGGCCGCTCAGCATCACCGGAGTGCGGGCCCGAACCGGTCACCACGGTGCCGAGGATGAGGACCACCACCAGCATGGCCCCGGTTGCGATGGCGAGCTGCCGCACAAGGACCGGGACCGTCAGGCGCGCCCGCTCGTCACTCTGGTAGTCGCGCAGCAGCAGCGTGGTGCTCAGGGACACCAGGGCCATCGAGATCAGGAAGTGACCCATCACCGTGATGGGGTGCAGTCCGGTCAGCACGGTGATCCCACCGAGCCCCCCTTGGGCCAGCGTGAGGCCGATAATCGCCAGCGCCAGTCCGAACATGGGGGTGCGGTGCCGCGCCCAGCGGAAGACCGCCCACACCGTGGTGAGCGCGCCGACACCCACGAGCACGCTCAGCAGCCGGTTGCCGTACTCCACGAAGGGGTGGAACGTCATGGCGTCATGGATGACCGGGGCGAACGAGTCGCCCTCGCAGCGTGGCCACGTGGGGCACCCGAGGCCGCTGCCAGTGAGCCGCACCAGCCCGCCGGTGACGACAATCAGAACCTGTAGCACGAGGTTGGCGACGAGGATCCGGCGAAGCCAGGGAGAGGTCGGAGGCACCCCCACATGGTAGGTCGCCGCGTGGGCCGGTCCGCAGACCGCCCCACGGCCCGACTGTCCGGCATGAGCCTCGTATGTCGTCACGCCAGCGATACGGAAGGCGGACGTGATTGCGCGGGAGACGAGACCGCCTCGAAGATGCGGGCCGGGTGTACGACACCACTACGAGAATGCGGGGCAGGCGTACGAGACCGCTATGAAAATGCGGGCCGGCGTACAAGACCGCTACGGAAATGCGGGGGAGCCGTACGAGACCGCTACGAAAATGGGGTTAGTCGGACCAGCGGAGGAGGCGGGCGGCGGCCACACCGGTGACGACGCCCCACGCCAGCAGCACCAGGATCTCGACTCCGGGGAAGGCACCGTCGACCAGTGCAACGCGCATCCCGTCGCCCAGGGCTGCCGAGGGGAGCAGCCCGACGATCGAGTCCCAGGGCTGCGGGTAGCGGTCTGCCGAGAAGAGCACGCCGCCGGCCGCCGCGAGCACCACCCAGAGCAGGTTCGCCAGCGCCAGGACGCCCTCGGCGCGCAGCGTGCCGCCGATCAGTGCGGCGAGCGAGGCGAAGGCCAGCACGCCGGCGACCGTGACGAGCAGTGCCCCGGGGATGCCGGCCGGATCCGGTCGCCATCCGAGGAACGCGGCGACCGTACCGAGGACCAGGAACTGCACCGCGAGCACCGCGAAGACCGACAGCGCCTTGGCCAGCAGGAGCCCGTCGCGGCCCAGGGGAGTGGTGCCCAGCATCCGCAGGACGCCCCATCGTCGCTCGAAGCCCAGCAGGATGGCCTGCCCGGTGAGCGCCGTGGAGATGATCGAGAGGGCGAGGACTCCGGCGGTGACGAGGTCGATCCGCGCGCCCGTGCCGAGGGACGGGGTGTCGGTCACGGCGAGGCCGATCAGCGCCATCAGTGGCAGGCCCACGCTGACGAGGAGCTGCTCCCCGTGGCTGAGGAGCCCCCGGGCCTCGAAGCCGGCCTGCGCGAGCACCCGCCTGGCAGCGGGTGCCGGGCCGTTGGCGCCGTCCCGGGTCAGGGTGTTGTGGGCCGGTGCTGCCGGGTCACTCATGCGACCTCCCCGTCGGTGAGCGCGAAGTATGCCGACTCGAGCGTCCCACTGCCGGAGACGTCGGCGGTGGTTCCCTCCGCGACGGTCCGTCCGGCCGCCATGATCACCAGGTGGTCGGCGAGGCGCTCGGCCTCCTCGAAGGAGTGGGTCGTGACGACGACTGTCGCGCCAGCCCGCGCCGTGCCGGCGACCAGCTCCCAGACGGTGCGGCGCACGTGCGGGTCGAGCCCCGCCGTGGGTTCGTCGAGGAAGAGGACCTCGGGTCCTCCGACCAGCGCCGCCGCGAGGGCCACCCGCTGCCGTTGACCCCCGGAGAGGCGCCGCACCGTGGTGCCGGCGAACTGGTCGATGCCGAGCTTCCCGGCCAGCGCCACGACGTCGACAGGTTCCGCGTAGAACCTGGAAAGGTGATGCAGCAGGGCCATCGGCTTGACCGACTGCGGCAGACCGCCGTCCTGGAGCATCACACCCACCCTGGCCCGGTGCGCGGCGGGCGCACGCCACGGGTCCTGACCGAGCACCTCGACAACCCCGGAGTCGGCATGCTGCAACCCCTCGGCGATTTCGACGGTCGTCGTCTTCCCGGCGCCGTTGGGACCGAGCAGACAGGTCACCTGACCAGGACGCGCCGTCCAGCTGACCCCGTCGAGCGCGGTCACCTGCCCGAAGGAGCGGGTCAGGTCGTGGACGCGGATCACGGAGGCACTTTAGGCGACGTGGCTGCGCCCTCATCTCTGCGGGTCAATCGCGAGACCCGTAGAGGCCGAAGGAGCGGAAGAGGAATGAGGTTAGGGGCCCCTTCGTTGGTTCTGACGTGGATATAGGTCACACTGGCATGGTGTTTATGGCAGACGGCACAGCAGAGTCCCGGACCCGGGACCGCGTGCGTCGAGCCGTCGGCGAGCACGGTCCGGTGTCGGCGCGCAGTCTGGCCAGCATGCTGGGGCTGACCCCAGCCGCGGTCCGGCGCCACCTGGACGCCCTCGCCGACTCCGGCCTGATCATCGAGCACGAGATCGTCACCGGCCGACGTGCCCGTGGCCGTCCCGCCCGGAGCTTCGTCCTGACCGATCTGGGCCAGGAGCAGATGGCCACCACCTACGACGGGGTGGCCACTGCTGCGTTGCGGTTCATGTCGGAGCGTGACGGCGACGCCGCCGTCGAGGAGTTCGCTGAGGAGCAGATCCGGGCGCTGGAGGACCGTCTCCGCGCGACCGTCGAGGCAGCGGGCGACGGCCTCACGGACCGGATCCAGGCGCTGTCGGAGGCGTTGTCGGCGGAGGGTTTCGCCGCCACGACCCGGCCCGTCGGCCAGGGCACTGGTCTGGCCGGAATCCAGCTGTGCCAGGGTCACTGTCCGATGCGCAACGTCGCGACCGAGTTCCGCCAGTTCTGCGACGCCGAGACCGAGGCCATCTCTCGTCTGCTCGGAGTCCACGTCCAACGCCTGGCCACCCTGGCCGGCGGAGAGCACGTCTGCACCACGTTCATCCCCACCGGGTCGCTCACGGACGCCCCGGTTGTTGTCGAGTCCACCGAAGGAAGGTCCATGCGATGAGCACGAACATCGAAGAACTCAACCCAGGCTTGAAGGGGCTGGGCAACTACGAGTACGGCTGGGCGGACAGCGACGTCGCAGGGTCGTCGGCCAGGCGTGGGCTCAACGAGGACGTCGTCAAGGACATCTCCTCGCGCAAGGACGAGCCCGCGTGGATGACCGAGACGCGGCTCAAGGCCCTGAAGCTGTTCGACAAGAAGCCCATGCCGACGTGGGGGAGCGACCTGTCGGGCATCGACTTCCAGAACATCAAGTACTTCGTGCGTTCCACCGAGAAGCAGGCCACCAGCTGGGAGGACCTGCCCGAGGACATCAAGAACACCTACGACCGGCTGGGCATCCCGGAGGCCGAGAAGCAGCGTCTGATCGCGGGTGTCGCGGCGCAGTACGAGTCCGAGGTGGTCTACCACCAGATCCGCGAGGACCTGGAGGAGCAGGGCGTGCTCTTCCTCGACACGGACACCGCGCTGCGCGAGCACGAGGACCTGTTCCGCGAGTACTTCGGGTCGGTCATCCCCTCGGGCGACAACAAGTTCGCGGCGCTGAACACCTCGGTGTGGTCGGGCGGCTCGTTCGTCTACGTCCCGCCGGGCGTCCACGTCGAGATCCCGCTGCAGGCCTACTTCCGGATCAACACCGAGAACATGGGCCAGTTCGAGCGGACCCTGATCATCGCCGACGAGGGCTCCTCGGTGCACTACGTCGAGGGCTGCACCGCCCCGATCTACCAGAGCGACTCACTGCACAGCGCCGTGGTCGAGATCATCGTCAAGAAGAACGCGCGGGTCCGCTACACGACCATCCAGAACTGGTCGAACAACGTCTACAACCTGGTCACCAAGCGCGCGACCTGCGCCGAGGGCGCGACCATGGAGTGGATCGACGGCAACATCGGGTCCAAGGTCACCATGAAGTACCCCGCCGTCTTCCTCCTGGGAGAGCACTCCAAGGGCGAGACCCTGTCGGTGGCCTTCGCCGGTGAGGGCCAGCACCAGGACGCCGGCTCCAAGATGGTGCACGCCGCCCCGAACACCTCCTCGACCATCGTCTCGAAGTCGGTGGCCCGCGGTGGTGGGCGCACGTCGTACCGCGGCCTGGTCCAGGTGCTGGAGGGGGCCAAGAACAGCCGGTCCAGCGTCGTCTGTGACGCCCTGCTGGTCGACCAGATCTCCCGGTCGGACACCTACCCCTACAACGACATCCGCGAGGACGACGTCCAGATGGCCCACGAGGCCACGGTCTCCAAGGTCTCGGAGGACCAGCTGTTCTACCTGATGTCCCGCGGACTGAGCGAGACCGAGGCCATGGCGATGATCGTCCGCGGCTTCGTCGAGCCGATCGCCCGCGAGCTCCCGATGGAGTACGCCCTCGAACTCAACCGCCTCATCGAGCTGCAGATGGAAGGAGCCGTCGGCTGATGACCCTTCTCACCGACAAGCCCATTGACCACGTCGACCCGCAGAGCACCGTGGGCAGCGCCCCGGAGCAGTCCCGGGCGGCCCGCCTGACCTCCTTCGAGGTCGCCGACTTCCCGGTGCCCAACGGACGCGAGGAGGAGTGGCGGTTCACCCCCGTCGACCGCCTCGGAGGCGTCTTCGCCGACGAGGACGACGACGACCGCGGCGAGGACTACGCCGCCGACTACGACGTCTCCGGGGTGCTGGAGCTGATGGGGCCCTCGCTGGCCCCCGGCGAGGCACCGCGCGGCACGGTCCTGGTCCCGGGCGACCGCGGTGCGGTCACGGCCTCGGCCCACACCGCCGAGGCGCTCTACGTCAAGCTCGAGGCGGAGAAGGAGTATGCCGAGCCGCTGCGCGTCAACGTGCACGGCAACGGCGCCGGCCGGTTGAGCAGCGCGCACTACGTGATCGAGGCGGGTCATCACAGCAAGGCGCTGCTGATCCTGGACCACACCGGTGCCGCCGACCACCGCGGCAACCTCGAGGTCATCGTCGGCGACGGTGCGGAGCTGACCGTCGTGTCCCTGCAGCGCTGGGACGACGACGCCGTCCACCTCGGCCAGCACGAGGCCTCGGTCGGGCGGGACGCCAACTACAAGCACATCGCCGTCAGCCTGGGCGGGTCGATCGTGCGCGTTAACTCCAACGTGCGCTACGCCGGTCCCGGCGGGGAGGCGACCCTGCTGGGCGTCTACTTCGCGGACGCGGGACAGCACCTGGAGCACCGTTCCTTCGTCGACCACAACGCCCCGCACACCAACTCGCTGGTCACCTACAAGGGTGCCCTGCAGGGTGACGGTGCGCACACGGTCTGGGTCGGTGACGTGCTGATCCGCAAGGAGGCCGAGGGCATCGACACCTACGAGCTGAACCGCAACCTGGTGCTGACGGACGGTGCGCGTGCGGACTCGGTCCCCAACCTGGAGATCGAGACGGGCGAGATCGCGGGAGCGGGCCACGCCAGCTCCACCGGTCGCTTCGACGACGAGCAGCTGTTCTACCTGATGTCCCGGGGCATCGACGAGACCGAGGCCCGGCGTCTGGTGGTGCGCGGGTTCTTCGCCGACATCATCGCCAAGATCGGCGTGCCCGAGGTCGTGGACACCCTGATGCTGGCCATCGAGGAGGAGCTCGCCGCCGACATGGGGGCGAGTGCATGACCGAGCCCGTCCAGACCCAGGACGCGGGACAGCTGTCCTTCGTCAAGGTCTGCACGCTGGCCGACCTGCCCCAGGTGGGCGCGGTGCAGGCCAGCTTCGACGGCCGTCTGGTCGCGATCGCTCGCGACTCCAGCGGCGAGGTGCACGCGTTCGACGACACGTGCACGCACGCCAACGTCTCCCTCTCCGAGGGGGAGCTGGACGACGGCACGATCGAGTGCTGGCTGCACGGCTCGCGCTTCGACATGAACAGCGGAGAGCCCACCGGCCTGCCCGCAACCCAGCCCATCGCCGTACACACGGTGAAGATCGAGGGCGATGACGTGTTCGTCGCCCTGTCCGAGTAGCCCTTCACCACCCAGAACTGCGCCACAGAACCGCAAGGAGAAGCAATGACCACTCTTGAGATCCGCGACCTGCAGGTCAGCGTCGAGACCGACACCGCGCACAAGGAGATCCTGCGCGGCGTCAACCTGACCATCGCGTCGGGCGAGACGCACGCCATCATGGGCCCCAACGGCTCCGGCAAGTCCACCCTGGCCTACGCCGTCGCCGGCCACCCGAAGTATGTCGTCACCGGCGGCACGGTGACCCTCGACGGCGATGACGTGCTGGCAATGGGCGTCGACGAGCGCGCCAAGGCCGGACTGTTCCTGGCCATGCAGTACCCCGTCGAGGTCCCCGGCGTCACCGTCTCGAACTTCCTGCGCTCGGCCAAGACCTCGGTCGACGGCGAGGCCCCGAAGCTGCGCCACTGGGTCAAGGACATGAAGGCCGCGATGGAGGCGCTGCGGATGGACTCCTCCTTCGCCGAGCGCAACGTCAACGAGGGCTTCTCCGGTGGAGAGAAGAAGCGCCACGAGATCCTGCAGATGGAGCTGCTCAAGCCGCAGATCGCCATCCTGGACGAGACCGACTCCGGTCTGGACGTCGACGCGCTCAAGGTCGTCGCCGAGGGCGTCAACCGCATCAAGGAGCAGACCGACCTGGGGGTCATGCTGATCACCCACTACACCCGGATCCTGCGCTACATCCAGCCGGACTACGTGCACGTCTTCGTCAACGGCCGGGTCGCCGAGTCCGGTGGCCGCGAGCTGGCCGACCGGCTCGAGGACGAGGGCTACGACCGCTACCTGAAGGCCGCCACGGTCTGATGACGGCTTTCACGGAGGAGGAGCTGGCCCGGATCCGGGCCGACTTCCCCGTGCTCTCTCGCGCGGTGCGGCAGGACCGGCCGCTGGTCTATCTGGACAGCGGCGCGACCGCTCAGAAGCCCTGGGTCGTCCTCGACGCCGAGCGGGAGTACTACTCGCAGCACAACGCCGCGGTGCACCGGGGCGCGCACCAGCTCGCCGAGGAGGCCACCGAGCTCTTCGAGGCGGCGCGCGCCACGGTCGCCCGGTTCATCGGCGCAGCCCCGGACGAGGTGGTCTTCACCAAGAACGGCACCGAGGCCATCAACCTGGTGGCCTACGCGATGAGCAACGCCGGCGCCGCCGGGGCGGTCGAGGGCGCCGACCCCGAGGTGGCCGCACGGCTTCAGCTCGGTCCCGGTGACGAGATCGTGGTCACCGAGATGGAGCACCACGCCAACCTCGTCCCGTGGCAGGAGCTGGCCCGTCGCACCGGTGCGACGCTGCGCTGGATCGGGGTCACCGACGACGGCCACCTGGAGGACCCCCGCGCGGTCGTGGGGGAGCGCACCAAGCTGGTCGCCTTCACCCAGGTATCCAACGTCCTGGGCACCCTGGTGGACGTGGGGCCGATCCTGCAGGCCGCACGGGCGGTCGGCGCGCTCACGCTGGTGGACGCCTGCCAGTCGGTGCCGCACCTGCCGGTCGACGTGCGGGCGCTCGGTGGAGCCGACCATGGACCTGACTTCCTGGTGTTCACCGGGCACAAGGTGATCGGCCCGTCGGGGATCGGGGTGCTCTGGGGGCGTCCTGAGCTGCTCGCCGCCATGCCGCCCTTCATCACCGGCGGATCGATGATCGAGGTGGTCCACATGGAGCGCTCGACCTACGCACCGCCTCCCCAGCGGTTCGAGGCCGGGGTGCCCATGGCCGCGCAGGCGGTGGGCCTGGCCGCCGCGATCGACTACCTGACCGAGCTGGGCATGGACCGGGTGCACCAGCACGACACCGAGCTCACGGCATACTGCCTCGACCGGCTCGCCGAGCGGCCCTGGGTCCGCGTCGTCGGACCTGCCGACCCGGCGGAGCGGGTCGGGGCGGTCGCCTTCGTCGTCGACGGCATCCACCCCCATGACGTGGGCCAGGTGCTCGACGACCAGGGCGTCGCCGTGCGCACCGGGCACCACTGTGCATGGCCGCTGCACCGCCGGCTGGGGATCCCGGCCAGCACGCGTGCGAGCTTCTCGGTCTACACCAACTGCGCAGACATCGATGCCTTCGTCACCGCGCTCGACACGGTGCCGGGCATCTTCGGACTGAGCGCCTGAGGAGGGACGATGGACCTTTACGGTGAGCTGATCCTGGACCACGCCAAGCGCCCCCAGCACGCGGGCCTGCGGGAGCCCTACGGGGCGGAGGTGCACCACGTCAACCCCACGTGCGGTGACGAGGTGACCCTCCGGGTGCACGTCACCGACGGTGTGGTCAGCGACGTGTCCTACGACGCGCAGGGGTGCTCGATCTCCATCGCGTCGACCTCCGTCCTGGCGGAGGAGACGATCGGGCACCCGATCGGCGAGGCCCTGGACACCTTTGTCGCCATGCGCGCGATGCTGACCAGCAAGGGCGCCGACCAGGGCGACCCCGAGGTCATCGGCGACGGGGTGGCCTTCGCCGGCGTCTCCCGCTATCCCGCACGCGTCAAGTGCGCCCTGCTCGGCTGGACCGCCTTCACGGACGCTCTGGCCCAGGCCGGCGCGGACATCTCGGCGGCGGCATCCGCCACACCCAGCAGCACGTGAGACCCTGAGAGCACCACCTAGGAGGACCAGATGAGCCAGACCGTCACCCCGCCCAACGTCGCCGACCTCGAGGAGGCGCTGCGTGATGTCGTCGACCCCGAGCTCGGGATCAACGTCGTCGACCTGGGCCTGATCTACGGCCTCACCGTGGACGCCCAGTCGCACGCGGTCATCGACATGACCCTCACCAGCGCCGCCTGCCCGCTGACCGATGTGATCGAGGAGCAGGTGGGCACCGTGCTGGAGGGACTGGTGTCCAGCCACCGGATCAACTGGGTCTGGATGCCGCCGTGGGGCCCGGACAAGATCACCCCCGAGGGGCGCGAGCAGCTGCGCGCTCTCGGCTTCAACGTCTGAGCCGTTGAGCACCGGTCCCGGCCGGGTCGTCGAGGTCGACCCCGAGCGCCTGGACCGGTGGATCAGCGGTTTCGCAGAACGGCACGGTGTGCCGGAGCGGTCCCCCGGGGCCGAGCCGGCCACCGTGCCGTTCGTGCTGTCGGCCCCCGACGGCGCACGTGCCGAGGTCCTCGCCTGGGCACCCGGTGCGGTCGAGCTGCCCCCTCGCCTCGGTCTCGTCCTGCTCCGCAGGGGTGGGTATGCCGTGGGGCGGGCCGAGGGGGACCGGCTGGCTGACCACTACTGCGGGACCCGCTACGTCCAGTCGCGCACCGCGGCCGGAGGATGGTCGCAGCAGCGTTTCGCCCGGCGCCGAGGCAACCAGGCTGATGCGCTGGTGGAGCGGGTCGTGGAGCAGGCGAGTGACCGACTGCTGGAAGCGCGGGGTGCCCGCGTCGACGGGTTCGTGGTCGGGGGCGACCGCGCACTCGTCCGACAGGTGGTGGAGCACCCGCTGCTCGGGCGTCTGGCTGCCTTACCGCGCCGGGAGATCTACGACCTTCCCGACCCGCGGCTCAAGGTGTTGCAGGACACCCTCAGGCGCGGTCGGGTCATCCGGATCCGGGTCAGCGAACCAGCCACGAGCTAGTCAAGGACCCGACGCTCCGTCGACCAGGTCATCGACAGTCGATCACCCGTGGGTCAGCCCAGGTCGCCGCTGAAGGTGTTGCACTCGTTGGGGTCGCCGGACTCGTAGCCGGTCATGAACCACTTCTGGCGCTGCTCTGATGATCCGTGCGTCCAGTTCTCGGGGGTGACCCGTCCCTGCATCTGCTCCTGGATGCGGTCGTCACCGACCGCCTCGGCCGCTGACAGGGCGGACTGGATCTGCTCCTGGGTGACGGGCTCCAGGATGGCGGACTGCTCCTCGCCGAGTCGGGTGCCGTCCGCGTGGGCGACCCACACGCCTGCGTAGCAGTCAGCCTGCAGCTCGACCCGCACCGCGCCGGACTCGGGACCCTGCGGGTCCTGCTGGGCACGGCCCAGGACGTCGTTGAGGTTCTGCACGTGGTGGCCGTACTCGTGCGCCACGACATACATCTGCGACAGCGAACCGCCGTCCCCGCCCATCTGGTCGAGCTGGTCGAAGAAGCTCACGTCGATGTAGATCTGCTGGTCCAAGGGGCAGTAGAACGGGCCGACCTGGCTGTTGGCGGTGCCGCAGCCGGTCTGCACCGTCCCGGAGAAGATCACCGTCTTGGCGGGCTCGTACTGCGACCAGGCGCTCTCCCAGAAGCCCTGGACGCTGTTCACGGTGCCGACGACCCGGCAGTCGCGGTGCTCGTTGGCGTCGGCGCCGGTCTGGCAGTGGGAGAAGTCGTCGGAGGCGCCCTCCTCGCCGGTGCCGGACACGTCGCCAGCACTGAAGTTCCACGGACTGCCGGACGCGGTGCCACCGCCGTCGCCCCCCAGGCCGCCACCGAAGATCATGTAGAGGATGAGCAGGATGATGCCGCCGATGCCACCGCCGGCCGCGAGACCGCCGCCGCCCCCGCCACCGCGGCCACCGCTGCGGACCTGGCTGGTGTCGAGCCGGGCGTTCTCCTTGAAGGTCATGCTCTCTCCGCTCTGATCACTCGCGGCACCGTGCGCCGAGATCTCACGCGTAGACTAACGATCTCGCGGCGTGAGAGCACGCTAGCCACCCTGAAACGTTATCCCGAGGAGTTCTGCACGTGATCACTGTCTCGGGGCTGGAGCTGCGCGCTGGGCCCCGCCTGCTGATGGACGAGGTCACCTTCCAGGTCGCTCCGGGGGACCGCGTGGGTCTGGTCGGCCGCAACGGTGCAGGCAAGACCACCCTGACCAGGGTGCTCGCCGGCGAGGCTGACCCGGCAGCCGGGACGGTGACCCGCCGCGGTGACGTCGGCTACCTCCCGCAGGACCCCCGCACCGGTGACCTGCACGTGCTGGGGCGGGACAGGATCCTGTCGGCCCGCGGTCTCGACGTCGTGATCCGTGACCTGCGCGAGGCGGAGTCGCGGATGGCCAGTGACGACGAGGCGGCCCGGGAACGTGCGATGGCCCGCTACTCCCGCCTCGACGCGGAGTTCACGGCACGCGGTGGCTACGCCGCCGAGTCGGAGGCCGCGTCCATCGCCTCCAGCCTGGGGCTACCGACCCGGGTGCTCGACCAGGAGCTCCGGACCCTATCGGGCGGCCAGCGCCGCCGCATCGAGCTGGCGCGGATCCTCTTCAGCGGTGCCAGCACGCTGCTCCTGGACGAGCCCACCAACCACCTGGACGCCGACTCGGTCGTGTGGCTGCGGGACCACCTGAAGACCTATCCGGGCGGGCTGCTGGTGATCTCCCACGACGTGGAGCTCATCGAGCAGGTCGTCAACCGGGTCTTCCACCTGGACGCCAACCGTGCCGAGATCGACGAGTACAACATGGGCTGGAAGACCTATCTGCTGCAGCGGGAGACCGACGAGCGGCGCCGCAAGCGGGAGCGCGCCAACGCCGAGAAGAAGGCGTCGGCGCTGCTGGCCCAGGCCGACAAGATGCGCGCCAAGGCAACCAAGGCGGTGGCGGCGCAGAACATGGCCCGTCGGGCAGAGAAGCTGCTCGCCGGCCTGGAGAGCGAGCGCGTCTCCGACCGGGTCGCCAAGCTGCGCTTCCCGACCCCGGCACCGTGCGGCCGGACACCGCTGACCGCCGAGGGACTGTCCCGGTCCTACGGGTCCCTGGAGGTCTTCACCGACGTGGACCTCAACATCGACCGCGGCTCGCGGGTGGTCGTGCTGGGCCTGAACGGCGCTGGCAAGACCACCCTCCTGCGGATCCTGGCCGGCATCGATGAGCCCGACACCGGCGAGGTGCAGCCGGGACACGGTCTCAAGCTCGGCTACTACGCGCAGGAGCACGAGACGCTCGACGTCGAGCGCAGCGTCCTGGCAAACATGAAGTCGGCGGCCCCGGACCTGGACGAGACCGAGACCCGCAAGGTGCTCGGCTCCTTCCTCTTCTCCGGGGACGACGTCAACAAGCCAGCCGGCGTCCTGTCCGGTGGGGAGAAGACACGGCTCGCGCTGGCCATGCTCGTGGTCTCCGCCGCCAACGTGCTGCTCCTCGACGAGCCGACCAACAACCTGGACCCTGCGTCCCGCGAGGAGGTGCTCGGTGCCCTGCGCACCTACGAGGGCGCCGTCGTGCTCGTCAGCCACGACGAGGGCGCGGTGTCGGCGCTGGAGCCCGAGCGGGTGCTCCTGCTGCCGGACGGGGTGGAGGACATGTGGAACCTGGACTACCAGGACCTGATCGCACTCGCCTGATGCCGCACGACGGAGGTGCCGTATGAGCATGGGGTTCGGCCGCGGCCCGATGGTCCGCAGCTTCACCAAGGACCGGTCAGTGCGCGACCACCAGCTGCGGGAGGGCACGGGCCGCCGGGTGATCGGCTACGGCAGGCCGTTCCGGGGCGACATCGCACTGTTCCTCGTGCTGACCATCATCGTGGCGGCGCTGGGGGTGGCGACCCCGCTCCTGCTGGGGCGGATCATCGACCACGGCGTCATCCCGCAGGACCGCCAGGTGGTCATCTGGCTGGGCATCGCCGTCGCCGTCATCGCCGTCCTGGAGGCGCTGCTGACGATTGTCACCCGGCTCTTCGGCTCGCGCATCGGGGAGGGCCTGATCCTCAACCTGCGCACCGAGGTCTTCTCCCACGTGCTGCGTCAGCCGATCGCCTTCTTCACCCGCGCTCAGACCGGGGCCCTGGTCAACCGGCTGAACACCGACGTGATCGGGGCACAGACCGCCTTCACCAGCATCCTCTCCGGGCTGGTCAGCAACGTGGTGTCACTGGCGCTGATCCTGGGCGCGCTGGTCACGATGTCCTGGTTGATCACGCTGCTGGCCCTGCTCCTGCTGCCGATCTTCCTGATCCCGGCACACCGGATGGGCCAGCGTCTCTCTCAGCTCACCCGGCACCAGATGACGCTCAACGCCGAGCTCGCGACCCGGATGACCGAGCGGTTCAACGTCGCCGGTGCGCTGCTGGTGCGCCTCTTCGGGCGGCCGGTCCAGGAGGACAAGGAGTATGCCGACCGCGCCCGCGGGGTGCGTGACGCCGGCGTGCAGATCGCGGTCAACCGCGTCGTGTTCATGGCGGGTTTGGGCCTCGTCGCGGCACTGGCCACGGCCCTGGTCTATGGCATGGGTGGCCTGATGGCGGTGGCGGGGAACCTCTCGGTCGGCACCCTCGTGGCCATGGCGGCGCTGCTGGGCCGGATGTACGGGCCGCTGACCGCGCTGTCCAACGTCAGGGTCGATGTGATGACCGCGCTGGTCTCCTTCGAGCGGATCTTCGAGGTGCTCGATCTGGAGCCCCTCGTGCAGGAGGCCGAGCATCCGGTGGACCTGCCGGAGGGCCCGGTGGCGATCGACCTGGACGACGTCTCCTTCAGCTACCCGACGCACGAGGAGGTGTCGGTCGCCTCCCTCGAGAGCAGGGCCGACCTCGTGGGTGGGGACGGTGGGGAGGTGCTGCAGGGGATCGACGTGCACATCCCGGCCGGGCAGCTGGTCGCCCTGGTCGGGCCGAGCGGGGCCGGGAAGACGACCCTCACCGCCCTGGTGGCACGTCTCTACGACCCCACCCAGGGCCGGGTGCGGATCGGCGGCACCGACCTGCGTGAGGCGACGTTCGCCAGCCTGTCGCGCACGGTGGGCGTGGTCACCCAGGAGGCTCACATGTTCAACGACACCATCCGGGCCAACCTGCTGTATGCCGCGCCGGAGGCGGCCGACGGCCAGCTCGAGGAGGCACTGCGGGCGGCCCAGGTCTGGGAGCTTGTGGAGCGTCTGCCGGACGGGTTGGACACGGTGGTGGGGGACCGTGGCCACCGGCTCTCCGGCGGGGAGAAGCAGCGTCTGGCGCTCGCCCGGCTGCTGCTGAAGTCACCGGCCGTGGTGCTGCTCGACGAGGCGACCGCTCACCTGGACAGCGAGTCGGAGGCGGCGGTGCAACGCGCCCTGGACCGGGCCCTCAGCGGGCGCACCTCGATCGTCATCGCGCACCGCCTGAGCACGATCCGGGGGGCCGACCAGATCCTGGTCATGGACCGCGGCCGCATCGTGCAGCGCGGCACCCACGACGAGCTGCTCGCTGAGGGCGGTCTCTACCGGGCGCTGTACGACACCCAGTTCCGCTCCGGCTCGGCCCGCGACGGCTAGATCGTGCGGGTCTGTCCACCGTCCACGGTGACCACTGATCCGGTCATGTAGGAGGCCATCGGTGAGGTGACGAACGCGGCGACCGCCCCGAACTCCTCGGGCTGGCCGTACCTGCCCAGGGGGACGGTGGCGACGTGCGCCGCCCGGCGCGCGTCCGGGTCACCCGTCGACTGGTCGTGCTGGCGGACCCGGTCGGTGTCGATGCGACCCGGCAGCATCGAGTTGACCCGGTGGCCGAGGTGACCGTACTCGTCAGCCATGGTCTTGGCGGCCATTGCCAGACCCGGCCGGAGCCCGTTGGAGATCGCGAAGTCCGGCAGCGGGTTGCGGACCGACGTGGACAGCACGAAGGTGATCGCCACCGGGCGGGTTGCCGCCTCCAGCAGCGTGCGCGCCAGACGTAGCGGACCGAGGTGCACCTGCTCGAAGGCGGCGCGCCACTGCTCGTCGGTCCTCTCACGGAACCTGCCAGGGGTCGGCCCGCCCACGCTCAGCACCGCACCGTCCAGGGTGTCCAGGTGCTCCAGTGCGCCGGCCAGGACCAGCTCGGGCGTCTCCTCGTCGGCGAGGTCGGCGGCCAGGGCGTATGCCGTGCCCGGACCGTCTGCGGTCAGCTCCTCGGCGGTGCGCCGTGCCCGGTCGGCATCCCGGCCGACGAGCAGCACGTCCGCCCCATCGGCCGTCAGGTGCGCGGCCGCGGCCCGACCGAGGCCGCGTGAGCCACCCGTGACGACATACCCTCGGCCAGCAAGTCCCAGATCCATGACGCCATCGTCGCACCGTCCCGGTGGGGTCGCCCCAGAGGTCCGGGAGAGGGCTACCCGTCCTCCTCGTCCCAGATGCGGACCTTCTTGCGCTGGACGGGACGTGCGTCCCCGCCCTGGTCGTCCTGAGCCTCCCGCGACTCCCGTCGTGCCATCACCAGCACCAGGACCAGACCCACCGGGGCGGTCAACCACCACTGGAGCGAGTACGCGAAGTGGGCCCCCAGCCCGGTCCGTGGCTCAGCCAGGGGGAGGGGCCGGTCGATCACGGCACCGGGCGCCCCGGCATACTCCTCGGACTCCAGGATCAGGTAGCCGCCCAGCACCGGGCGGTCCCACTGCTCGCTCATGGCCTCCAGGTTGATGGAGGCCAGCTGGCCGGCCGGGAGACCGCGGTCCAGGTCCTCCTCTGCGGGGCGCAGCCACCCGGTGACCACCACCTGCTCATCGGGGGCCGGCGGCACCTCCGGCAGGGTCGCGGCGTTCTCCGCGTTGGGTGCCCAGCCCCGGTCGACGGCCAGGGTGCCCTGCGCGGTCTCGAGCGGTACGAGGACCTCGTAGCCGAAGGTTCCGCCGTGCGGTCGGTTCCGGACGAAGAGCTGGTCGCCGGCGACATAGGTGCCGGTGGTCCTGACCCGCGTCCACTCCGCCGAGGGCGCCAGCGGGCTGGGGCCGGACAGGACGTCCTCGAGCGGCACGGGGTCCGCGTCGTAGTTGGCCTCCACGCGGTCCCTGGCAGCCACCCGGTCCTCGTGGCGGGAGTACTGCCAGTTGCCCAGCAGCACCGCGACGACCGCGAAGAGGACGGCCAGCGCGAGGGCGGTGAGCCAACGGCGGGTCAGCAGGGTGCGCAGCAAGCTAGCCGTCCCGCTCGGTCAGCTCGTCAACCGGCAGCACCTCGATGAGGAAGCCACGCAGCGCGACGAAGCCGCTCAGGCTCTCGCGGTGGTCCGGGCAGGCCAGCCACACCTTCCGTCGGTCCGACGCGTGCACCTTGGGGTTGTTCCACACGACGCCGTATGCCGCGTCCCGCCGGCAACCCTTCGCGCTACAGACGAGCATCGGGGCCGTCCAACGGTCCTGACGTGCCGCCCTGGGGCAGCGCACGGGTCGGGGAGACGGGGCCGTCCCTCGTGACCGTGCGGTTGTCGACCGCGTTGGCGATCATGACCGCGACCTGCGGCAGCACGGTCGCGGCGAGGGCCAGTACCACGCCCACTACCGTCCAGCCGCTGAGCAGTGCCCAGACGGCGAGGGGGAAGGAGACGGTGCGGATGGCCATGGCGACCAGGTAGGTGCGCAGGCGGTGCTCACGGTCCTCCCTGGGGGAGCGCCGAGCGGTCGTCACCCCCTGGGCCACCGGCTTGCGTCTCACCTCTCCACGATACGCCGCCGCGGTCGTGCGGCGTCGGGGCAGGGGTTAGCGTGACCCTGTGACCGAGACCAAGACCGGACCCCAGTCGGCCGACACGCGATCCGAGAAGCGAAGCGTCCTGGTGACGGGAGGCAACCGAGGCATCGGCCTCGCGATTGCGCGGGCTTTCGCCGAGGCGGGCGACGACGTCGTCATCACGCACCGCAGCGGGACGCCGCCGGAGGGCCTGCGGGGTGTCATCTGTGAGGTCACCGACTCCGACAGCGTCGATGCGGCCTTCACCCAGGCCGAGGAGATGCTGGGCCGCCCGATCGAGGTGCTGGTGGCCAACGCGGGCATCACCAAGGACACGTTGCTGATGCGGATGAGCGACCAGGACTTCGAGTCTGTCCTCGACACCAACCTGACGGGCGCCTTCCGCTGCGCCCGGCGTGCCGCGAAGGGGATGATGCGGATGCGGCACGGCCGCATCATCCTCATCTCCTCCGTCGTGGGGCTCTACGGGTCCCCGGGGCAGACCAACTACGCCGCCTCGAAGTCGGCACTGGTCGGCCTGGCGCGGTCGATCACCCGTGAGCTCGGGGGTCGCGGGATCACCGCCAACGTGGTCGCTCCCGGCTTCATCGAGACCGAGATGACCGCCGAGCTGCCCGAGGAGCGCCAGAAGGCCTACCTGGCCGGCATCCCCGCCGGTCGGTTCGCCACCCCTGCAGAGGTCGCGGGGGTGGTGAGGTTCCTGGCCGGCCCCGACGCCGGCTACATCAGCGGCGCCGTCATCCCGGTCGACGGCGGCCTTGGCATGGGTCACTGACGTTCGACGCTAGTCTGCTCCCCATGCTGCTCGAAGGAAAGAAGCTTCTCGTCACCGGTGTCCTGATGGACTCGTCGATCGCGTTCCACGTGGCACGCCTGGCCCAGGAGGAAGGGGCCGAGGTGATCCTCACCTCGTTCGGGCGGACGTTCCGGATCACCCAGTCCATCGCCAAGCGCCTGCCGGTGACCCCGGAGGTCGTGCAGCTGGATGTCTCCAACACCGAGCACCTCGAGACCCTCGCCGACCGGCTCCGTGAGCACACCGACCACCTGGACGGTGTGCTGCACTCGATCGGCTACGCCCCGCCAGGGGCCTTCAACTTCCTGACCGCAGAGTGGGAGGACGTCGCCACGGCACTGCAGGTGTCGGCATACTCCTTGAAGTCGCTGGCGGTGGCTGCCCTGCCCTTGATGAGCGAGGGCGGCAGCGTCGTCGGCCTGACCCTGGACGCCCAGCAGGCGTGGCCGGTCTACGACTGGATGGGCGTGGCGAAGGCTGCGTTCGAGTCCACCAACCGCTACCTGGCGCGCGACCTGGGGCCCAAGGGGATCCGCTCCAACCTGGTCTCTGCCGGCCCGATCGCCACGACCGCGGCCCGCTCGATCCCGATGTTCGAGCAGTTCGAGCGCTGGGGTGAGCGCTCCCCCCTGGGCTGGGACCTCAAGGACCCCGCACCGGCCGCCAAGGCGTGCGTGGCGCTGCTGTCGGACTGGTTCCCCGCGACGACAGGCGAGATCGTGCACGTGGACGGCGGCTTCCACGCGATGGGCTTCTGACCACGATGACTGACCCGACCCCAGTCCGGGTGACTGAGGTGCGGCTGCTTGAGGGCCCGAACCTGTACTTCTCACGGCCGTCGGTCAAGGTGAGCCTGTCGCTGCCCGGCTACCAGGCGCTGGACCAGGCGGCCGCGTCGGCGATCGCCGAGGTCGTCGGGCTGCGGCGGGCTATCCCGGGCAAGCCCCACAGCGAGCAGCGCCAGCGGTTCCTCAGCCGGCTCGCCGGCACGCTGCTGCGGCGCGTCGCCTCGGCCGTGCCGAGCCGGGTCGGTGTACGCGGCCGGGTCGGGACGAACCTCGACGCGGTGATCGTCGCGTTCCCGTGGCGGCACCGAGGGCGTGCTGTGGCGCTCGGCGAGTCGCTCGGTCCGGTGCTGGAGGGACTGCTCGCTGGGGTGGACGCCGACCGGTTGCTCACGGCGGCCGCGGAGGGTGTGCGCTCCGCCGAGGACGCGAGCGGGCCGGCACAGCTGCGGCCGCGGATCCCGGTCGCCTCGATCACCGGCACGAACGGCAAGACCTCGACCACCCGTCTGCTGGCGCACATGGGCATGACGGCCGGTCTGCGCTGCGGGTGGAGCTCCACCGAGGGGGTGTTCGTCCAGGGCGAGCAGCGCATCGCCGGCGACTACTCAGGTCCGTCGGGTGGCCGCATGGTCCTGGAGGACAAGACGGTGCAGCTCGGCCTGCTCGAGACCGCGCGAGGTGGCCTGCTGCTCAAAGGCATGGGCGTGTCCCACAACGACGTCAGCATCGTCACCAACGTCACGGCCGACCACCTGGGCCTGCACGGCATCGACACGGTGGACCAGCTCGCGGAGGTGAAGGGCATCATCACCCGCGTCACGCGCAAGGACGGCTGGGTCGTGCTCAACGGCGACGACCCACGCGTGCGGGCGATGGCGGCGCAGGCCAGCGGACGGATCTGGATGTTCAGCCTCGACCCCGACTCTCCTGCGCTGCGCGAGACGGTCGAGCGCGGCGGTCGTGGCATCACCGTGCTGCAGGGCGACATCGTCATCCTGCGCCGTGGCGCCGACCCGGACCGCCTCATCCGGATCCTGGACGTGCCGATGACACTGTCCGGCCTGTCCCAGCACAATGTCGCCAACGCCCTGGCCGCCACCGCCGGTGCGCTCGGTCTCGGGCTGCCTCGAGAGGCCGTGATCGACGGGCTGCGCACGTTCGCCCCGGACCTGGAGCACAACCCCGGACGCATGAACGTCTGGACCCTGCCACTGCCCTCTGGCGGCTCCGCCACCATGATCATCGACCTGGCGCACAACGAGGCCGGCCTCGAGGCGCTGCTCGACGTGGCCGAGGGGCTGCGACCGCCCGGTGACCGCGTGCACCTGGGGCTCGGCGGGGTCGGCGACCGCACCGACGAGATCCTGGTCGGGCTGGGGGAGATCGCCGGTCGGCGCGCCGACCGGGTGCACATCATCCACAAGGGTCACTACCTGCGAGGGAGGACGACCGAGGATCTCGAAGCGCAGTTCGTGCAGGGGCTGGCAAACGTCGGCGCAGTCTCGTCGGGATCGGCCGAGGACGAGGTGACCGGTCTGGCGGCGTTGGTCGAGCAGATGGCGGACGGCGATGTCGGTGCGCTGATGGTGCACCGGGATCGGGACGGGGTTGTCGCCTGGCTCCGCGACCACGGCGCCCAGGCCGACACGCCCCGCCAGATCCGACGCAAGGTGGTCGCCGCCCGCGGGGAGCACGAGCTCGAGGCCGTTCTGGCTGCCATCCAGCTCCAGCCGGCCGCCCAGCGCCTCGAGGCGGCTCGTAACCTCCTGGACCAGGCTCCGGAGGACCCCCGGTTGGTCTTCGAGCTGGCTGCAGCGCTCGATGCCGCGGGTCAGGCGGAACAGGCCGTCAGTCGCTACCGGGACGCGCTGGCGGCCCGGCTGCGCGAACCGCATCGCTTCCGCGCCCAGCTCGCCCTCGCGTCGGCGCTGCGTCAGCTCGGGCGTCACGACGAGGCCGGGCAGGTGATGGAGGATGTGGCAGCCCAGCGTCAGGACAGCGCTGCAGTAGTCGTGCTGCAGTCCCTGCTCGACGTGGACACGGGGCGGGGCGCCGAGGGCGTGGCCCGGCTGATCGACTACGTCATGACCCACGCGACCGGCGCGGATGACGCGCCACAGCGGGAGGCACTGCTGGCACTGGCCGACAAGATGAGATCGGATCAGCCGGTTACCTCAGTGGTCTGACGTCGACCCGGGACGCTCAGGCCACGGTCACACCCGATCTGGTTCTGCGAGACCGGGTGGCTCGGGCAGGCGGAGTCAGGTCACGCCTTGGTGGCGGAGGGCCCGGTGCCCGCACCCTCGAGGTCGGTCAGTGGCGCCTCCGTCAGCGGCCCCTGCGGTGGCTGGGGCTCAGAGCCCGGTTCGTCGACCACGTCGAGATCGGTGTAGTCGCTCCGTGCCTCTTCAGCGGACGCAGCTGCGGCCTCGTGCAGCTCGGCAGGATCGAGGTCGGGATCTCCGGTCTGCTCGCCCTCGGCCCGGGAGCCGGCGTAGGCCGAGCTGCTCATCTCCTCGAGCTCAGCCAGAACGCGTGGGTGCTTGTCGACACAGGCAATGACGAGGTCTCCGGGGTTGGCGAAGACCATGGCGTGCCGCACTGCCTCGACCTCGGCGAGCACAGTTACGACGTGACGGACCCTGGCGACGCCGGCGGCGATCGCCTCGTTGATCCCTCGGACCACATGCTCGGCGCTCTCGCCGCGGGGCCGTCCTCGGGGATTGTCGTCCTCGCGCACGACGAGTACGTCGAAGTGTTCGGCGGCGACGGCCCCCAGCTCAGCAAGGTCGTCGTCGCGGCGGTCGCCCGTGCCGCCGATCACGCCGATCCGACTGATCCTGGAGTTCTCGGCCGCCGCCTCCTTCTGCGTTGCGTAGTTGTCGACGAACTCGCCGATCGCCCGCATGCCGGCCGGGTTGTGGCAGTAGTCGACGACCACCCTGACGCCCTTGACATCGAGCATGTTGAGGCGGCCGGGGGAGAGGTAGTAGTTCGTCGCGAACGTCCGCAGCCCCTGACGGATGTCGTGCAGCGGGACGTCCACAGCGAACGCGGCTCCGGCCGCCGCCATCGCGTTGGCGATGTTGAACCGTGCAGCGCCACCGAACGTCGCTGGCAGCAGATGGGTCCACGCCAGCTGCATGGACCTGCGGCCGTGCTGGATCACGATCATCTCGCCGCGGTCGGTCGGCTCCAGCACGACGGCCCGTCCGCCGCGACGCAGCCTCGTGTCGATGAACTGCCTCTCGGGGCTCCCCGGTGGCTGCATGGAGAAGTAGATGATGCTGCCGCTGCAGTGCCGCCGCATCTCGCGCACGTTCGGGTCATCGGCGTTGAGCACCGCGAAGCCGTTGCGGGGGACCGCTTCGACGACGACCCGCTTCACCGTGGCGAGCTGCTCGACGGTGTCGATGCCGCGCAGACCGAGATGGTCGGCACTGACGTTGGTGACGACCGCGACGTCGTTCCGGTCGTAACCGAGGCCCTCCCGCAGGATCCCGCCGCGGGCCACCTCCATCACCGCGAAGTCCACGCGGGGGTTCTGCAGCACCATGCGTGCCGACTTGGGGCCGGAGGCATCGGCGCGCTTGACCAGCCGCTCGTCGATGACGATGCCGTCGGTCGAGGTCATGCCGACCCGGCGACCGAGGCCCTTCATGATGTGTGCGATCATGCGCGACGTCGTCGTCTTGCCGTTGGTCCCGGTGACGGCGACGATGGGAACCCGGGACGGGGAACCGGGCGGGAAGAGCAGGTCGACCACCGGCTTGGCGATGTACTGCGGCTCACCCACCGTGGGGTGGGTGTGCATCCGGAACCCGGGGGCGGCGTTGACCTCGCAGATCGCGCCCCCGGTCTCCCTCACCGGTGCCGAGATGTCCGGACAGATGAAGTCGATCCCGGCGACGTCGAGCCCGATCAGCCGGGCGGCCTCCTCGGCGATCTCGACGTTCTCCGGGTGCGCGTCGAAGGTGCGGTCCACCGAGATCCCGCCGGTCGACATGTTGCCGGTGAGGGCGAGCTTGACCATCGTCCCCTCCGGCGGCACCGCGTCCATCTCGAACCCCTGGTTGCGCACCAGCGTGACGGAGTTGTCGTCGATCGAGATGCGCGTCAGCACCTTCTCGTGGCCGACGCCGCGCCGTGGGTCGGCATTGGTGATCTCGACGAGCTCGTCAATCGTGTGCGTTCCGTCCCCGATGACGTGGGCCGGCACGCGCTCGGCGATTGCCTGCATCTTGCCCCCCACGATGAGGCAGCGGTAGTCGTTGCCGATGATGAACGACTCGACCACCATGATCCCGCGACGGGACTGTTCCGCGGCGTGCGGGAAGTGGGCCCGCACCTCCGCCTCGTTCCGCAGGTTGATGCCGACGCCCCGACCGTGGTTGCCGTCGAGCGGCTTGACCACCACCGGGTAGCCGATCCGGTCGGCCACGGCCACCGCGCCGTCCTCGGTGCGCACGGTGTCGCTGAGTGGCACCGGCAGTCCGGCCGAGGACAGCAGCGTGTTGGTCATGGACTTGTCGCCGGCGATGTCGACCGCCAGCGCCCCGGTCTTGGAGGTCATGGTGGCCCGGATCCGCTGTGCGTGCACGCCCTGGCCCAGCTGGACCAGCGAGGCCTTGTTCAGGCGGATGAACGGGATGTCCCGGGCGGCCGCCTCCTCCAGGATCGCCGTGGTCGAAGGGCCGAACGCCGCGCGCTCCGCGAGTCGGAGGAACTCATCGAGCTCGTGCTCGAAGTCGAACTCGTCGTCCTGGCTCACCGCCGCGTTGACCATGCGCACCGCCAGCTCGCCAGCGGCGAGGCCGACCTGCTCATCGATGTAGGAGTAGATGACGTTGTAGTGGCCCGGCTCGCCGCGGACCGCTCGCGTCTTGCCCCTGCTCAGCTCGTGGCCGGCCTCGGTCTGCAGCTGCAGGGCGACGTGCTCGCTGACGTGGCCCAACCAGGTGCCCTCCTCGAGCCGCTCGACGAAGCCGCCCGGCTTGCCGCGGGAGCAGACGTGGTGAGACAGCCTGGGTAGCCACTCCAGCAGCTGTTCGGTGAAGCCGGGGAGCAGGTTCGAGGGGTACTCCTCGAGCACACCGAGATCGACCACGAGGTGAATGGCCTGTTCGTAGTTCCAGAGGTTGGGTCCGCGATAGACGCGCTGCTCGACGATCCGAAGGTCCGGCGCCGCGGGGGCGCTCGGACCGGTGGTCTCCGACATCAGGGAACTCCTCGTGCTGTCAGCGGCGCAGCGCGGCGGCTGCGTTGGCGGTGTCGTGCACGTCGGTGGGTGAGGTGACAACGGCCACCTCCGGGTGCATCTCGACGAACTCCACGAGCTGGGCCGCACCCAGGTCGAAGGTCGCGCCGTAGGGCAGTGAGTGGACGACGGCCCCGGATACCATCAGGGGCGCCGCGTGCCTGGCCTCGTGCGCATCGCTGACCGCCGACCGGGCGTCCACGACGTAGACCGCTCCGGAACCGACGACGGTCAATGAGCGCTCGTCGACGATCTCCGCGGCGGTGTCCTCGTCGATCCCGACCCCCAGCAGGCTGGGCGACGCCGCGACCAAGGACAGCAGACGGGCGTACCGGGTGCGCTGGCCGAAGTGCTGGTCGAGGATGACGCCCGGGAGCAGCCCCAGGCCCGCGCTGAGCTGCGACACGCGCTGACGCGGTGCCACGCCCTCCTCACCCATCGAGATCATGAACTGGCTCAGCACCGAGGCGCCGGCCGAGGTGCCGGAGATGACGGTGCCGCGGTGGTAGGCCCGGGTGATGGCCGCGTGGACCGGCGTCCCGACGATGAGCTGGCCGAGCTTCAGCTGGTTGCCGCCCGTGACGAACACCCCGGTGGCGTTGTCGATGGCCTCGACGAGCGCTGGGTCGGCGGCGTCCGGCCGCTGCCGGGGGTTGACGACAGAGATGTCCCGCGCGTGCAGGCGGCCGAACACCGACTGGTAGACCTCGAAGGCCTCCTCAGCCATGGATGAGGCGGTGGGGATGACGACGATGCGAGCGTCCCGGCCGCCGGACAGGTTGACGAACCGCTTGAGGACGACCGTTCGGCGACGCTTGTCCTCGGCCCCGCCGATCACGAGCAGGGTGCGACGAACCTGCCCGCCAGCAGTCGGCTCGCCCGGGTCTGTCACGGAAGCCATGTGCATGGACATGGGGTGCACTCTATTGCGTGGCCCCGGCAACAAGGAGGACCCGGCTCCCGGTGCGCCGGGGGCATCACCCCTCGATCACCGTGCCCTTGCCGACGACCACCAGCCCACTGTCGGTGACGGTGAAGCCGCGGGCCCGGTCCTGGTCGTGGTCTATCCCGATGCTGATGCCAGGGGGGACCTCGACGCCCTTGTCGATGATGGCTCGGTGGATCTGGCAGCTGCGACCGATCTGCACCCCGTCGAGAAGCACCGATGCCGACACGTTGCTGAACGAGTGGACGCGCACCCTGGGCGAGAGCACAGAGTCGGCCACGGTCGCGCCGGAGACGACCACGCCGGGTGAGACGAACGAGCCCACGGCGTGCCCGATCCGGTCGTGCGAGCCGTGCACGAACTTGGCCGGGGGCGGGGAACCGTAGTTGGTGTAGATCGGCCACCGGTCGTTGTAGAGGTTGAAGATCGGGTGCACGGACACCAGGTCCATGTGGGCGTCGTAGTAGGAGTCGATGGTCCCCACATCACGCCAGTAGCCGCGGTCGCGGTCAGTCGCCCCCGGTATGTCGTTGTCCTTGAAGTCGTAGACGTAACCCTCGCCACGGTTGACGAAGGCGGGCACGATGTCGCCGCCCATGTCATGAGCGGACTCCTCCATCGCTGCGTCCTCACGGACCGCCTGCTCGAGAACCTCTGCGTCGAAGACGTAGTTGCCCATCGACGCGAACACCTCGTCGGGGGAGTCCGGCAGCCCCTTGGCCTGCTGCGGCTTCTCGAGGAAGTCCGCGATACGTCGCGGGTCGGACTCGTCGACCTCGATCACCCCGAACTGGTCGGCGAGGTGCAGGGGCTGTCGGATGCCGGCGACCGTGACACCGGCGCTGGTGTCCAGGTGCTGCTCGATCATCTGCGAGAAGTCCATGCGGTACACGTGGTCGGCCCCCACCACGACGATGATGTCCGGCCTCTCGTCGTGCACCAGGTTCAGGCTCTGGTAGATCGCGTCGGCGCTGCCGGCGAACCAGTGCTTGCCCATCCGTTGCTGGGCCGGGACGGAGGCGACGTAGTTGCCCAGGAGGTTGGACATCCGCCAGGTGCGCGTGATGTGCGCGTCGAGGCTGTGCGACTTGTACTGCGTCAGCACCACGATTTTCAGGTAGCCGGAGTTGACGATGTTGGACAGGGCGAAGTCGATCAACCGATAGATCCCACCGAAGGGGACGGCCGGCTTGGCCCGGTCGGCGGTTAGTGGCATGAGGCGCTTGCCCTCACCTCCGGCCAGCACGATGGCGAGGACCTTCAGCCTTCCCGTTGGCGCAACCATGTGACCCAACCTAGAGCCCAGCGCGGCTTTGGGCGACAGGGGCTAGCGTGTGGCGCGTGCGCATCGACATCCTGACCCGTGAGTACCCGCCCAACATCTATGGGGGCGCCGGCGTGCACGTCGCCGAGCTGACCCGGGCGCTCCGTGAGCTGCCCGACCTGAGCGTGTCCGTGAGGGCGTTCGACGAGCCCGTGGACGAGCCCGGGACCACCGGCTACCCGACACCGGACAACCTCCAGCACGCCAATGCCGCGCTGCGGACGCTCGGCGTC
>DATGRS010000101.1:0-8595 GCA_035303365.1 Ornithinicoccus sp.
CTGCATGCGATCGGGCACTACGCCCGCAGCCTGTACCCGGGCGTGCGGGTCCGGTATGTGAACTCAGAGGAGTTCACCAACGACTTCATCAACAGCATCCGCGACGACAAGGCAGGGGCCTTCCAGCGGCGCTACCGCAACGTGGACTTCCTGCTCATCGACGACATCCAGTTCCTCCAGGGCAAGGAACAGACCGTCGAGGAGTTCTTCCACACGTTCAACACCCTCCACAACAGCGAGAAGCAGGTCGTGATCACCTCCGACCAGCCACCTAAGAAGCTCTCCGGGTTTGCGGAGCGCATGCGCAGCCGCTTCGAGTGGGGTCTGCTGACCGATGTCCAGCCTCCGGACCTCGAGACCCGGATCGCCATCCTCAAGAAGAAAGCCGCCCAGGAGGGCATGACCGCTCCGGACGACACCCTGGAGCTCATCGCCAGCAAGATCACGACCAACATCCGAGAGCTCGAGGGAGCCCTCATCCGGGTCACCGCCTTCGCCTCGCTCAGTGGGATGCCCGTCAGTGTTGACCTCGCCTCCCACGTGCTCAAGGACATCATTCCCAGCGGCGACGCGGGCACCATCTCAGCCGGCACGATCATGACCGAGGTAGCCGACTACTTCCGAATCAGCGTGGACGACCTGTGCGGGGTCTCGCGGTCCCGCACCCTGGTGAACGCTCGGCAGATCGCGATGTACCTCTGCCGCGAGCTGACCGAGCTGTCCCTGCCCAAGATCGGTCAGGAGTTCGGTGGCCGCGACCACACGACCGTGATGCACGCCGAGCGCAAGATCCGGCAGCTGATCGGCGAGCGCCGGGCCCTCTACGACCAGATCACCGAGCTGACGGGGCAGATCCGCAAGGCCTCCGCTCGCTGACGCACAGCCTCGTCCACCGCGCCACCGGCTCTGTCCCTGCCACCCACCTGCGTCATCACCAGACAGTCCACAGCCTGTGGATAACTCTGTGGGTATTTCGGTGTGCTGTCGACAGGGCATCACGCTGCACTATTCACGCATGCAAGGGCCGGGCGGAGGCGGTGTGGAACAACAGGGGACAGGCTGTGGTCAGCTGCACGTCAGCGTGTGCACAACCTCGGTATGACGAGGGCACCGGTTGTGCACAGCCGGCGGGCGTCCCCAGGGGCTGGTCGACCTCCCCAGCGGCGTCCACCCGGCGTGCACAGGTTCGATCCAGGCGGCCACCAGCAGGGAAGCCGGGTTATCCACAGAGTCCACAACACCGATGACGACTACGAACTACTCTTCATGGAGGGTCCTGGCCCCGAGCACCTGCTGGACGACCCTGCCCCGGTCGACCCCACCGAACAATGCAGAGGACGCGGTGTGGTCACGGTCTGGCGTTCGACAGGATGGGGCACCACAAGTACGTGCCAGGTGTTGGCTCGGGCGACCTTGGCGGCTAATGTCGTCATTCCACGCGTCGACGCAGTGTCGGCCCGGGCACCGCAAGTTTTCCAACCGCATCTGTGAAGGGCTGACCGTCGTGAAGTTCCGCGTTGATCGCGATGTCCTGTCCGAAGCCGTCGCGTGGGTCGTCCGCGGGCTGAGCAACCGTCCTCCCGTCCCGGTGCTGGCGGGCGTGCTGCTCCAGGCGGACGAGCAGGGCACCCTCACCCTGTCGGCGTTCGACTACGAGATCTCGGCCACGGTCACGGTCGAGGCGGACGTGACCGAGGCTGGTGAGGTCCTGGTGCTCGGACGACTGCTGGCGGACATCTCCCGCAACCTGCCCAGCAAGCCGGTGGAGTTCTCCACCGACGGCAACAAGGTCCAGCTCGTGTGCGGCTCCAGCCGCTTCTCGCTGATCCAGATGCCGGTGGGTGACTACCCGTCGCTGCCGACGTCCAGCGAGTCCAGCGGCACCGTCCCCGGTGATGTGTTCACCAATGCCGTGGCCCAGGTCTCCATCGCCGCGGACCGTGGTGACACCCTGCCGATCCTCACCGGCGTGCGGGTGGAGATCGAGGGCGAGAAGATGACGCTCCTCGCCACGGACCGCTACCGGCTGGCGATGCGCGAGCTCACCTGGCACCCGCAGGATCCCAACGTCTCCCACGTCGCGCTGATCCCTGCCCGGACACTGTCGGAGACCGCCAAGGCGCTGGGCGCTGCCGGGTCCATCGAGGTGGCCCTCGGTGACGCCACGCGTGGCGAGGGGCTGATCGGTTTCGAGGCTGGCTCGCGCCGCGCGACCACCCGGTTGCTCGACGGCGAGTACCCCAAGGTCACCTCGATCTTCCCGAACAGCGTTGACACCGTCGCCGTGGTCGACACCCACACCATCCTCGAGGCGGTCCGCCGGGTCGCTCTGGTGGCGGAGCGGAACACCCCCGTCCGGCTGCGCTTCTCCGAAGGACAGGTGGCCATCGAGGCCGGCACCGGCGACGATGCCCAGGGCAGTGAGGCGATCGAGGCCTCGCTCACCGGACCCGAGCTGGAGATCGCGTTCAACCCGCAGTTCCTGATCGACGGCCTGTCGGCTCTCGGCACCGCGTTCGCGCGGGTCAGCTTCACCCAGCCGTCCAAGCCCGCCGTGCTGTCCGGACAGGCCGAGATGGATGGCGAGTCGGACGAGTCCTACCGCTATGTGCTGATGCCCGTGCGCTTCGCCGGCTGATCGGGGAGACTCGAAGACCCGCACCCCACGAAGGAGCATGACCATGCAGCTGGGAATGATCGGACTGGGCAAGATGGGCGCCAACATGCGCGAGCGCCTCCGCAAGGCCGGTCATGAGGTCGTCGGCTACGACCTCAACCCGGAGGTTCGCGACGTGGACACCCTGGAGGCACTGGTGACCTCGCTGCGGGCCCCGCGGGTGGTGTGGGTGATGGTGCCGCACGGGGAGCCGACGCAGCAGACGGTCGACCAGCTCGGTGAGCTGCTCAGCGAGGGGGACCTCGTCATCGAGGGAGGCAACAGCCACTTCACCGATGACGTCAGGCACCATGCGGAGCTGTCCCCCAAGGGCATCGGCTACGTCGACTGTGGCGTCTCGGGTGGCATCTGGGGAATCACCGAGGGCTACGGCCTAATGTGCGGTGGAGAGAGCGAGTGGGTCGAGAAGGCGATGCCGATCTTCGACGCGCTGCGGCCCGAGGGCCCTCGCGAGGAAGGGTGGGTGCACGCCGGCGACGTCGGCTCCGGGCACTACGCCAAGATGGTGCACAACGGCATCGAGTACGGCCTCATGCACGCCTACGCCGAGGGCTTCGAGCTGCTCACGGCCAAGGACACCGTCACGGACGTCAAGGGCGTCTTCCAGGCGTGGACCAGGGGCACCGTGGTGCGTTCGTGGTTGCTCGACCTGATGGTCAAGGCTCTCGACGAGACACCCGGCCTGGAAGGCATCAGCGAGTACACCACCGACTCCGGTGAGGGGCGGTGGACCTTGCAGGAGGCGATCGAGAACGCCGTCCCGATGCCCGTGCTCAGCGCTGCGCTGTTCGCTCGGTTCGCCTCCCGCCAGGAGAACTCCCCTGCCATGCAAGCCGTTGCTGCGCTGCGCGGGCAGTTCGGTGGGCACGCCGTCAAGATGCTCGAGGAGGAGGCGACTCAGGTCCACGAGGGCGCCGAGCCCAAGCACGACGATCATGGTGAGGAGCGCGTGGGTGCCGAAGGTGCGGACGGCGCCGACGCCGCGGACGCCGGTCCGTCGTCGGGTGCGGGCGAGACCGACCACGATCCAGGTGCCCCCGAGGCGGCCGAGGCGGGTCCCTCGTCGGGTGCGGGCGAGACCCACCACGACGGCGACACCTCGCGCCCGGGCGACACCGACGGCGACCGGCAGGGCTAGCCCCGGCTCCCCCCGGCCCTGCCTGACCGTGCACCTACGCCACCTCAGCATCACCGACTTCCGCAGCTACCGCTCGGCTGAGGTGCCGCTCTCCCCCGGCATCACGACCCTTCTCGGACGCAACGGTCAGGGCAAGACCAACCTGGTCGAGGCTGCGGGGTATGCCGCGACGCTGGCCAGTCATCGGGTGGCGACCGACGCGCCCCTGGTGAGGCACGGCGCCGAGTCGGCCGTCGTGCGTGCGGCCGTGGTCCGGGACGGCCGGGAGACGGTGGTCGAGCTCGAGATCGTCCCAGGTCGGGCCAACCGCGCGCGGCTCAACAAGTCGCCGCTGACCCGGCCGCGCGACGTGCTGGGCACCCTGCGCACGGTGCTCTTCGCCCCCGAGGACCTGTCGCTGGTCAAGGGCGACCCCTCCGAGCGCCGTCGGTTCCTCGACGACCTACTGGTCGCCCGGCAGCCCAGGTGGGCCGGGGTGCGGAGCGACTACGACAAGGCCCTGCGCCAGCGCAACGCCCTGCTCCGCTCCGGGCAGCACCTGTGGCGTCCGGCACGGCGCGGTGTTCCCGAGCACCGGCTGAACCCCGGCGAGACGGTCGAGGAGGCCAAGGCCTCGGCGGAGGGGACGCTGGCGGTGTGGGACACGCAGGTCGCGCAGGTCGGCGCTGCCCTGACCTACGCGCGGCTGCGGTTGCTGCGTGACCTCGGCCCCTACCTCAGCGAGGCCTACACGACGATCGCCGACACGGAGACGACGGCCACCGTCAGCTACCGGTCGAGCCTCGAGGGTGAGGTGGCTGAGACCATCGCCGCCGGTGAGGTTCCGGACCAGGAGCAGCTGTATGCCGCCACGCTGGCGGCCATGGAGGACCGCCGCCGCGCGGAGCAGGAACGCGGGGTCACCCTGGTCGGCCCGCACCGGGACGACGTGGTGCTCGCCCTCGGTGAGCTCCCGGCCAAGGGGTACGCCAGCCACGGCGAGTCGTGGTCCATCGCCCTGGCTCTGCGGCTGGCGTCGTTCCGGCTGTTGCGGCACGACGTCGGGACCGACCCGGTGCTGGTGCTGGACGACGTCTTCGCGGAGCTGGACTCCGGGCGGCGGGAGCGCCTGGCCGAGCTGGTCTCCGAGTGTGAGCAGGTGCTGATCACGGCCGCGGTGGCCGATGACGTGCCAGCCTGGCTGACAGGGCGGGGTGCGATCCTGGATGTGGAGGACGGCGTGATCACCCCCAGGGACGCGGCATGAGCACCGACGACGAGCACCCCCACGGCACAGCCGCAGGTGAAGCACCTGGAGCTGCCGGCCGGCCCGAGGCGGCCGGTGGGGCTGGAGCTGCCAGCGGACTGCAGGCGGCTGCCGAGGCACTGTCCCGGGCACGAGCCAATGCCCGCGCTCGCGGGCTGCGCCCCGGCACCACCGACCGTCGACGTCGCTCGGGGGACACACTCGGTCAGCGGCGCTCTGGGACCGGTGACGGCGCCGCGCGCGACCCACGGCTGGTCGGCGCCGAGGTGGAGCGCCTGGTGAGCTCGCGCGGCTGGGACTCGGACGTGCAGGTCGGTGCGGTGATCGGTCGGTGGCCCACGATCGTCGGGGCGGAGGTCGCACAGCACGTGAAGCCCCTCGGCTTCGACGAGACGGTGCTGACCGTGCAGGCCGACTCGACCGCCTGGGCGACGCAGATGCGCCTGCTGACCCACTCGGTCCTGACGCGGATCGAGGCCGAGGTCGGTGCCGGGGTGGTCACCGACATCACCGTCCGCGGACCGGCGGCACCGAGCTGGCGCAAGGGACGTCTGCGAGCGCAGGGCCCCGGTCCGAGGGACACCTACGGCTGAGTCAGGTCCCGACCTCCGGCGGAATCCTGCGCTGCCTCAGGACCGTCTGGGGGCCCACTCGACGGGGACCACCCCAGACCGGGGGTTCTTCTGTCGTCAGAATGCCCGTCAAAGGCCTGTGGATGGCCGGTTTGTGCTGGCTGACGGGTAGACTGGGGCGGTCCACCCACTAACTGCCTAGGAGCCCCGTGGCCACTGTCGAACCAGACAATCCCCAGGACGTCGAGCCGGAGATGCCGGAGCTCCCCGAGGTGGCACCACAGGAGGGGGACCCGGCATCACTCGCGACCGACTCGGCATACGACGCCAACGCGATCCAGGTCCTCGAGGGCCTCGAAGCGGTCCGCAAGCGGCCGGGGATGTACATCGGCTCGACCGGGGAGCGCGGACTGCACCACCTGGTCTGGGAGATCGTCGACAACTCCGTCGATGAGGCGATGGCCGGGCACGCCGACCGGATCGACGTCACCATCCTCGAGCACGGCGGCATCCGCGTCGTCGACAACGGCCGGGGCATCCCCACCGACATCCACCCGATCGAGAAGAAGCCGGCCGTGGAGCTGGTGCTGACCCAGCTGCACGCCGGTGGCAAGTTCGGTGGTTCGGGCTACAAGGTGTCCGGCGGGCTGCACGGCGTGGGGTCCTCGGTCGTCAACGCACTGTCCGAGACGTTCGAGGTCGAGGTCCGCCAGCGTGGCCACGTGTGGCGACAGAGCTATCAGCTCGGCGTGCCGCAGGCCCCGCTGTCCATGGACGAGACGATCCCCGAGGGTGAGACCGGCACCACGATCAACTACTGGCCTTCGCCGGACATCTTCGAGACGGTCGACCATGACTTCGAGACGATCCGCGCCCGCCTGCAGCAGACGGCCTTCCTCAATAAGGGCCTGACGATCACGCTGACCGACGAGCGGCCCATCGAGGTGCACCGCGACATCGACGCGATCGAGGACGACCCGATCGACGGGGTCGGGGAGGACGACGTCGACCTGGCGCCGGACGCTTCGCCCACCGCCGTCGCCCGGCGCAAGCCGATCAGCTACATGTACGAGAACGGCCTGCTGGACTACGTGCTCCACCTCAACAAGTCCAAGAAGGCAGACCCGGTCCACGACGAGGTCATCGCCTTCGAGAGCGAGGACAAGGAGCGGATGCTCGCGGTCGAGGTCGCGATGCAGTGGACCACCTCCTACAGCGAGTCCGTGCACACCTATGCCAACGCGGTCAACACGCACGAGGGCGGCACCCACGAGGAGGGGTTCCGTGCAGCGCTGACGCGGTTGGTCAACGACTTCGCGCGCACCAACAAGCTGCTCCGCGAGAAGGACCCGAACCTCACCGGTGAGGACATCCGCGAGGGGCTCACCGCCGTCGTCTCGGTCAAGCTCGGCGAGCCGCAGTTCGAGGGCCAGACCAAGACCAAGCTGGGCAACTCCGAGGTCAAGGGCTTCGTGCAGTCGGCGATGACCGAGGAGCTCGGCCACTGGCTGGAGGCCCATCCGCGGGAGGGCAAGGAGATCATCGGCAAGGCCGTGCAGGCCGCCGCCGCGCGGGTCGCCGCCCGCAAGGCGCGCGAGGCCACCCGGCGCAAGGGTCTGCTGGAGTCCGGCGGCCTGCCCGGCAAGCTGCGCGACTGCCAGTCCAACGACCCCTCGATCTGCGAGGTCTTCATCGTCGAGGGTGACTCCGCCGGCGGTTCGGCGGTCCGCGGCCGCAACCCGTTCAACCAGGCGATCCTGCCGATCCGCGGCAAGATCCTCAATGTCGAGAAGGCGCGCCTGGACCGCGTGCTGAACAACCAGGAGGTCAAGGCACTGATCTCCGGGTTCGGCACCGGCATCGGTGAGGACTTCGACATCACCCGGGCGCGCTACCACAAGATCGTGCTGATGGCCGACGCCGACGTCGATGGCATGCACATCCGCACGCTGCTGCTGACGCTGCTGTTCCGCTTCATGCGTCCGCTCATCGAGCACGGCTACGTCTACCTGGCGCAGCCCCCGCTCTACCGGATCAAGTGGACCAACGCCGAGCACCAGTACGCCTACTCCGACCGTGAGCGCGACGCCTTCATCAAGGAGGGGCTGGCCAAGAACTGGCGGCTGCCCAAGGACTCCGGCATCCAGCGCTACAAGGGTCTGGGCGAGATGGACTACTCCGAGCTGTGGGACACCACGATGGACCCTGACCACCGAGTCCTGCTGCAGGTGACCCTGGACGACGCGGCCAAGGCGGACGAGGTGTTCTCGGTCCTGATGGGCGAGGACGTCGAGGCGCGCCGGGGCTTCATCCAGCGCAACGCCAGAGACGTCCGCTTCCTGGACATCTGACCCCTCGGGGGCGCCGCCCCCGGGCACCCCGCTGAGGGCTCCGCCCCCAGACCCCGGACCTTCGCAGACTGAGCCACACGACATACGAGAAGGACAGGCGTGACCGACATCAACCCGCCGGAGACAGACCGGGTCGAGGCGATCGACCTCAACACCGAGATGCAGCGCAGCTACATCGAGTACGCGATGAGTGTGATCGTGGCCCGGGCGCTGCCGGACGTCCGGGACGGCCTGAAGCCCGTGCACCGGCGCGTGCTCTATGCGATGTTCGACGGCGGCTACCGGCCCGACCGTGGTTACAACAAGTGCGCCCGCGTCGTGGGGGACGTCATGGGTCACTACCACCCACACGGTGACAGCGCGATCTACGACGCCCTGGTGCGCCTGGTGCAGGACTGGACGATGCGCTACCCGCTCGTCGACGGGCAGGGCAACTTCGGCACCCCGGGTGACGACCCGGCCGCGGCCGCCCGCTACACCGAGTGCAAGATGGCGCCGCTGGCCATGGAGATGGTCCGCGACATCCACGAGGACACCGTCGACTTCGGCGACAACTACGACGGCAAGACCCAGGAGCCACTGGTCCTTCCGGCCCGCTTCCCAAACCTGCT
>DATGRS010000102.1:0-35001 GCA_035303365.1 Ornithinicoccus sp.
CTGAAGCAGCTCGCCAGCCAGATGCTGCCGCACTCCCTCGGCCTGCTGTATGAGTCGCTGACCGAGCACCTGGACTTCCTGCGCTCCAGCGACGAGTACAAGGTGATGGCGCTGGCCTCCTACGGCCGCCCGCGCTACCTCGAGGAGCTGCGGGACATCATCCGCGCCACCGGAGACGGTGGGTTCGAGGCACCCGTGCCCGACTGGAACCGCTGGGTCGAGCCCCGCATCGACGACGGGACCTGGGGCGGGGTGCACGCCGACCTCGCCTGCTCGGTTCAGACCCGGCTCGAGGAGGTTCTGGTCGACCTGGCCTGCTGGCTGCATGACCAGACCGGTGACACCGCCCTCACGATGGCCGGCGGGACGGCCCTGAACTGTGTCGCCAACTCCCGGATCTGGCGGGAGTCCCCGTTCGAGCACGTCTGGGTCCAGCCGGCCGCGGGGGACGCGGGCACCTCCCTCGGTGCGGCCCTGCAGGTCGCCGCGGACCTCGGCGAGGAGCCACGGCCGATGCCCGGCGCCTCGCTCGGGCGGTCGTGGTCCGACGCGGAGCTCGCGAAGCGGTTGACGGTCGCGGCGGTGCCGTTCACGACGCCTGAGGATCTGGCCGGCGAGGTCGCCGACATCCTCGCCGCCAACGGGGTCGTCGCGTGGTTCGACGGACGCAGCGAGTTCGGCCCCCGGGCTCTCGGCCACCGCTCCCTGCTGGCCCACCCAGGGGTGGTCGGCAACCTGGAGCGACTGAACGACGTCAAGGGCCGGGAGCAGTTCCGGCCCGTCGCCCCCATGGTGCTGGCCGACCGGGCTGAGGAGATCTTCACCGAGGGACCCATCCCCAGCCCCTACATGCTCTTCGTGCACACCGTCCGCCCGGAGTGGCGGGACCGGATCGCGGCAGCCGTCCACGTGGACGGCACGGCCCGCATCCAGACCGTTGACCCCGTCACCCACCCTCGCCTCGGCGCGATGCTTGAGCAGTTCGCCGCCCGCACCGAGATCCCGGTCGTCATCAACACCAGCCTGAACACGGCGGGCCGTCCCATGGTGGACGACCCGCGGGAGGCCCTGGAGCTCTTCGGCTCGGCACCCGTCGATGCCCTGGTCCTCGGGCCGCACCTGGTACGCCGGGCAGAGCTCTTCGCGGCGTCGTCCGGGGATGGAACAACGGGGGAGGTGGCCCGGTGACGTCCCAGGACGCGGCATACACGGTCGTCGTGCCCACGGTCGGCCGTCCCTCTCTCGACCTGCTGCTGGCCGACCTCGCCGACCAACCGAACCAGCACCTGCCCGTGGAGCTGCTGGTCGTTGACGACCGTCGCCTGGGCACAGGGCCCGGCGCTCCACCGGAGCCCCTGCTCCTACCCGACCTACCGTTCCCCAGCCGCGTCCTCCGGTCCGGTGGCCGAGGCCCCGCTGCGGCCCGGAACGCGGGCTGGCGAAGTGCCCGCACCGGCTGGGTGGCGTTCCTCGACGACGACGTCCGGCTCCCGGAGGGCTGGGCGGCTGCCCTCGCGGCCGACCTGGCGACGGCCGGTGAGGAGGTGGGCGGCGTGCAGGGCGAGATCCGCGTGCCCCTCCCGGCAGACCGGCGGCCCACCGACTGGGAGCGCAACACCGCGGGACTTGAGACGGCACTCTGGGCGACCGCCGACATGGCCTACCGCAGGGCCGCGCTGGCGGCGGTCCACGGCTTCGACGAGCGGTTCCCGCTGGCCTACCGCGAGGACGCCGACCTGGCGCTGCGCGTGCGTGAGGCTGGCTGGCAGCTGGTCCGTGGACGGCGGCACGTCGTGCACCCCGCACGGCCCGCCCCGTGGGACGTGAGCATCCGCACCCAGCGCGGCGCAGCCTCCGACGCACTGATGCGAGCCCTGCACGGGCGGAGCTGGCGACAGCGGGCCGGGACCGGTCGGGGGCGCTTCCGCTGGCACCTGGCGACCGTCGCCTCCGGTGTGGCAGCCGTCGGCGCAGCGTTGACCGGCTATCGGCGGACATCGGCGTTCTGCACGACCGCGACGAGCGCCCTCACTCTCGACTTCCTGGCGCGTCGGCTGGCACCGGGCCCACCTCCGGGCCAGGAGGGCTGGCGGCAGGAGTGGGCGCGGATGGCAGTCACCAGCATGGCCATTCCCTGGGTGGCGGTGTGGCACCGGCTGGTCGCCGAGGCGCGCTATCGCCGCGGAGTGGCGCCCTGGCCGCCGCCAACAAGAGCCGTGCTGTTCGACCGGGACGGCACCCTGGTCGAGGACGTTCCGTACAACGGGGACCCGGCCCGGGTGGCGCCGGTCCCCGAGGCCGGGACCGTCATCAAGCGGCTGAGGGCCGCCGACCTGAGGCTGGGAGTGGTCAGCAACCAGTCAGGCATCGGCCGCGGGCTCCTCACCGAGGATGACATGGAGCGCGTCAACGAGCGGCTGCAGGAGCTCGTCGGGCCGCTCGACACCTGGCAGCACTGCCCCCACCGCCCGGACGAGGGGTGCGCCTGCCGCAAACCTGGGGCCGAGCTGGTCCTCCGGGCCGCTGCGGCCGTCGGGGTCGCCCCGCACGAGTGTGTCGTGGTGGGTGACATCGGCAGCGACGTGGATGCGGCACGCGCTGCGGGGGCCCGCTCGGTGCTGGTACCGACCCCGGTTACCCGACCGGAGGAGGTCGACACGGCCGAGTACGTCGCCGGTGACCTGGTGTCGGCCGCCGAGCTGGTGCTGGGCATGGCAGACGGGAACCAGCCGTGAGCCGGCTGCTGGCAGTGCGCCTGGACAGCGACGGAGACGTGCTGCTCACCGGCCCCGCGATCCGTGCCCTGGCCGCCTCAGGCACCACGGTCGACCTGCTCGCTGCGCCGTCCGGTGAGGCTGCCGCCCGGTTGCTGCCCGGCGTGTCGCAGGTGCTGACCTACGACGCCCCCTGGAGCGGCTTCCGGCCGCCGCCGGTCGACGACGACGCTGTTGAGCACCTGGTCAGCACCCTCCGGTCCAGGGAGTACGCGGCCGCAGTCATCTTCACCTCCTTCCACCAGAGCCCCCTGCCGATGGCGCTGCTCTGCAAGGTCGCCGGCATCCCACACGTCGCCGCGACGAGCGAGGACTACCCGGGGTCGCTGCTGGACCTGCGGCACCGCCGGCCCGAGGGACTGCACGAGGTGGAGGCCATGCTCGACCTGGCCCGAGCCACAGGTGCCCGGCTCCCCGACGGGGACAGCGGCCGGCTGGCCCTGCGCACCCCGCTGCCGGACGTCTCCGGACTGACACCCCCCGGTGAGTATGTCGTGCTGCACCCGGGTGCGTCCGTGCCCTCGCGAGCCACGACCGTCGAGCACGCGACCGCCCTCTGCGACGTGCTCACGGCCGCCGGCTGGCAGGTCGTGCTCACTGGCGGCCCGTCCGAGGCGGAGTACGCCACGGCCGCGCAGCGGGGCGGAGCCACCGACCTGGTGGGGCGGACCACCCTCGCCATGCTTGCCGCGGTCCTCGCGGACGCCGCCTGCGTGGTGGTGGGCAACACCGGACCGGCCCACCTTGCCGCGGCGGTCGGCACGCCGGTCGTCTCACTCTTCGCGCCGGTGGTGCCGGCGTCACGCTGGGCGCCGTACGGCATACCCAGCGTCGTCCTCGGCGACCAGCAGGCGCCCTGTCGTGACACCCGCGCCCGGGAGTGCCCGGTGGGTGGTCACCCGTGCCTGACCGGGATCTCCCCGGAGTCCGTGGTGGCGGCCGTGCAGCAGCTGGTGGGGGTGCGGGCATGAGGATCGCGATCTGGCACGTGCACGGCTCCTGGCTCACCGGCTTCCTCCAGGGACCGGACGACTATCTGATCCCGGTCCTGCCGGACCGTGGTCCTGACGGACTGGGCCGGGCCCGCACGTGGGACTGGCCGGCCGCCGCCCGGGAGGTCACCCCGGAGCAGCTGCGCGAGGAGGGCTGTGACGTGGTCGTCCTGCAGCGCCCCTCGGAGATCGACCTGTTCCAGGACTGGACGGGCCTGCGGCCGGGCACGGACGTGCCGGCCGTCTACGTCGAGCACAACACGCCCGTCGCACACCCCGTCGCCTCGCGGCACCACCTGGCCGACCGGTCCGACATCCCCGTGGTGCATGTGACGGCGTTCAACGCCCTGGTCTGGGACTCGGGACGATCCCCGGTCAGGGTCATCGAGCACGGCATACCCGACCCCGGCCCGCTCTACACCGGAGAGGTCGAGCGGATCGCCGCCGTCGTGAACGAGCCGGTTCGGCGCTGGCGGGTCGCCGGCACCGACGTGCTCCTCGACGTGGCCGGCCACGTGCCGGTCAGCGTCTACGGGATGGGCATGGACGCGCTCGCCCAGCACGAGCCCTCACGGGGCTGGCAGCTCCACGAGGACGTGCCGCAGGAGCAGCTGCACCCTCGGCTCGCCCGGCACCGGGCCTACCTGCATCCCTACCGCTGGACCTCCCTCGGGCTGTCGCTCATCGAGGCGATGACCGTTGGTATGCCGGTGCTCGCCCTGGCCACGACCGCCGCCCCTGAGGCCGTCCCCCGGGAGGCGGGCGTCGTCTCCGCGGACCCCGCCGTGCTGACCGCCACAGCAAGGCGGTGGTTGGCCGACCCAGACGAGGCGCGAGAACGCGGCGCCGCAGCACGCAAACACGCCCGCCAGCAGTTCGGGCTCGACCGGTTCCTCACCGAATGGCAACACCTCTTGAAGGAGGTCGCGTGATGAAGATCGCGATGGTGTCCGAGCACGCCAGTCCGTTGGCCGCCCTGGGAGGTGTGGACGCCGGCGGCCAGAACGTGCACGTCGCCGCCCTGGCCACCGCCCTTGCGCGCCGTGGCCACCAGGTCACCGTCTACACGAGGCGGGACGACCCGGATCTGCCGGAGACGGTGCAGATGCTCCCCGGCGTCGGGGTGGTGCACGTCCCGGCCGGGCCTGCGGGTCCGGTGCCCAAGGACGACCTCCTTCCCTTCATGCCCGCGTTCGGGACGTGGCTCGGGCAGCACTGGGCCGTCACGGGTGTGCCCGACGTGGTGCACTCCCACTTCTGGATGTCCGGCGTGGCGGTGCTCGCCGCGGAGACGAGCGCACCGCTCGTGCACACCTATCACGCGCTGGGGACGGTGAAGCGGCGGCACCAGGGCGCCAAGGACACCAGCCCCGCCGGTCGGGTCGAAGCGGAGGCCCGGATCGGCGCCACCGTCGACCTGGTGGTCGCGACCTGTCGTGACGAGCTGCGTGAGCTGGCTGCGATGGGCGTCCCCGAGGACCGTGTGGACGTGGTCCCCTGCGGCGTCGACGTCAAGCAGTTCTCGCCGGACTCCGGGCGCGCCCCGCGCCGGGAGGGTATGCGCCGGTTGGTGTATGTCGGCCGGCTCGTGGAGCGCAAGGGGGTTGACACGGTGGTGCGGGCGCTAGCCCACCTGCCCGACACCGAGCTTGTCGTCGTCGGAGGCGCCGCCGACCAGGGCGAGGACCCGGTCGCGCGGGGTCTGGCTGAGCTGGCCGAGGACCTTGGCGTGACCGACCGGCTGGACCTTCGCGGGCCGGTGCCGCGCGGTGAGATCCCCGCGCTGATCCGCTCCGCGGACGTCGTGGTCGCCGTCCCGTGGTACGAACCGTTCGGGATCGTGCCGCTGGAGGCGGCCGCATGCGGCCGGCCACTCGTGGGGAGTCGGGTCGGCGGACTGCTGGACAGCGTGGCCGACGGACGCACCGGACTCCTGGTGCCACCCCGGAACCCGGACGCCCTGGCCGACGCGGTCCGGCAGCTGCTGGACGATCCTGCCCGAGCAGAGGAGATGGGACGCCGGGCCCGGCGTCGGGCGGTGGAGCGCTTCAGCTGGGAGCGGGTCGCGCTGTCAACCGAGCGCTCCTACGGCAGCGTCATCGAGCAGAAGAAGGGGGCTACGGCATGACCAGCCACCGGTGGATGGAGCAGCACGCTCGCGAGGTCGACGCCGCGATGACCTCGGTGCAGAGCCAGGTCGACACCATCGAGCGGTGGGGGGGAGTGCTGGCCGAGCGCCTGAGCTCCGGCGCGCGACTGCTCGCGGCCGGCAACGGCGGCAGCGCCGCGGAGGCGCAGCACCTGACCGGGGAGCTGGTCGGACGGTTCCTCGACGACCGGCGCCCGTTCGCCGCCGTTTCCCTGTGCTCCGACTCGTCCACGATGACATGCGTGGTCAACGACTACGGCGCGGATGAGCTGTTCGCCCGTCAGGTGCAGGGGCACGGCCGACCCGGGGACGTGCTGGTGCTGCTGTCCACCTCCGGCACCAGCAGCAACGTGCTGGCCGCTGCGGACCGGGCCCGTGAGTGCGGGCTGACGGTCTGGGGCCTGACCGGCCCCGAGCCCAACCCGCTCGCGGCTCGGTGCGACGACGCCATCTGCGTCGACGCGCCCACCACGGCGGCGATCCAGGAGGGGCACCTGGTGGCGATCCACGCGCTCTGCGCGGCGCTGGACGCCCACCTCGACGCCGCGGAAACGACCGCAGAGTCAACCGGGCTGACCAGCGAGGCCGCCGGCGAGTCGATCGGATCGACCGACCTGAGCCGGGAGGCGGTGAACTCGGACCCGGACCCGGACCCGCGCCCGCACGTCGTCGTGGTCGGGGACCTGCTCCTCGACATCGACGTGGACGGCTCGGTGGACCGACTGTGTCCGGACGCGCCGGCGCCGGTCCTGGATGTCAGCGCAACCCGGACGAGCCCGGGAGGCGCTGGCCTGGCGGCGCTGCTGTGCAGCGACAGGGCACGAGTCACCTTGGTGGCGCCGGTAGCCGCCGACGACCAGGGGCGGCGACTGCTGCAGGCTCTGCAGGAGCGGATGGACGTGGTTCCCCTTGGCCACGAGGGACCGACCCGCACCAAGGTGCGGCTGCGCACCGACGGACGCTCCCTGCTGCGCATGGACGAGGGCGGCCCCGGAACGCCGACTGACGTCCCGGCGGCGTGGGTGCGCGACCTCCTTCTCGATGCGGACGCGGTGCTGGTCTCCGACTACGGCGCAGGCGTCACCCGGGACCCGGTGCTGCGCAGCCTTCTGGTGGAGGCCGCACAGACCACCCGCCTGGTGTGGGACCCGCACCCCCGCGGAGGCGTGCCCGTCCCCGGAGTCACCCTGGCCACTCCGAACCTGGCGGAGGCGCGCTCGCACAGCGCGGATGCAGACGGCCCGGACGCGGCCGCGCTGGCACTCCGTGTCGCGTGGCAGGCGGACGCCGTGTGCGTCACCAGCGGCGCGGAGGGAGCCTTCCTGGCCGACCGCGGTGGCCAGGTCTCCTACTTCCCGGCCCGGGAGGTCGCCGGTGATCCCTGCGGAGCAGGTGACCGCTTCGCCGCAAGCGCCACCGTCGCCCTGGCCGGCGGGGAGCTGCTCTCCGAATCGGTGGAGTCGGCAGTGGCCGAGGCTTCGGAGTGGGTCGCCGCCGGCGGAGCCGAGGGATTCCGTAGGTCAGCCGAGCAAGGACCGGACTCCGGGGAGCTAGCGGCGCAGGCTCAGGCCGACCAGATCAGGGCCGAGCCGGGCGCTTCGCTGCCCAGGGAGGAGCTCAGCGCCCTCGCGGGCCGGCTACGCGCCGACGGGGGCCGGCTGGTCGCGACCGGAGGTTGCTTCGACATCGTCCACGCGGGCCACGTGGCCACGCTGCAGGCGGCCCGTCGGCTCGGGGACCACCTGGTGGTCCTAATGAACTCCGATGCGTCCGTGAGTCGGCTGAAGGGTCCTGGGAGACCAGTGGTGGACGCCGCCGACCGGGCACGCGTCCTGCAGGCCCTGGACTGCGTCGACGCCGTCGTGGTGTTCGACGAGGACGACCCACGGCGAGCGCTCGAGGCGCTGCGGCCAGACGTCTGGGTCAAGGGCGGTGACTACGGCGGCACCCTGCTGCCGGAGTCTGACGTCGTGAGCGAGCACGGTGGTCGGGTGGTACTGCTGCCCTACCTGAACGGCCGCTCGACCACCTCGATCCTGCGCCGCTCGGCGGGCAGCCGGGCCACGGACACGATGACCACGACCAGCACAGGAGGAGATCGGTGAGCACGACCCCACGAGAGCTCGGAACGGTGTACGTCACGGGAGGTTCGCGCGGTCTGGGGGCCGCCGTCGTGGACGCTGTCGGTGCGGCCGGAGGCCGCGCAGTGGTTCTCGACCGGGTCCCGCCGGACACGGACGTGCCGTATGCCGAGGTCGACCTGTCCGACTGGGAGGCCGCCACCCGGGCGGTGGACCGCATGGTGGAGGAGGTCGGTCCGCCAGAGGCGGTTGTCACCGCTGCGGGAATCGACGCGTGCGGCCCGCTGGCCGAGATCGAGCCGGTGGACTGGCAGCGGGTGATCCAGGTGAACCTCTTCGGCACCGTCGCCGTGATCCGCGCCTGCCTGCCGCACCTCGAGCGGAGCCGCGGCACCGTCGTGACGGTGTCGTCCACCCTCGGGCTCCGCGGCGCCGATGCGGCGACCGCATACTCGGCGTCGAAGTTCGCGATCCGGGGCTTCTCCCAGGCCCTCGCGGTGGAGTACGCCGGGCGGGTCGGCGTCACGTGCCTGCTGCCCGGCGGGATGCGGACGGGGTTCTTCGACGGCCGGGACGAGCGGTTCAAGCCAGCCCCCGACCAGGACCTCAACGACCCCGCCAGCACCGCGGGGGCCGTCGTCACGGCGCTCACCCAGCCGGTCGGTTCCGAGATCCGCGAGATGCTCGTGATGGCCTCGGGCGAGCCCTCCTGGCCGTGACCGATGCCAGCGCCGCGCGCCGTCGGGTGGTGCTCGATCCCCACGAAGCACGCCTCGACGGCGGTGACGTCCTGGTCCTGCGGGCGCTGGGCCTTGGTGACGCGCTCACCGGGATTGCGCCGCTCAGGGGGGTCCGCCGGGCCTGGCCGGGTCGGCGTATCGTCCTGGCCGCACCGCCGGCGGTAGGGGAGTGGCTGGCGGGGCTAGGGGTCGTGGACGCAGTCCTGTCCACGGAGGGGTTGCGGCCAGCGTGGTGTCAGCCGCGCAGCCCGCTCGGGGGCGGCCACCTCGCGGTGAACCTCCATGGCCGCGGGCCGGAGAGCCACCGCCTCGTGCTGGCCACCGGCGCGGCCCGCCTCGTGGCGTTCGACTCACCCGCCGCCGGGCACTCCGGCCCACCGTGGCACCCGGACGAGCACGAGGTCGACCGCTGGTGCCGCCTGGTGCGTGCAGCTGGCGGCGACTGCAGCCGGGAGGACCTGCGGCTGCCGGCTCCAGCACCGGAGGTCTCGGAGGCCGACCACGCACCGTCGGCCCGAGACGCCGGCCCGCCCGTCGTACTCCACCCCGGCGCGGCCGCTGAGGCACGGCGCTGGCCCCTCGCCCGCTGGACGGCACTCGCGAGAGTGCTGGTTGAGGAGGGCAACAGGGTGGTAGTCACCGGCTCGGCTGCTGAGGAGAGGCTGTGCAACGCGATCGTCGACGCCGTGGCCCGACCCGAGGTCTTGTCGATGGCCGGTCTGCTGGACCTCAGCGCACTGTCGCGCGTGGTGGCCGGGGCCAGACTGGTGGTCTGTGGCGACACCGGCGTGGCCCACCTGGCCACCGCCTACGGCACCCCCTCGGTCCTCCTCTTCGGGCCAACTGCTCCAGACCGGTGGGGTCCCGCGATCGACACAGACCGGCATACGGTCATCTGGCACGGGGACGGGAACGGCGACCCGCACGCCGGGGTGCTCGACCCCGCGCTGGCAGCGATCACGGTCGGTGAGGTCGCCACCGCGTCCGCGCGGCTGTTGGCCGCTCACGGCACGGCCTGAGGTCCCGCATCGGCGCTGTCACGCCGGGCGGCTCAGGGCCTCTGCGAACCAGTCGACGGTGCGTTGCAGCCCCTCCTGCCAGTCCACCCGCGGTTCCCAGCCCAGCTCGGTCCGCGCGCGCGTGGTGTCCGGCCGCCGGACCTCCGGGTCGTCGACCGGGCGGCCGACAAACTCGATCGGCGAGGACGAGCCGGTCGCCGTGAGCACGTCCTCGGCGATCCGGAGGACGGACTGCTCGCACGGGTTGCCGATGTTCACCGGCCCGGCGAGCTCGGAGTCGGCGAGCGCCAGGATGCCCGCGACGAGGTCGTCCACATAGCAGACCGAGCGGGTCTGCGACCCGTCGCCGGAGACGGTCACCGGCTCACCGGCCAGCGCCTGCCGGATGAAGGTGGGGATCGCCCGGCCGTCGCCGGGGCGCATGCGGGGTCCGTAGGTGTTGAAGATCCGCACGATGCCGGTATCCACCTCGTGGGTGGATCGGTATGCCGTCACCAGGGCCTCCGCGAAACGCTTGGCCTCGTCGTAGACCCCCCGCGGACCGATGGGGTTCACGTGCCCCCAGTAGTCCTCCGGCTGGGGATGCACCTGCGGGTCCCCGTAGACCTCAGAGGTGGAGGCCAGGACGAACCTGGCCTGCTTGTCACGGGCCAGCGAGAGGGCCCGCTCGGTGCCGACGGAGCCCACCCGCAGCGTCTCCAGGGGCATCTCGAGGTAGTCCACGGGCGAGGCCGGGGACGCGAAGTGAAGGACCAGGTCGACCTCGCCGCGGACATGAGCGTTCTCAGTCACGTCGCAGTGTGCGAGCTCGAACCCGGGGTGGCTCAGGAAGTCGGCGATGTTGGTGGTCGCGCCGGTGAGGAAGTTGTCCAGGCACACCACCTTCCACCCGCGTGCCAGCAGCTCCTCGCAGAGGTGGCTGCCGAGGAAGCCGGCCCCGCCGGTGACCACGGCACGTCCGGGTGTCCGGCTGCGCAACGTTCTCATCGGTGACCCTTCTCGTGACTGTCCGCGCCGGTGCCGCTCGAGGCCGTCATGGCGGCGGATGGGTGGGTGTGAGGTATGGCGTGGCTCCCGCCCCGCTCGACCAGCTCGAGCTCGTGCACCACCCGCGAGGAGACGGGGCGTCGATGCAGTAGGGCCGCGGGCAGGTCAACCACCGCATCCAGGAGCCCGCGCCGGGTGGCGCCGTCTGCCCTGGCCGCCTCGCCCACTCTTCGCGCCACGGTGGCCACCGGAAGCCGCAGCACCGCTGTCAGGACCGAGGACCTGGTCATCGCCCGACGCCGGGTGGCGGCGTCGTGACGCATGGGCGACGGATGGTGGTGCACCACCATGTCAGGCAGGTATACCTGGTGCCAGCTCCGCTCCGCCAGGTCCAGACTCAGACGTTCTTCCTCACCCGGGAAGCGCACCACGCCGTCGAAGCCGCCAGCCTCGCGGAACGCGTCGGTCCGGACCATGGCAGCACAGGCCACGAAGCCGAGGATCGCCGGACCCGGAAGGTCGCGGCGCGGGAGCGGGGACTGCGCCATCACCTCGCAGACGGGATCGAGGCGCTGGGCCGGACCGACGAGGATCCTGGCGTTGAGGAGGGCGACGCCGGAGTGCGTGGAGAGGACCGTGGCCCCGTGCGCCAGCGCCCCGGGAGACCACCAGGAGTCGTCGTCGGCGAAGGCGACGAAGGGCGTGGTGGCGCGGTCGACCCCGATGCTGCGGGCCTGCGCCCCGACGTTGCGGGGCAGGGACACCACCTCGACCTGCGGGTGCTCCCGACGGACCGCCTCCACCGTGCCATCGGTGGAGCCGTTGTCCACCAGCACCACCGGCGCCCGGTGCCGACCCAGGGTCGAGAGCAGCTCCTCACGCCGGTTCCGACTGGCCACCACGACGGTGACACGTGGATCCTCCACCGTAGTCGTGCTCACGGACGGCCCTCCTTCCGCAGACTTCCTGCCCTCCAATATCGGCGCCCCCCCGGCGGCTCGCACGCCGAGAGCGTGTCTCTCACGGGTGATGGCTCGGGCCGCTCTCGCGCTGCCGGAGCCGGCCCCACGAGGCATCATCGGGCCGTGACCGCACGAACGCCTGCGTGCCGAGCTCGTCGCGGCGAGTACTTACGCCGGGAAGGTAGCTGTCGGGCTGGGCTTGTGGGTGGTGCTGATCGCGCCAGGTCGCTCGGAGCAGGTATGTCGAGCAGCTCTCCACGTTTGCGGACCATCGTCCTGGCGCTGAGGGACCGCCCGGGCGGCGGGCAGCCACGTCCTGCACGGTGAGCTGGACTGCGCTGCCGGCCTCGCCAGCATCCCGCCGGACGAGGAGGACATGGCTGGAGATCATCAACGGGCCGGGCGGGGCGGACGTCTGCTGAGGCGTGGTCAGGCCTGTCACACCGCCGCTCAGCGGCGACCTACTGCCAGGACCGGGGCCGAGAACACGGCGAGTCCCAGGACAAGACCGAAGTCATACCAGTTGCCGTTGTTGTCGACCTCATGGATCCCCACCGTGTCAGTGAAGAGGGACACGACGAAGGTGATCGGTACGATCGCCCCGTGGCACGGCCCCCACCAGAAGCCGTGTCCACCGGAGTCCATGGCGGCACTGGCCCCGGCGGCGCACGCCGTCAGGGCGAGGAGCACGACAGCGGCGACGAGGAGGACTGCCGCGCTCCTGGACGGTTAACCCTTCACCGGTGACCCTCCGTCTCCGTGCCACAGGTCAGGTGCGGCGGACGTGCGCGTCCTCGCCGGTAAGGGCCTCGATGTCACCCGCGGCTGCCATCAGCTGATCCGCCAGATGGCGCAGAGCGCGAGCGACCGGACTCAGAGGCTCACACCCGGACCAACCACTGCCGGACGTGCTGGTCCTCGGCACTCATGACCGCTTCACCGGCACCGTGACCGCAGAGCTCTGCTTGGTGTCGACGGGCACCCGCACCTCGAGCACCCCGTCGGTGTAGGAGGCGTCGATCTGGTCGGGGTCGGCGCCAGGCGGCAGCGTGACGCTGCGGTGGAACGAGCCGTAGTGAAACTCCTGGCGGTTCCGCTCCCGCTTCTCCTCGCGACGCTCGCCCGCGATCGTCAGCACGTCCCCCTGGACGGTGACCGCGACGTCCTCGTCGGGGTCGAGGCCGGGCATCTCCGCCCGGAGCACATAGGTGTTGTCCTTGACGAAGTCCTCGACACGGACGACGGGGGACAGGCCGAGCCCACGCAGCGCCCGAGGGACGCCGGTGTCGAACCACTCCATCATGTCAGCCAGCGGACCTGTCGGTCGCGCAACTTCCTTGCTCATCGGTCTCTCCTTCTCGTCGGGCGCGGACGGGTTGTCCACCCGACCATTAGGCCGGGGCCGAGCGACGACCGGTAGGGCCATAGGTCCCGGCGCGGGTCTGTCGCGGCGACGCGCCGTCTTCGTGGCCGTGATCTGGGTCCGCGGGCTGCACGACCCGCCTCACCCGGTGGTCGCAGGGCATCATGGGGCGGTGACCCACGAACGCCTCCGTGCCGAGCTCGTCGCCGTCGTGACGGCCGTGACCGACGGGCGGCCGCTCGTGCTGACTGCAGACGCGGGGCAGCGGCTGCCGTCCGGCCCGCTGCGCACCGAGCACCGGTCGATGCAGGCCGGCCTGCGAGCCTGGGTCGAGCAGCAGACCAGGCACCGGCTGGGATATGTCGAGCAGCTCTACACGTTCGCGGACCCGGACCGTGCTGGTGAGGGGGGCCGCGTCGTGTCGGTGTCCTACCTGGGCCTGACCCGGACATCCTCAGCGGACCCACCCTGGTGCGACTGGTATGCGTACTTCCCCTGGGAGGACCATCGTCCTGGCGCTGAGGGCCCGCGCATCGTCCTCGAGCAGATCGTGCCGGCTCTGGAGGCGTGGGCCGCACGCGGTGCGGATCGGGACGACTGCGAGCGCAGGGCGCTGCGCACCGCGGTGTGCTTCGGCGTGAGCGGCCGCCCGTGGTCGTCTGACCTGTCACTTCAGCGATACGAGCTGCTCTTCGAGGCGGAGCTGATCCCGGAAGCCGGAGATGACACCGATCCGGTCGTCGGCGTGCCGGGCGACCGGATGCTGGGTGACCACCGCCGGATCCTCGCCACCGCGGTGGGCCGGGTCCGCGCCAAGATCCAGTACCACCCGGTGGTGTTCGAGCTGATGCCCGAGTCGTTCACGCTCGGCCAGCTCCAGAACACGGTCGAGGCGTTGGCCGGCCAGGCCCTGCACAAGCAGAACTTCCGTCGCCTCGTGACGCAGCAGGACCTGGTCGAGGCGACGGGCGAGACCGAGCAGGCGACCGGTGGACGTCCCGCCAGGTTGTTCCGGTTCCGACGTGCGGTGCTGGACGAGCGCCAGGTGGCCGGCACCCAGCTGCCGAGGGCCCGCTGACCGAGCCGCTCCACACGAGTTGACCCCGGACGTTTGGTTTTGCTCAACCTGCCTATTATCCTGGGTTCTCCTACATATGCTCACATGCAGCATATTGAGCTGACCGGAGGACACCGTGAGCCACACCAGCACCACTCAGAGTCCGAGCGCGGCGACACGCACCGCGCACCTGTATGACAAGGTCCGCCACGTCGTCCCCGAGGTGGAGTGGCCCTTCTTCGCCGACGACGTCGAGGCCATCCTGCGTCTGAAGCAGGAGCGCAACGCCGTGGTGCTGGCGCACAACTACCAGACTCCGGAGATCTTCCACTGTGTCTCCGACATCGTGGGGGACTCACTCGCCCTGGCCCGTGAGGCCCAGCACGTCTCGGCCGACGTCATCGTCCTAGCCGGAGTGCACTTCATGGCGGAGACGGCCAAGCTGCTCAACCCCGCGAAGACGGTTCTCATCCCCGACCCTCTCGCCGGCTGCTCACTGGCCGAGTCGATCACTGCGGCGGATGTGCGCGAGCTGCGCGCAGCACACCCGGGCGTGCCCGTGGTCACCTATGTGAACACCTCGGCCGACGTGAAGGCCGAGAGCGACATCTGCTGCACCTCCGGCAACGCCGTGAAGGTGATCGAGTCGCTGGGGACCGACCGCGTCATCATGATCCCGGACGAGTACCTCGCCCAGAACATCGCCCGCCAGACCGGTGTCGAGGTGATCACCTGGCCCGGCCGCTGCGAGGTGCACGAGCGCTTTCGGGCCGACGACATCCGCGACCTGCGCGCCAGCCACCCGGACGCGGTGGTCCTCGCGCACCCGGAGTGCGCTCCGGACGTGGTGGCCGAGGCGGACCTGTCCGGGTCGACGGCCCAGATGCTGGACTTCGTGGTCCGGCGTCGACCGCGGCAGGTCGCCCTGATCACCGAGTGTTCGATGAGCGACAACATCGCCGCGGCTCATCCGGAGGTGGAGTTCGTCCGACCCTGCAACCTCTGCCCGCACATGAAGCGCAACTCACTGGCCAAGATCAGGCACAGCCTGGAGACGCTGACCCACGAGGTCACCATCGATCCGGTGGTCGCGGACCGCGCCCGCCTGGCGGTCGACCGGATGCTCGCCGCATGAGATCTCGTCGGGCCGGCGGTGTCCCGCCCCTGGCAGCGCCGACCGTGGTCGTCGGTGCCGGTCTCGCCGGTCTGGTCACCGCTCTCCGCCTGTCTCCGCAGCCGTGCCTCGTCCTGTCCGGCGGGGCGCTGGGCGAGGGGAGCGCGAGCAGCTGGGCACAGGGCGGCATCGCGGCCGCGGTCGGAGGTGACGACACGCCGGAGCTCCACGCTGCTGACACGGTCGAGGCCGGCGCCGGGCTCTGCGACCCGTATGTCGTGGAGCAGGTCACCGACGCAGCGCCGGGGGCCATCGACTACCTCGAGGGCCTCGGTGCCCGGTTCGACCGTGCCCCGGACGGCACCCTGCGGCCTGGGCTGGAGGGGGCCCACTCGCGTCGTCGCATCGTCCACGCCCGAGGCGACGGTACCGGGCGAGAGGTCATGCGCGCGGTGGTCCGCGCGGTGGGTCGTACCCCGTCTATCAGGGTCCTCGCCGGGTCGCGAGCACAGCGGATCCTGGTCCACGCCGGACGTGTCGTCGGGCTCCAGGTCGAGCACGACGGCAGGCTGCGGCACATCACCACGGAGCGGGTCGTCCTGGCGACGGGCGGATCCGGCAGCCTGTGGCCCCACACCACCAATCCGGCCGGGTCGGTGGGGCACGGGCTGGCGCTGGCAGCCCGGGCTGGTGCCGAGCTGCGTGACCTGGAGATGGTCCAGTTCCATCCGACGGCGCTCGATGTCGGCCTGGACCCGCTGCCGCTGGTGAGTGAGGCGGTGCGCGGGGCGGGCGCGCGGTTGGTCAACGCAGCGGGTGAGCTGCTCACGGATGATCCGCTGGCGGCTCGCGACGTCGTCTCGCGGCTCGTGAGCGCGGCCCTGGCGCGCGGTGAGGGTGCCTTTCTGGACGCGAGCCACGCGCTCGGTCCACGGTTCGCCGAGGCGTTCCCGGCGGTGGCGCAAGCCTGCCTCGCCTCAGGGATCGATCCGTCGAGCGATCTCCTCCCCGTGCGCCCCGCGGCGCACTACCAGTGCGGTGGCGTCACGGTCGACCTCCGCGGCCGCACCGACGTGCCCGGGCTGTGGGCGGTGGGCGAGGTAGCCAGCACCGGGCTCCACGGAGCCAACAGGCTCGCCAGCAACTCCCTGCTGGAGGCGGTGGTCTGCGCGGGCTGGGTGGCCGACGACCTCGCCGCTCAGGCGTCAGACCACCAGGTGTCACCACTGGCCATCGCGATGCACCAGGACCTCCGGACAGAGCGCCCAGCCGTGCGGCGCGTCCCGGAGCTGCGTTCGCTGGTCGGCCGGGCTGTCGGCGTTCTGCGTCAGGGCCCCGAGCTGGAGGCGGTGGAGGCCGTGCTCCGTGCGTCAGTGGCCGCAGAGGTCGAGACGGCCGACGACGCCACCATCGCGGCACTCCTGGTCACGCGGTGCGCCCTGCTCCGGACAGAGAGCCGGGGCGGGCACGCCCGTGTCGACCACCCCATGACGGCAGACGTCGCCGCCCACACGACCACGACGCTGGCTGAGGCCCTGACTGACCCACCCGGGCGACTGACCCCGTCGCCCTCACCCGTCCTGGCAGGAGCACCCCGATGACCCTTCAGCCACCGTCCCGCCTGATCGTCGAGCCGCTGGTGCGCAGTGCGCTCCTGGAGGACCTAGGCCGCGCGGGAGACGTCACCTCCGAGGCGATCGTCCCGGCGGACCTGACCAGCACCTTCGAGATCGCCGCGCGGGCGGCGGGCACGGTCGCCGGTCTCGATGTCGCACGGTGGGCGTTCACCCTCGTGGACCCGACGGTGCGCTTCACGGCATACGTCCAGGACGGCGCGCGGATCGGTCCGGGAGAGCGGATGGCGCGGGTGGAAGGACCGGCCGCAGCGGTCCTCACCGCCGAGCGGGTGGCACTCAACTTCCTCGGCCACCTGTCCGGGGTGGCGACCGCGACGGCCACGATCGTGGATGCTGTGGCCCACACGTCGACACGGGTCTGCTGCACCCGGAAGACCACGCCGGGCCTGCGAGCGCTGGAGAAGTACGCGGTCCGGTGCGGCGGAGGGGTGAACCACCGGTTCGGGCTGGACGACGCAGCGCTGGTCAAGGACAACCACATCGCCGTGGCCGGATCGGTGGCCGAGGCCGTCCGGCGGGTCCGGGCCGCGGTCGGCCACCTCGTGGCGGTGGAGGTCGAGGTCGACACCCTCGACCAGCTGGAGGAGCTGCTCCTCGACCCGGTGGATGCTGTGCTGCTGGACAACATGTCGCCGGAGACGACGGCGCGGGCCGTGGACCTGGTCGCAGGCCGGATGGTCACCGAGGCCTCGGGCACGGTCACCGCGGCGACCGCGCCAGCACTGGCCGAGGCCGGCGTCGACCTGGTCTCGGCCGGCTGGATCACGCACAGCGCCCCGGTCCTGGACGTCGGGCTGGACCAGGCCGGCACGACGTAACCTGGATGCATGAGCACCGATGTCACCACCGTCCCGTCAGCCCAGGACGAGGTCGTCCAGATCTGCAAGGACCTCATCCGCATCGACACCAGCAACTACGGCGACGGCAGCGGGCCGGGGGAGCGGGTGGCCGCGGAGTACATCATGGCCAAGCTCACCGAGGTGGGCCTGGACCCCGAGCTGACCGAGTCCGACCCGGGTCGAGCCAGCGTGGTGGTCCGGACGCCGGGACGTGACTCCAGCCGCCCCGGACTGGTGCTCCACGGACACACCGACGTGGTCCCCGCAGCGGCCGGGGACTGGCAGGTGGACCCGTTCTCCGCCGAGGAGCGGGACGGCTGCATCTGGGGGCGCGGCGCCGTCGACATGAAGGACATGGTGGCGATGCTGCTGGCCAATGTCCGCCACCTGGCTCGCACCGGCCAGCAGCCGCCGCGCGACATCGTGTGGGGATTCTTCGCCGACGAGGAGGCCGGCGGCGTGAAGGGTGCCGGTCACGTGGTGCAGACCCGTCCCGAATGGTTCGAGGGGTGCACCGAGGCGATCAGCGAGGTGGGCGGCTACTCGATCACGCTGGACGGCAAGGCCACGGGGGGACCGGAGCGTGCCTACCTGCTGCAGACGGCGGAGAAGGGCATCGCCTGGCTCCGCCTGCGCGCCCACGGCCGGGCGGGCCACGGCTCCGTCCCGAACCCGGAGAACGCGCTCGTGCGACTCGCCGGCGCGATCGAGCGGATCAGCGTCCACCCGTGGCCACGGACCCATATCGCCTCCGTCCGTGAGCTGTTCGACGGGATCGCCGGTATCACCGGACAGGGGTGGGACGAGAACGACATCGAGACCCTCCTGGCCCGGCTTGGTGGCGCCCGCGGGTTCGTCGAGGGCACGCTGCGAGACACGGCCAACTTCACGATGCTGACCTCCGGCTACAAGCACAACGTGATCCCCCAGACTGCCACGGCGTCCCTGGACTGCCGCTTCCTGCCCGGCCACGAGGACGAGCTGATGGAGACGATCCGTGAGCTGGCCGGTGAGCACGTCGAGGTCGAGGTCGTCCACAAGGACGTCGCCCTGGAGGCACCCACGAGTGGAGAGCTCGTGGAGTCGATGAAGCGGGCCCTGCTCAAGGAGGATCCTGGAGCCCACGTACTGCCCTACTGCCTGTCCGGCGGCACCGACAACAAGCACCTGTCCCGCCTGGGCATCAGCGGCTACGGCTTCGCACCGCTCCTGCTGCCTCCCGACCTGGACTTCGTGGGCATGTTCCACGGCGTCGACGAGCGGGTCCCGGTCGATGCCCTGACGTTTGGCACGCGGGTGCTGCAGCGGCTGATCGAGGACTGCTGACCCCGTGGTCAGGCCGTGCGCTGCACCCGGATGATGCGTCTGCGGAGGACCACCTTGCGCACGCCGCCCAGATAGAGGCTCACGCGCCACAGCTCCCAGTGGCCGTACTCCGCGTGCTCGGCCAGGGACTGACGTACCTCGCCGCGTGACTCGTCACGGCGGAACGTCAACATGCGGTACTCGTACTCAGCCATTGGGACAGATACTGCGCACGCACGGCCCGGAAATCAACTGTTGCGGCCGCGTGCCGTCGATCCGAGCCTGCTCATCACCGCCCCCGAGACCCCTTCGGGCTGCCCATCCGGCAGCGCAGCGAGGTGAAGTTCGCTACCGTCACCCCATGACGTCTGACCCGCGGGCTGCGCTGTCCACCCTGGTTGCCGCACTGGAGACCCACCTCGAGCTGTGCGCCGTCCGGCGCGGCGAGGACGACCCGGCCGTTGTCACCGCCTACAACCGGGTCGCGGACGCCTTCGTCGCCTATGACGACGCCCTCCTGGACGCCTACGGCGAGGTCACCCCGCTGGACGTCTACTCCGAGGAGGACGACGACGCCGACGAGGACGACCTGGTGGATGACGACGAGCGCGGCGGCGAGAGCGACGACCTCAGTGACGACGACGACCTGGACGACGACATCGCCGAGGGGGCCAGGGGCAGCGGCTACTTCGGGCTGGACGATGATGAGTACGACCTGGACGGCGAGGACGCTGAGGATGATGACGACGATGAGGACGGGGACGACGGGGACGACGACCGCGGACAGGGCTGAGTAGTGCGCCTGGGTCTGAGCTGCGGCTGGTGGGGGATCGGGCAGGACCAGGACCACCTGGCGCTAGTGCAGCGCGCGGAGGAGCTGGGTGTCCACGTCGTGTGGGCCTCCGAGGCCTATGGCGTGGACGCGGTCAGTGTGCTCTCCTGGATCGGAGCCCGCACCTCCCGCATCAGGCTGGGTGCGGGCGTCCTGCAGATCCCCGGTCGCACCCCGGCCATGACGGCCATGACAGCGGCCGGTCTCAACTCGTTGTCGGGCGGGCGCTTCGACCTCGGACTGGGGGTGAGCGGTCCGCAGGTCTCCGAGGGGTGGCACGGTGTGCGCTTCGCCAAGCCGCTGGAACGGACCCGCGAGTATGTCGAGATCGTCCGGCTCGCCCTGAGCAGGCAGCGGGTCGAGTACCACGGCCGCCACTTCGAGCTCCCGCTCCCGGATGGACCAGGAAAGGCCTTACGCAGCTCCGCAGCACCGTCCGAGCACCGCGTGCCCATCTATCTCGCGGCCGTCGGACCGAAGAACCTGGAACTCACCGGGGAGATCGCCGACGGGTGGCTCGCGATCTTCCTGAACCCGGAGCTCGCCGGCGAGCACCGCGCGGCGATCGCGGCGGGACTGGCCCGTTCGGATGAACCTGCTCGGCCGTTCGCTCTCGACGCGACGGTGCCACTCAGCGTGGCCGATGATGTGTCGAGCGCCGCGGACGCGGTCCGCGGCTACGCCGCCCTCTATGTGGGCGGCATGGGGTCGCGCTCCCAGAACTTCTACAACGCCCTGGCCGTCCGGATGGGCTACGAGCAGGCCGCCGCCGAGGTGCAGGACCTCTACCTCGCCGGTCGCCACCGGGACGCAGCGGCCGCCGTGCCCGAACGCTTCATCGACGACACCAGCCTGCTGGGACCCGGGGACCGGATCGGCGAGCGCCTGCAGCGCTACGCGGACGCCGGGATCACGACCGTGACGCTCACCCCGTACGGGCAGACGCTGGAGCAGCGCGTCACCGCGCTGGAGACGGCCGTGGCCGCCGCCGACCGGGCCGGCCTTCTCTGATGGCCGTCGCGCTCCTGGTCCGTCACGGGCGGACAGCGGCCAACGTCGACGGGCTGCTGGCCGGCTGGTCCCCGGCAGTGCCGCTGGACGCCCGGGGCGTGGAGCAGGCAGCGCAGCTGGGCCGCCGCCTGGCCACAACCCCGCTGGTCGCCGTGGTCAGCAGTCCCCTCGAGCGGTGCCTGCAGACCGCCGACGCCATCACGTCAGCCCACGACGGGGCGCCTCCCGCCCGGCACACTGACGACGCGATCGGCGAGTGCCACTACGGAGCATGGACCGGCCGACCGCTCGCGGAGCTGGCCCGGGAGCCGCTGTGGGACGACATCCAGAAGCGGCCGAGCACCGTGCGGTTCCCGCCGCACGACGACTACCGGGCTGAGTCGATGCTGGAGATGCTGGACCGGGTGGTGACGGGCATCAGCGCCTGGGACCAGCGCATCGAGGAGGAGCACGGTCCCGGCGCGGTCTGGGCGGCGGTCAGCCACGGGGACGTGATCAAGGCGCTGCTCGGGGCGGCCCTGGGGAGCCCGCTGGACCGGTTCCAGCGGATCGTGGTGGACCCGGCATCCCTGAGCATCGTGCGGTATGCCTCTGCCCATCCGTTCGTGCTGCGCGTGAACGACACCGGATCCGACCCGGTAGACCTGAGTGCACTGTCCCGGGCCCTGACGGAGTCGCCCTCCGGCGGACCGGACGACGACGCCGCAGTCGGCGGTGGCGCCGGGAGCGATTAGGGTCGATCGTATGCCGCAGCACGAGTTTGACCCGCCCGAGCGGTTCATCGCCGCCTCGGTGGGGCCCCCCGGCCAACGGACCTTCTTCCTCCAGGCCTCGGGCCACGGCCGCCGGGTCACGGTCTCGCTGGAGAAGGAGCAGGTAAAGCTGCTGGGGGAGCGGCTGGCGGACCTGCTGGACCAGGTGGCCGGCCCGGAGGGCGGAGCGGATAAGGCGGCCGACCTCGTGGACAACGCGCCGCTGGACACGCCGATCGAGGATGACTTCCGCGTGCAGAGCCTGAGCCTGGCGTGGGAACCTGCGCGACAGCGCGTGGTGATCGAGGCGCACGAGGTCGCGCAGCCGGAGGAGGAGGGTGAGGCGCCGATGAGCGCCGAGGAGCTGGCCCTGGCCGGCAGCGTCCGTGTCGTGCTGCCGCCGGCGATGGCGCGGGCCTTCGCGCAACGGTGCGCGTCGGCGATCGAGGGCGGGCGACCGAACTGTCCGTTCTGTGGTCAGCCGCTGGATCCGGAGGGCCACATCTGTCCGCGGTCCAACGGCTTCCGTCGGTGAGCGGCGCGGAACCCTCGCCCCTCGGCATGACCGACGACGCAGCGTCCAACGGCGCGGCCGACCAGCTGCTTGCGACCTCCGGGCTGGAGGTCGAGGGTGTCCTCACGGACGCCTCGAACCTGACGGTGCGCGTCCTCCTCACCGATGACTGCGGTATGCCGCTGGGCCGGCGCGCGCTCTACAAGCCGATCCGCGGCGAGGCGCCCCTGCGAGACTTCCCGACCGGGACCCTGGGCAAGCGCGAGGTCGCCGCCTACCTGGTGAGCGTCGCTGGCGGCTGGGACCTGATCCCACCCACCGTGCTGCGTGACGGGCCGCTCGGACCGGGCTCGGTGCAGGAGTGGATCGACTGGGAGACGACTGGCCGGGCACCGGGGTCGGGGCTGCTCGAGATCTTCCCCGTCGCCGACGTTCCGGACGGTTGGCTGACGGTGATGCTCGGCGAGGATGCCGAGGGCATGCAGGTGGCTGTCGCCCACCGGGACTCCGCCGACCTATCCTCCATGGCCGTGCTGGACCTGGTGCTCAACAACGCCGACCGCAAGGGTGCGCACCTGGTCCGTGACGCGGAGGGCCACCTGTGGGGGTTCGACCACGGGTTGACCTTTCATACCCAGGACAAGCTGCGCACGGTCCTGTGGGGTTGGGCGGGCAGGCCGCTGCCCGAGGACGAGCTCACGCGGCTGCGGCAGCTGCGCGACGGACTGCTGGGCGCCGGCACCGTCACCGCAGCACTCACCGCGGCGGACTCCCTGCTCGTGGGCGGAGCGGCCGCTGGTCCGCTCCTCTCCGACGAGGAGCTGGAGGCCCTTCGCGCCCGCGTGGAGCGACTGCTGGCGGAGCCACTCTTCCCGGCGCTGCCCAGCGGGCGATACCCGCTGCCCTGGCCCCTGTGGTGAGGACTGACCAACGGCGGAAGCTAGGCTCCCGAGTCGTGAAGACGTGGACCACCGTAGCCGTGCCCGACCTCCCCGGGCGGGGAAAGCCGCTCCGCATCATGGACACCGCCACCGGTGTGCCCCAGCTCGTCCACCCCGACGACGGCAGGGCGGGTCTCTACGTCTGTGGCATCACCCCCTACGACGCGACGCACATGGGGCACGCCGCCACCTATGTGACCTTCGACCTGGTGGTGCGGGTCTGGCGGGACGCCGGCCTGGACGTGACCTACGTGCAGAACGTGACCGACGTCGACGAGCCCCTCCTGGAACGCGCCGAGCGGGACGGGCTGGACTGGCAGGAGCTGGCTGACCAGCAGATCGCGCTCTTCCAGGAGGACATGGAAGAGCTGAACGTCATCGCGCCGGACCACTATGTCGGGGCCATCGAGGGCATTCCGGATGATGTCGAGGCGGTGCGGCACCTGCTCGGTGACGACTCGGCATACCGACTGCCGGTCGGAGAGGACGGTGCCGGGCACGACGTCTATCTCGACCTTGCCACCCAGCCGAGCTTCGGCGAGGTGTCGGGCTGGACGCGTGACCAGATGCTCGACGTCTTCGCCGAGCGGGGCGGCGACCCCGACCGCCCCGGCAAGCGCGACCGGCTGGACCCGCTCCTGTGGCGTGCCCACCGCGCAGGAGAACCGCACTGGGACGGGGCAGAACTGGGCGAGGGCCGGCCGGGCTGGCACATCGAGTGCAGCACCATCGCCCTGCGCTACCTGGGTCCCACGTTCGCGATGCAGGGGGGTGGCACCGACCTGATCTTCCCGCACCACGAGATGAGCGCCGTCCAGGCCAGAGCCCTGACCGGCGCCCCGTTCGCTGCCACCTACGTGCACCAGGCGATGGTCGGGCTGGACGGGGAGAAGATGAGCAAGTCCAAGGGCAACCTCGTCCTCGTCTCGACGCTGCGTCGCTCCGGGGTCGACCCCATGGCCATCCGACTGGCCCTGCTCGGGCAGCACTACCGCGAGCCGTGGGACTGGACCGAGGAGATCCTGCGTGAGGCGGAGGACCGACTGCTCACCTGGCGAGGTGCGCTCTCCGCAGAGCCGGCCCCCGGGCAGCAGGCGGTGGAGTTTCGCCTCGTCGCCGAGATCAGGACGGCGCTGGCGGAGGACCTCAACGCGCCGGCGGCCCTCCGTGCGGTCGACGAGTGGGTGGGGATGGGAGCGCCGGGCGACCGCGCTGCTGCCTCTGCCGCGATCGACGCTCTCCTCGGCGTGCGCCTCTGAGCTCAGCCGGCCTCGTGACCGCCGCGCCGACGCAGGTACTTCTCGAACTCGCGGGCGATGGCGTCACCACTGGCCTCGGGCAGGTCGGCCGTGTCCTGCGCCTGCTCCAGCGCCTCGACGTACTCGGCGACCTCGTCATCGGATGCGGCGAGCTCGTCGACACCGCGCTCCCAGGCACGGGCCTCCTCCGTGAGGTCCCCGTCGTCGATGACACAGCCGAGGAGCTCCTCCAGCCGGCTCACGATGGCCAGGGTCGCCTTCGGGGAGGGCGGGCCACCGGCGTAGTGCGGCACCGCGGCCCAGACGGACAGACCGGGCAGGTCCTGCTGGTGTGCCTGGTCCATGAGCACGCCGACGATGCCGCTGGGCCCCTCGTAGGTGCTCCGCTCGACGTCGTGGATCTCGCGCAGCTCCGGGTCCTCGGAGGTCACGGACACAGGGATCGGGCGGCTGTGCGGCACGTCGGCGAGCAGCGCCCCGAGGGAGAGGAGCAGGGTCGCCCCGTGGTCGCTCACCATGGTGAGGATCTCCGCGACGTAGCTCCGCCAGCGGATCGACGGCTCGATGCCCAGGACGAGGATGACGTCGCGGCCGAGCGGGGTGTCGCGGGCCAGCAGGATCCGGGTGGTCGGCCAGGTCAGCTCCCGCTGCCCGTTGACGACCGCGACGCGCGGGCGGTTGACCTGGAAGTCGTAGTAGTCCTCCGGATCGATTGCTGCGACGATCTCGGCCCCCCAGGCCCTCACCAGGTGCTCGACAGCACGCGTCGCCGCCTCGCCGGCGTCGTTCCACCCCTCGAAGGCCCCGATGACGATCGGGTCGGTCAGCTCGGGCACGTGGCGCACATCGATCATGATCAGCCTCCGGTCTCACAGGTACCGCCACCCTACGAGTTGTCGGGCGTTATCCCGCACAGGAGGCGTCGCGCCGCGCACCGTAGGATCCGTCCGTGACCGATGCACCCATCCCGCTGCCCGCAGCGGTGCTGTGGGACATGGACGGCACCCTGATCGACACCGAGCCGTACTGGATGGCCGAGGAGCACGAGCTCGTCGCCGAGGCGGGCGGGACATGGTCGCAGACGGATGCCGAGGAGCTGGTGGGCAACGACCTGCTCCGCTCGGCCGAGATCATCCTGGCTCGGACGCCGGTCACCGGGACACCCGAGCAGGTGGTCGACCGGCTCCTGGCGGGCGTGGTGACCAGGACCCGCAGCGGCCTACCCTGGCGGCCGGGTGCGAAGGAGCTGCTGGAGGAGTGCGTGGCTGCGGGAGTGCCCTGCGCCCTCGTGACGATGTCCTGGGCGCCCCTCGCGGACGTGCTGCTGGAAGGGCTGCCGAAGGGCACGTTCAGCACCGTGGTGACCGGGGACCAGGTCGCGCACGGGAAGCCCTCACCGGACCCGTACCTGATGGCTGCCGAGCGTCTCGGGGTGACGCCGGCGGACTGCGTCGCCCTGGAGGACTCCGGGACCGGCGTCCGCTCCGCCACCGCGGCCGGCGTGCCCACCGTGGCCATCCCACACGTCGTGTCGGTCCCCGACGCCGCGGGCATGGTGCGGCTGCCCACGCTGGCGGGCGTGGGACTACGAGATCTGGCTCGCCTGGCTGAGGACGTGCGCAGCACCCTCATCGGGCGCTGAGCCCTCGGCACTACTCCGTGACGTCGTCCGCGGGCTGCACCTTGCCGGCGGCGCGGGGGTCGAGGGCCCGCTCCCCGGCGTCGTCCGGCAACGGCGGGGGAGTGCCGCCCCACGCGGGACAGATCGCCTTGTGGTGGCACCAGTCGCACTGTCTACCCGGGCTCGGACGCCAGTCGCCGCTCTGGGCCGCGCGCTCGATCGCGGACCATAGCGCCTGGATCTTGCGCTCGGTGGCGCGCAGGTCATGCTCATCCGGGGCGTAGCGCAGCACCTGGCCGTCGCGGAGGTACACCAGCTGCAGCAGGGTGGGCACGACGCCTCGCGTCCGCCACAGCACCAGCGCGTAGAACTTCATCTGGAACAGCGCCTTGCCCTCCCACAGCTCGGACGGTGCCCGACCGGTCTTGTAGTCGACCACCCGCAGGCGACCGTCCGCTGCCACGTCCAGGCGATCCACGTAGCCGCGCATGACCAGACCATCGACGTCTGCCTCGACGTAGAGCTCCCGCTCGGCCGGCTCCAGCCGGGTCGGGTCCTCGACAGTGAACCAGGTCCGCACGAAGGCGGCGGCAGCCTCCAGCCACGCCTCGACGGGAACCGGGCCCGAGTCGGCCACCTCGGTCGGTTCGAGCACCCCGACGAGTGCCGGCTCCTCCTCCACCAGGCGGGCCCACTCCGAGGCCAGCAGGCCGATGGCGGCCTCCGGCGTCCGCTCCACGGAAGGCAGGTCGAAGACCCGCTCGAGGACGGCGTGCACCAGCGTCCCGCGCGCCGCTGCCGGGCTGGGGGGCTCGGGCAGGCGGTCGATGACCCGGAAGCGATAGAGCATCGGACACTGCATGAAGTCCGACGCCCGGCTGGGCGACAACGCTGGGGTCATGACAGGCACGATACGCAGCGGCGCCGACACTCCGATTAGGCTGCGTCCATGACCGAGGCGGCGCCCACCCGCACTCCGGGGTGGCGCATCGGCCAGCTCGCGGGTGCCCCCGTCTACATCGGCCGGAGCTGGTTCCTCGTCGCCGGCGTCATCATCATCATCTTCGGGCCGGTGGTGCAACGCACCCTGCCCGAGCTCGGCTGGTGGGCCTACCTGGTGGCCGGCGCCTTCGCCGTCCTGCTGCTGGTATCCGTGCTGGTGCACGAGGCGGCGCACGCGCTGGTCGGGCAGCTCAGCGGTTACTCGGTGAACCGCGTGGTGGCTGACTTCTGGGGTGGGCACACGGCATACGACAGCAGGGACAGCACTGCCGGCCGAAGCGCCCTGGTCGCCATCGCGGGGCCGATCGCCAACGCCGCCCTGGCGGGCGTCGGCTGGCTGTGGCTGCAACAGGCCGACAACGGCATCAACTTCCTGCTCGCTGCCGGGTTCACCTACGCCAACGCCTTTGTCGCAGCCTTCAACATGCTCCCCGGCCTGCCACTGGACGGTGGATACCTGGTGGACTCCCTGGTCTGGAAGATCACTGGGAGCCGCGGGAAGGGCATGGTGGTCGCCGGCTGGTCGGGACGTCTGATGGTGCTGGTGCTGGCGTGGTGGCTGATCGGCAGACCGCTGCTCTCCGGCGCCGACCCCAGCATGACCAGCGTGGTCTGGTTGCTCGTGCTGGGTGGTTTCCTGTGGTTCGGGGCGAGTGAGGCCATCAAGGTCGGCCACGCGCGGATGCGTCTCGAGGCAGTCAGGGTGTCCGAGTACCTCACGCCGGTGGTGACGGTCGATGCGCAGGCCCCGCTCACGCAGCTCCCTCCACCGGCCGGCCAGCTGGTGCTGGGCACCGACGCGGCGGGGCGCCCCGTCGGCGTCCTTGACCCGTCGGCGCTCACCAGCGTCCCCCGGGACGCCTGGCGCTCCACCTCGGTCGCCACGGTGCTCCAGCACCTGCCCGCGAGCTGGGTGGTGGAGGGCACGCCGCAGGACGACCTGACCAACGTGGTGGTCGCGATGCAGACCGACCACCTGCCGATGATCGCGGTGCGGGGTGCCGACGGCCAGGTGCACGGCGTGGTGCGTGCCTCCGACCTCTGAGCGCCGTTGGGAGCGCGTGGTGAACGGCTTGGCCTGACGGCACCTAGACTCTCCCGCTGTGACCGACGCCGAGCCGACCCCAGACCCCACTCGGGTTCCATCGACCGGTGCCGCGCTGCGCCGTGGACCCTTCCGGGTCGGCGACCGCGTGCAGCTCACCGACCCACGAGGCCGACTGCACACCATCGCGCTGGAGGCCGGCAAGCAGTTCCACACCCACCGGGGACACATCAGGCACGATGACCTGATCGGTGCACCCGACGGCACCGTGGTCCAGCACAGCTCCGGGCAGGAGTACCTCGCCCTCCGGCCGCTCCTGTCCGACTACGTGCTCTCGATGCCGCGTGGGGCGCAGGTGGTCTACCCCAAGGACGCCGGGCAGATCGTGACGATGGCGGACATCTTCCCCGGGGCCAGGGTGGTCGAGGCGGGCGTCGGATCCGGCGCGCTGAGCCTCTCCCTCCTTCGCGCGGTCGGCGACGGAGGTCGCCTCTTCAGCTTCGAGCGACGGGCCGACTTCGCCGAGATCGCCGTGGCCAACGCGCGCATCTTCTTCGGCGCCGACCACCCTGCCTGGACCGTCACCGTGGGAGACCTGGTGGAGACGCTGCCGCAGACGGTCGAGCCGGGGAGCATCGACCGGGTCGTCCTCGACATGCTGGCACCGTGGGAGTGCCTGGACGTGGCGTGGGAGGCCCTCGCCCCCGGCGGCGTGCTCATCTGCTACGTGGCCACCGCCACCCAGCTGTCCAGGGTCGCAGAGGTTGCCCGGGAGGACGGCCGGTGGACCGAGCCGCAGGCGTGGGAGTCGATGGTGCGCGGCTGGCACCTGGAGGGCCTGTCGGTCCGGCCGGAGCACCGGATGCACGGTCACACGGGTTTCCTGCTGACCACTCGTCGACTGGCACCTGGCACGACCGCGCCACTGCGTCGCAGCCGGCCCGCGAAGGGCGCCTACGGCGAGGACTACACGCCGGCCGCCGAGGAGGTCTGGACCTCGGAGGACCTCGGTGAGCGCGGTGTGTCCGACAAACGCGTCCGTCGCACGGCGCGAGACCTCGCTCGCGAGGTGGATCGCGTCAGCGGCGCGCAGGGTGGGGCGGACCCGGGAGAACCGGCTCGCGAGGTGCCGCCGGATGACGGAAACAGCGGCGACGCGGACTAGGCTGGAGTGACGCTCACTCAGAGGAGGCACCGTGTCCGAAGAGTCCCAGGACCGTTCCGTCCCAGGTGGGCCGACCCGCGTCCGGCTACTCGAGCAGCGCATCCTGCACCTCGAGACCCGGCTGGGGAGCGTGACGTCCCAGAACCAGAAGCTCACCGACACCCTGCGTGACGCACGCTCGCAGATCGTCCGCCTCCGCGAGGATCTCGACTCGATGGGGGAGCCGCCACTGAGCTATGCCACGGTCCTGCAGCGCCACGACGACGGCACGGTGGAGATCTCACACGTCGGCCGCAAGCTGCGGGTACGCGCGGTCTCCGACGTGCCGGTCAGCGAGCTGGCACCGGGTCGTGAGGTGCTGCTCAACGACGCACAGACCATCGTGGGGGCCGCCGACTTCGAGCGGACCGGTGAGGTGGTCATGGTCAAGGAGCTGCTCGAGGACGGGCGCATCCTGGTCCTGGTCCGGGGGGACGAGGAGCGGGTATGCCGTGCCGCAGGGTCGCTGAAGCCGCCCTTCCGCGTCGGAGACGGCCTGCTCATGGACGGCCGGTCGGGATTCGTCTACGAGCGGATCGCCATGTCGGAGGTCAGTGACCTGGTGCTGGAGGAGGTGCCGGACATCTCCTACGAGGACATCGGTGGACTGGCCCGCCAGATCGAGATGATCAAGGACTCCGTCGAGCTGCCGTTCCTGCATACCGAGCTCTACGAGGAGCACCAGCTGCGCCCGCCCAAGGGAGTCCTGCTCTACGGGCCGCCCGGGTGCGGCAAGACGCTGATCGCCAAGGCCGTGGCCGCCTCCCTGGCCAAGCACTCGGCGGAGCGCGCCGGTCGCAAGGATGCCAGCAGCTACTTCCTCAACATCAAGGGTCCCGAGCTGCTCAACAAGTACGTGGGCGAGACCGAGCGGCACATCCGGACCATCTTCCAGCGCGCGAGAGAGAAGTCCAGCGACGGAACCCCCGTGGTGGTCTTCTTCGACGAGATGGAGTCGCTGTTCCGGACCCGCGGGTCCGGTGTCTCCAGCGACGTGGAGACCACGATCGTGCCGCAGCTGCTCTCCGAGATCGACGGTGTGGAACGGCTGGACAACGTGATCGTCATCGGCGCCTCCAACCGGGAGGACATGATCGACCCCGCGATCCTGCGGCCCGGCCGTCTGGACGTGAAGATCAAGATCGAGCGTCCAGACGCCGAGGGGGCTCGCGACATCTTCAGCAAGTACCTCACCTCGGCGGTCCCGCTCAACCCGGACGACCTGGCCGAGCACGGTGGCGACCGGGAGGCGACGGTCGAGGCGATGATCGCCGCCGCCGTCGAGCGGATGTACTCCCAGATCGACGAGAACAAGTTCCTCGAGGTGACCTACGCCGGCGGCGACAAGGAGATCCTCTACTTCAAGGACTTCAACTCCGGCGCGATGATCCACAACATCGTGGACCGGGCCAAGAAGATGGCGATCAAGGACCTGCTGGTCTCCGGGTCGCACGGACTGCGGGTCGACCACCTCCTGCAGGCGTGCGTCGACGAGTTCAAGGAGAACGAGGACCTGCCCAACACGACCAACCCCGACGACTGGGCGCGGATCTCGGGCAAGAAGGGGGAGCGGATCGTTTACATCCGCACCCTGATCTCCGGCAAGGACGGCACCACGCCCGGCCGTAGCCTGGAGCGCGGCAACACCGGTCAGTACCTCTGAGCCGGCACACGGCATACGACAGACAGCGACGCGGGGCCAGGAGGATGAACCTGGCCCCGCGTCGACGTCACGCGCCGGACACTGTCCGGGCCGGCGTCACGCCTCGGTGGGTGCCGGCTGCAGGAGCTGCCAGGCGGCGATGCCGCTCAGCAGCCCACCGACGAACGTCAGCAGCAGCCCCGGGCCGGGCATCCAGCCCGCCATGCCGACCTGGCTGAACACGTGCCAGAACTGCCACAGCGGGATCACCATCGCGACCGCGGCCGCGATGCCCGCCTGGACGACGGCAAGCATCCGCACCGGCACCAGGGCCCCGGCCAGAGCAAGCATCCCGACCGTGGCTGTCCACAGTCCGGGGCCGGCCATGCCGGTGAAGTTGCCCAGCTCGGTGTAGAGCCACGGCAGGAAGGCGCCGACCAGGATCATGATGCTTGCCGCGAGCAGTCTCATCTGCCCGTGCATCTTGCGCCGTCGGGCGGGAGCCGCCTGTCTACGCTGGGCCACCGCCGTCACAGCTTGTCCTCGTCGTGGTGCTCACCGTGCAGCAGCTCGTCGTCGAGAGTCCCTGCCGCGTGAGCCGCGACGAGCTCGCTGCGACCCGGGTAGCGGATGTCCTCGACCAGCTGCTGCATGGCCTCGGTCGGCTTCGTCGTGAACTGCGACACGATGATGGTGACCGCGAAGTTGATCAGCATTCCGATGGTGCCGAACGCCGTCTCGCTGATGCCGAAGATGCCATCGCTGTTGCCGTAGATGTCGATCGTCCAGATCTGGTAGGCCAACGTGGTCCCCAGACCCGCGACCATGCCGGCCACGGCTCCCCATGCGGTGCACTTCTTCCAGAAGATGCCGAGCACGAGGATCGGGAAGAAGCTCGCTGCGCCCAGGCCGAAGGCCAGCGCCACCACCTGGGCGACGAACCCGGGAGGGTTGATGCCCAGGTAGCCGGCGACCACGATCGCACCGGCCATCGCGATCCGACCCACCAGCAGCTGGCGGGCCTCGGTGGCCTGCGGGTTGATCTTCTTGTAGTAGACGTCGTTGGCCACGGCTGACGAGATCACCAGCAGGAGGCCGGAGGCGGTGGACAGCGCCGCGGCGAGGCCACCGGCTGCCACCAGACCGACGATCGGTGCCGGAAGCCCCGCAATCTCGGGCGTGGCGAGCACCACGATGTCGTTGTTGATGAGCAGCTCGTTCGCTGCGTCGGTGGCCGCGGTCATGTTGATCAGGCCGTCACCGTTCTTGTCGGTGAACTCGATCAGCCCGACCTCCTTCCACGAGTTGTACCACTCGGGTGCCGACGCCTCCGGGGTCCCCGGCAGCTGCCGGAGGATGTTCAGCTTGCTGAACGCACCGATGGCCGGAGCCGTCAGGTACAGCAGCGAGATGAAGAACAGCGCCCACAGCGCCGAGAACCGCGCTGCTCGCACGCTCTTGGCGGTGTAGAAGCGGACGATCACGTGCGGCAGGCCGGCGGTGCCGAACATCAGCGCCGCCGTGATCAGGACCATGTTGAGCATGTTGGTCGACGTAAACGCCCCGGTGTACTCCGCCAGGCCGAAGTCCGCCTGCAGTCCGTTGAGCTCGTCCATGATCTGGCCGAAGCCGATCTGCGGCACGGGGATGCCGGTGAGCTTCTGGGAGATCGCGACAGCGGGGATCAGGTAGGCGACGATCAGCACGGAGTACTGCGCCACCTGGGTCCAGGTGATGCCCTTCATGCCGCCGAGCACGGCGTAGAGGAAGACGATGACCATGCCGATGATGACGCCCAGCGTGGTGTTCACGCCGAGGAACCGCTGGAAGACCACGCCGACACCGGACATCTGGCCCGCGACGTAGACGAACGAGACCACGATCGCGCAGATCACGGCGATCAGGCGCGCCGTCTCGGAGTAGCGGTCACCCACGAAGTCCGGGACGGTGTACTTGCCGAACTTGCGCAGGTAGGGCGCGAGCAGCATGGCCAGCAGCACGTATCCGCCGGTCCATCCCATGAGGTAGACCGAGGCGCCGTAGCCGTTGCCGGAGAGCGCGATGATGCCGGCCATCGAGATGAACGATGCTGCGCTCATCCAGTCGGCCGCGATAGCTGCACCGTTGGCCGGTGCCGGGATGCCACCACTGGCGACGTAGAAGCCGGCGGTGGTGTTTACCCGGCTGGCATAGGCGATGTAGATGTAGAACGAGAAGGTGATGACGACGAAGACCAGGGTCCAGATCTGTACGGTGCTCATGAGTGGTGGACCTCGTCTTCGTACTCGGTGATCCCGAACTCCTTGTCGAGCTTGTCCATCCGCCAGACATAGACCGCGATGAGGATCAGGAAGGTGATGATGGCGCCCTGCTGGGCGAACCAGAAGCCCAGTGGCATCTCCATGATGCGTACCTTGTTGAGCTGCTCGACGAACAGGATTCCGGCCCCGTACGAGACCAGGGCCCAGATGGTCAGCAGGACCGCCATCAGGCGCAGGTTGCGCCTCCAGTAGGCCTGGCGCCTCTCGACATCCATCAGAGCACCTCCGGGGGTAGTGGGTCGGTATGGGACACGGGACTCTCCTCCACAGTCGGGCTACGGCGTTGTGACCTGTGCCACGCTAGGGAAGGCGCTCGGGCATGGGGAGGCACTTGCGCCGCCGATGCGGCAGAGCGGGCCGAGCGGTCGATGTGCGGGTGGAGCGGGCGCGACGAGCGGTCCTGACGGCGGGACGAGCGGCGGAGCTGGTGGCTACCTGCGGCCGGTCCAGCGCGCTTCCGGATCCCAGTCTCCGCGGTTGACGTCGATGCTCTCCGGGGTGTGCAGGCGGATCATCGTGCGAGCCACGCCCGGGGCGACCCGGCCGGGGGTCACCAGCGACACCATGACCATGACCAGGAAGGCGAGCGGCATTGTCCAGGCTGCAGGTTGGGCGAGCAGTGCCGCCCACCAGCCGCTGTCCGGCGCCCAGAGAAGCGTGGCGAGCACCGCCGCGGTGGACAGCCCGCCACCAGTGACCAGGCCCGCGATCGCGCCGACATCGGTGAGTCGGGGCCACCAGATGCCCAGGAGCAGCATGGGGCAGAAGCTGGAGGCGGCGACCGCGAAGGCGAGCCCGACGACGTCCGCGATGCCGAGCGACGGGCTGAGCAGCGCGAGCGTGATCGGCACGATCAGGGCCAGGCTGGCTCCCAGACGGAAGGCTCGGACAGGGTCCCGGACCCGGCGGCCGAGGATGTCCTGCGACAGGACGCCGGCCACCGAGATGGTCAGCCCTGAGGACGTGGACAGGAAGGCGGCGAAGGCTCCTGCGGTGACCAGCGCGGAGAGCGCATCGCCGGCCACCCCGTCCAGCACCCGGCCGGGAAGAAGCAGCACCACGGCGTCGGTCCGACCGGTCAGCAGGAGGTCGGGGGTGTAGAACCGGCCCAACGCGCCGTACACCGTCGGCAGGAGGTAGAAGATCCCGAGCAGCCCGAGCACGGTGACGGTGGTCCGGCGGGCCGCCCGGCCGTCCGGGTTGGTGTAGAAGCGGACCAGCACGTGGGGGAGCCCCATGGTGCCGAAGAACAGCGCGAGGATCAGCGAGTACGTCGAGTAGAGCGGGTAGTCACTGGCCGATCTCAGCGGCAGCAGCCAGTCCTCCCCGGCGAGGGGGCGCAGCGAGTCTGCGTGGGGGATGACGGCTCCTGCGGGAAAGACGACCTCCGTGCCCGACGCCAGGGTGTGCTCGCCGGGTGAGAGCCGCACGGTGCCGATCACCTCCTGGCCGTCGAGGACCCCATCGACCTGGACCTCGACGGGCTGCGCCACGTCCACCGCGACGGCTGTGCCGATGTCCACGGCGGTCGACTCGGCGAAGATCGGCGGCCCGTCCTGGTTGATCGGCGGCGTGCCGTCCGCCTGCCACGCCAGCAGCACAAAGATGGCCGGGATCGCCAGCGCGGTGAGCTTCAGCCAGTACTGGAAGGCCTGGACGAAGGTGATGCTGCGCATCCCTCCGGAGATCACGCCGATGAGGACGATGACCGCGACCAGCACGGGTCCCACCCAGCGGGGTGCCCCCGTCACCGTCCGGATCGTCAGTCCCGCCGCCTGGAACTGGGGGAGGAGGTAGAGCCAGCCGATGGTCACGACGAGGACGCTCGCGGCCCGGCG
>DATGRS010000103.1:0-8854 GCA_035303365.1 Ornithinicoccus sp.
TCGCCGCCGCCCACGTCTACACCATCAAGCGCTGGGGGCCGGACCGGATCGCCGGTTTCTCACCCATCCCCGCAATGTCTCAGGTCAGCTACGTCTCAGGGTCGCGGTTCAACGAGCTCATCGGTGCGCCGATGCTGTCCTTCTACGACTGGTACGCCGACCTGCCCAACGCCTCACCACAGATCTGGGGCGACCAGACCGACGTCCCGGAGTCCGGTGACTGGTGGGATGCGGCATACCTGATCATGTGGGGCTCTAACGTCCCACTGACCCGCACGCCGGACGCGCACTGGATGATCGAGGCGCGCTACCGCGGCCAGAAGGTCATCGCCGTCGCCCCGGACTACGCCGAGAACGTCAAGTTCGCCGACGAGTGGGTCGCGCCCGCGCCCGGCACGGACGCCGCTCTCGCGATGGGGATGGGGCACGTCATCCTCAAGGAGTTCTTCGTCGACCGGGAGACCGAGTTCTTCGCCGACTACACCAAGCGGTTCACCGACCTGCCGTTCCTGGTTTCACTGGAGCCCCGTGGTGATGGTTCCTACAGGCCGGGCAAGTTCCTGGTCGCCGGTGATCTCGACGACCATCCGGAGGCGTCGTCGGAGAACGCGATGTGGAAGCCGGCAGTCCTTGACGCCACGACCGACCAGGTCGCGATCCCCAGAGGTTCGATCGGCCACCGGTACGGCGAGGAGCAGGGCCAGTGGAACCTGGACCTCGGCGATATCCAGCCGGTCCTCTCGCTCTACGACGACACCGCCGAGTCGGTCGAGCTGGAGCTCCCCCGATTCGACAGCGGCGACCAGGTCGTCTACGAGCAGCGTGGGGTGCCGGTCCGTAGGATCGGCAACCACCTCGTGACCACCGTGCTCGACCTGATGCTCGCCCAGTACGGTGTCCCGCGTCCAGGGTTGCCCGGCACCTGGCCGACTGACTACGAGGACCCGACAGTGCCAGCAACACCGGCATGGGCCGAGTCACTCACCTCCGTGCCCGCTCACCAGATCGCCCGCATCGGGCGCGAGTTCGCGCAGAACGCGATCGACACCAACGGTCGCGGCATGATCCTCATGGGCGCCGGCACCAACCACTGGTACCACTCTGACCAGATCTACCGTGCCATGCTCGTGCTGACCACGATTACCGGTTGCCAGGGCCGCAACGGCGGGGGCTGGGCGCACTATGTCGGCCAGGAGAAGGTGCGCCCACTGATGGGCTTCCAGCACATGGCGTTCGCCCTCGACTGGGTCCGCCCGCCGCGGCACATGAACCAGACGTCGTACTGGTACGTCAACACCAGTCAGTACCGCTATGACACCTTCAGCACGGACGATGTCGGCGCCGGCACCGGCGCCTTCGAGGGCCGCACGATGATGGACGTCTTCGCGCAGGCCGTGCGGCTGGGCTGGGTGCCCTCCTACCCGCAGTTCGACCGGTCCAGCCTCGCGCTCGCCGACGAGGCCGCAGAGGCCGGGACCGACGTCAAGGAGTATGTCGTGCAGCAGCTCAAGGAGGGCTCCCTGCGCTTTGCCATCGAGGACCCCGAGGCAGAGGGCAACTGGCCCCGCGTGCTGACCCTCTGGCGCTCCAACCTGTTCGGCTCCTCGGCCAAGGGCAACGAGTACTTCCTCAAGCACCTGCTCGGCACCTCCAACGCCGTCAAGGCGGAGGAGGCCGGGCCGGACAAGCGTCCGCAGGAGATCGCGTGGCCGGAGCGAGCGCCGGAGGGCAAGCTCGACATGCTGATGACCATCGATTTCCGGATGACCAGCTCGACCCTGCTGTCGGACGTCGTGCTCCCGGCCGCGACGTGGTACGAGAAGCACGACCTCAACACCACCGACATGCACCCGTACATCAACTCGTTCAACCCGGCCATCTCGCCGCCGTGGCAGAGCAAGACCGACTGGGACGCCTGGAAGGAGATCGCCAAGCGGTTCTCGGAACTGGCCGAGGACCACCTCGGCACCCGCACTGACGTGGTCGCCAAGCCGCTCTGGCACGACACACCGGAGGCGATGGGGACGGTCCACGGCGTCGTCAAGGACTGGAAGACCGGAGAGGTCGACCCGGTCCCGGGCAAGACGATGCCGGCGCTGGTCGCCGTCGAGCGGGACTACACCCAGGTCTACGCCAAGATGACCTCCATCGGCCCGCTGCTTGAGAAGGTCGGGATGGTGACCAAGGGCGTGCCCTACGACCCGACAGCGTTCGTCGAGCGGCTGGCCACGATCAACGGGACCGTGCACGGCGGGGTCGCCGACGGTCGTCCGCGCCTGGAGACCGACATCAACGTGGCCGAGGCCATCATGCACCTGTCTGGCACGACCAACGGACACCTGGCCACCCAGGGGTTCAAGGCTCTGGAGAAGCGGACGGGCACGCAGCTGCACGACCTGTCGGCCGAGCACGAGGGCAAAATCATCAGCTTCGCCGACACCCAGGCTGCTCCGGTGCCGGTCATCACCTCCCCGGAGTGGTCCGGCTCGGAGTCCGGTGGCCGACGCTACGCCCCGTTCACCATCAACATCGAGCGTCTCAAGCCCTTCCACACCCTCACCGGCCGTCAGCACTTCTATCTTGATCACGACTGGATGCTGCGGATGGGTGAGGCGCTGCCGACCTACCGTCCACCCCTGAACATGACCCAGCTCTTCGGTGAACCGAAGATCGGCGCGCAGGGCGAGCTCGGTGTCTCGGTCCGGTATCTCACTCCGCACAACAAGTGGTCGATCCACAGCGAGTACCAGGACAACCTGTTCATGCTCTCGCTGTCTCGCGGCGGGCAGACCATATGGATGTCCGACGTGGACGCGGACAAGATCGGCGTCCGGGACAACGACTGGATCGAGGCGGTCAACCGCAACGGCGTCGTCGCGGCGCGCGCCATCGTCAGCCACCGGATGCCCGAGGGGACGGTCTTCATGCACCACGCGCAGGACCGCCTGATCGACGTTCCCCTGACCGAGACCGACAACATGCGGGGTGGCATCCACAACAGCCTCACCCGCATCCTGATGAAGCCCAGTCACCTGATCGGGGGCTATGCCCAGCTGGCCTACTTCTTCAACTACATCGGTCCTACCGGGAACAACCGCGACGAGGTCACCACGATCCGCAAGCGGACCGCGCCGGTGACCTACTGAGCCCCACCCGACCCCACGACATACAGGAGCAACAACATGCGAGTCATGGCACAGATGGCCATGGTCATGAACCTGGACAAGTGCATCGGGTGTCACACCTGCTCGGTCACCTGCAAACAGGCCTGGACCAACCGCTCAGGCATGGAGTACGTCTGGTTCAACAACGTGGAGACCCGGCCCGGTCTGGGCTACCCCCGTCGCTACCAGGACCAGGAGGAGTGGAAGGGCGGCTGGATGCGGACGCCCGCCGGGCGGCTGAAACTGCGTTCCGGCGGACGGCTCAACAGGTTGCTGAACATCTTCTCAAACCCCAAGCTGCCCTCGATCCAGGACTACTACGAACCCTGGACCTACGACTACGAGACTCTGCTCAATGCGCCGGCGCAGGAGAACTTCCCGGTCGCGAAGCCCTACTCGCTGATCTCCGGCAAGCAGATCAACATCGAGTGGTCCGCCAACTGGGACGACGACCTGGGTGGCAGCAAGCAACATGCGGCCAAGGACCTGATGCTCAAGGGCATCGAGGACAAGGTCAAGATGGAGTTCGACCAGACCTTCATGTTCTATCTGCCCCGGATCTGCGAGCACTGCCTCAACCCGAGCTGCGCCGCGGCCTGCCCGTCCGGCGCCATCTACAAGCGCGAGGAGGACGGCATAGTCCTGGTGGACCAGGACAAGTGCCGCGGTTGGCGGATGTGCGTCACCGGCTGCCCCTACAAGAAGGTCTACTTCAACCACAAGACGGGCAAGGCCGAGAAGTGCACCTTCTGCTACCCGCGCATCGAGGTGGGCATCCCGACCGTGTGCGCGGAGACCTGCGTGGGGCGGCTGCGCTACATCGGGCTGATGCTCTACGACGCAGACAAGGTGCTTGAGGCGGCCTCGGTCGAGAACGAGCACGACCTGTACGAGGCTCAGCGCTCGGTCTTCCTGGACCCTCACGATCCCGCCGTGCAGCGTGAGGCGGAGAGGGCCGGCATCCCAGGAGACTGGGTCGAGGCAGCGAAGAAGTCCCCGGTGTGGCGCCTGATCAGCGAGTTCAAGGTGGCCCTGCCGCTGCACCCGGAGTACCGCACCATGCCGATGGTCTGGTACATCCCGCCGCTGTCGCCGGTCGTCGACGTGATCAAGGACACGGGCTACGACGGGGAGGACAGCGACAACCTCTTCGCTGCCATCGATGCGTTGCGGATCCCGGTGGAGTACCTCGCCAACCTGTTCACCGCCGGCGACCCTGCCCCTGTCGACAAGGTGCTCCGCAAGCTGGCGGCCATGCGGTCATACATGCGTGACATCAACCTCGGACGCGACCCCCAGGCGCACATCCCGGAGGCGGTGGGCATGAGCGAGGAGGAGATGTACGACATGTACCGCCTCCTGGCGATCGCCAAGTATGACGAGCGATACGTCATACCCACCGCGCACGGCGAGGAGGCGCATGCGCTGGAGGAGACCGCCACCGACTGTCCGGTCAGTGGCTACGACGACGAGCTGATGGACGACTCAGGCCCATTCGGAGAGGGCTCCGGGCGCGGGGCAACCACGCCCGTGTCGGTGGAGAACTTCCGGATGCTCCAGCAACGGCAGACCTCAGACGCGCTGCTCTCCGGGGGGACCAAGCGGGGCCGCGTCAACCTGCTCAACTGGGACGGCAAGGGCGTCCCAGCGGGCCTGTTCCCGGACAGCGAGAAGGACGCCTCCACGAGGCCGGTCGACGTAGCTGCCCAGCTGGAGGGACCGCAGGCTCGCCCAGACAACACGGCTGGGTCGGATGGGAAGGTGACCTGATGCTGCCGTGGCGGCGCCACCGGCGCACCAGGTCTCGCCACGACCCGCGGGTTCTGGCCGACACTTGGCAGGTGTGCTCCCTGCTGCTGGACTACCCGGAACAGGCACTGGTCGACCGGGTCCCGCTGCTGCGCGAGGTGGTCGACGGTCTCCCCGAGCAGATGGCCACGCCGCTAGGCAGGTTTCTCGACCACGTGGCGGCCACTGAGCTCGGCGAGCTGCAGACGGACTACGTCGACACCTTCGACGTGACCCGCAAGTGCGCCCTGCACCTGACCTACTTCCTGCACGGCGACACCCGCAACAGGGGAGTCGCCTTGGTGCAGATCAAGCAGCTCTATCGCAGACACGGTGTCGAGCTCTCCGACGGTGATGCCGAGCTCCCAGACCACCTCGCGGTGGTGCTGGAGTTCGGGGCGTCGGTCGCGCCGGACGTGACGTGGAAGCTGCTGAACGACCACCGGGTCGGTATCGAGCTGCTCCGCCGGGCCCTGTCGACCCGCGAGTCACCCTGGGGCGATGTGATCCAGGCGGTCCGCAGCACCCTGCCGTCGCTGGACGGCGATGACGAGGTGGCGCTGGCGAGGCTGATCGCCGAGGGTCCGCCTCAGGAGACCGTCGGACTCGATGACACCGCACTGAACGCCCCCTACGCCATCGACCCAGCACTCGACGAGATGCAGGCCCCGTCCGCCGACTGCGGTCACGGGTCTACTCCTGCTTCTTCCTCACAAACCCTTGGCCCGACTATCCCCGTAGGAGCCCCCCGATGAGCACCTTCCTCTGGGTGATCTTTCCCTACATCTGCCTGGCGGTCTTCGTCGTCGGCCACATCTGGCGTTACCAGTACGACAAGTTCGGATGGACGACGAGATCCTCCCAGCTGTATGAGAACAAGCTGCTCAGGATCGGCAGCCCGCTGTTCCACTTTGGCATCCTCGGCGTGGCGGTTGGGCATTTCATGGGTCTGGTGGTCCCACAGAGCTGGACCGATGCAATGGGCCTGAGCCACGAGGCCTACCACTTCATCGCCTTGGCGGGCGGGATCCCGGCCGGCATCGCCGCCCTCGTCGGGCTGGCGATCCTGGTCTACCGACGGCGCACCGTGGGGCCGGTCTTCCGCGCAACCACCGTCAACGACAAGGTCATGTATCTCGTGCTGGGCCTGGTGATCCTCCTCGGGATGTGGAACACCATCGCCGGCAGCCTGCTGACTATCGGCGGGGAGTACAACTACCGCGACGGGGTCTCGCCGTGGTTCCGGCAGATCTTCTGGTTCCAGCCGGACGCGTCGCTGATGGAGAACGCGCCGCTCGGCTTCCAGCTGCACGCCTTCTTCGCGTTCCTGCTCTTCGCCATGTGGCCGTTCACCCGGCTCGTGCACGTCTTCAGCGCCCCGCTGGGGTACTTCACCAGGCCCTACATCGTCTATCGGAGCCGCGACGACCGGCCTGGCGCCGGCACCGGGTCACGAGCACCGAAGCGGGGTTGGGAGAAGGTTGGCTGACCTGGTCGACCCTGTCGACGACCTCACCCCCGACCAGCTGAGCCGCTACTCGCGTCACCTGCTGCTGCCCGGCATCGGGCTGGAGGGCCAGAAGCGGCTGGTCAATGCTCGCGTCGCAGTTGTCGGAGCGGGCGGACTGGGCTCGCCAGCACTGCTCTACCTTGCCGCGGCTGGCGTAGGCCGGATCACGGTCATCGACGACGACGTGATCGACGTGACGAACCTGCAGCGCCAGGTGATCCACCGAGCCAGCGACGTCGGCACGGCGAAGGTGGACAGCGCCATCCGAGCGGTGCGCGAGCTCAACCCCAGTGTGTCAGTCACGGGGTTCAGCCAGCACCTCGACGAGACCAATGTGCAGTCCGTGCTCCGGGGACACCACGTGGTGCTGGACGGGAGCGACAACTTCGACACCCGATACGTCGTCAACGACGCCTGTATGACGCTCGGGACCCCGCTGGTCTGGGCGGCGGTCCTGCGCTTCGACGCCCAGATCAGCACCTTCCTCCCTCCCACGCTGGGCGGGGCGGGTGCCGTGCAGCTGCGCGACCTGTTCCCCGTGCCACCCAAGCCGGAGGATGTCCCGAGCTGCGCCGAGGCCGGGGTGCTGGGAGCCATGGTCGGTCAGGTCGGCTCGATCATGGCCGCTGAGGCCGTCAAGCTCATCACGGGCACCGGCGAGCCCCTCGTGGGGCGGGTGCTCCTGCTCGACGCGTTGACCCAACGCACCCGGGAGATCCCGCTCCGGCCCGCCGGCGAGGCGGCGTCCGTGCGTGGCTGGATGCCCGAGGCGGGGGAGAGCCGGGAGATCGTGGCGATCCCGGAGATGTCGCCGGAGGACGTCCGCGACCAGGCCGCCGACTTCCAGCTGATCGACGTGCGCGAGCCGGGCGAGCATGCCCTCGGGACGGTGCCGGGGGCTCGCACGGTTCCGGTCGGCGAGGTGCTGGCGTGGGAGAACCTCGATGCCGTGGACGACAGTCCGGTGGTCTTCTACTGCAGGACCGGGCCGCGGGCTGGACGAGCGGCACGGCACCTGGTCCACCTCGGTCATCCGGACGTGCGGGTCATGGCGGGCGGGATCCTGGGCTGGATCGAGCACGTCGACGACACCCTGCCGAAGTACTGACCCGGCGACCGGTGAGACGATGACCGCAGATGTGTCCCAGCCTGTCGAGCACGACGCCCTCATCCTGGCCGGCGGTCGTGGCACGCGTCTCGGTGGTGTTGACAAGGCGGCGCTAGAGGTGGGCGGGCGGTCGCTCCTCTCGCGGGTGCTCGATGGCGTGCGGGCCGCCCGCCGCACGGTGGTGGTCGGTGCAGTCGATGTGCCGGACGGCATCCTGCGGACCGTCGAGGTGCCCCAGGGGGGCGGGCCGGTCGCCGGCATTGCGGCTGGTCTCACCGTCCTCGGGGAGGGGCCCGGGTGGACACTCGTGCTTGCCGTCGACCAGCCTGAGGCCGGGCAGGCGGTCCCCGCGCTCCTGGCCGTCGCTGCGCAGGCAGACGCCGGCGTCGACCTCGTGTGCCCCGCGGACGAGACCGGACACCCACAGTGGCTCCTCGCGGCATACCGGAGTGTGTCGTTGGCCCACGCGCTGGCACCGCTGGGGACCGGGCACGACGTCTCGGTGCGTCGCCTGGTGAAGGGGCTGCGCATGATGGAGCTGCCGAGCCCGCACACGGGCGACATCGACACCTGGGACCAGCACGCGGCCTGGCAGGCTCGACTGGCGGAGTGACCGGTGGGCCGTGGGCCATTTCCACACCGGCATCTGAGAGACTGGCGTCTGGCGTCAAGGAGGATCCACGTGGCAACCGTCCGATACTTCGCAGCAGCCGCCGAGGCTGCGGGGACCGACCAGGAGCAGGTCAGTGCCGGCACCATCGAGTCGCTCGTGGCCGGTCTGGTCACCAAGCACGGCAGCGCCCTTGAGCTGGTGCTTCGCCGGAGCTCACTGCTGCATGAGGGGCGCTACGTCTCCGACCCAGCCGTGTCCCTCTCTCCGGACGCCGTGGTCGACGTGTTGCCCCCCTTTGCCGGCGGCTGAGCGCACCCGCGGAAGGCCGGGTCCCGACCCGGCCGTTCAGTCCGCCAGTAGGGCGGCCAGCGTGCCACCGAGCTCGTACGCCGCCTCTAGGTGCACGTCCGAGACGTCGCCCATCACGTCGAGGATCTCGGCCGACTGTCGCCAGCCCAGTGCACCGACGATCGAGGTGACGGACCGGACCGCCCCGCTGGTGTCGTAGCGTCCGTGGACGTAGAGCCCGAACGGACGGCCCGACGTCGCGCCGGCGGACTCGTCGGCCGCGCCGGTGTCCGTCAGGGCACCGCCCACCTGCAGGAACGTGCTGTCGAAGAAGTGCTTGAGCGCGCCTGACATGTAGCCGAAGTTCGCCGGCGTGCCGAGCA
>DATGRS010000104.1:0-3628 GCA_035303365.1 Ornithinicoccus sp.
GCGGCGCGCGAGCGGAACTGCGTCTCGTCCCGGCCGACGACGGTCACCAGGGCGGCCGATCGCACCAGGCTCGATGGTTCCCGGCCGGCCTGCTCCACTGCGGCCGCGACCCGTTCGAACTGCTCCTCCGCTTCCTCCAGCCGCACGAAGGGGACGTTGAACTCGGCGGCGAAGCGGGCCACCAGGGCGGGGGTCCTGCGCTTGCCCCGGCCGCCGATGATCACCGGCGGACCACCCGAGACAGGGTCCGCCTGCACCGGCTTCGGGAGCGCGGGTGAGTCGGTCACGGTCACCGTAGGTCCGTCATACGAGAAGTGCTCGCCCTCGGGGGTGCCCCACATGCCCGTGATTACGGCGAGCGAGTCCTCGAGGTGGTCGAACCGTTCGCCGACCGGTGGGAACGGAATGCCGTAGGCCGCGTGCTCCTCCTCGAACCAGCCCGCGCCGATGCCGAGCTCGACGCGGCCACCGCTCATCGCGTCGACCTGCGCCACCGCGATGGCAGTCGGCCCGGGACGGCGGAAGGTTGCCGAGGTGACCAGCGTGCCGAGCCGGATCGTGGACGTCTCGCGAGCGAGCCCGGCCAGGCTGACCCAGGCATCGGTCGGCCCCGGCAACCCGTCAGAACCCATCGCCAGGTAGTGGTCGGAGCGGAAGAAGCCCCCGAACCCGCACGCCTCGGCGGTGCGCGCGACGCGGAGCTGGTGCTCGTAGGTGGCGCCCTGTTGGGGCTCGGTGAAGATGCGGAGGTCCACGCCGCCCAGTGTGACCCAGGACCGGTGGCCGCGCCGCGCGGCGGGGCACGCCGGTGCTCCGATCGCGGCTGACCGACCGGGTAGCCTCGGCGCCGTGTCGACCAGCCCGATCTCACTGACCCGGCTCGATCCCGACGGTGAGGACCGCGAGCCCCTCCTCGCGTTCTTCACGCGCAACGAGTTCCCGTTCCACGTGGTGCGCCGCCCGACGGCGGAGCAGGTGCAGCGATGGATCGACGAGGGCGCGTTCCGGAGTGACGACAACGACTCCTACTGGGTCGACCACGACCAGCTGGGGCGCATCGGGTTCTTCCGCCTCGAGGACCTGACGGACGGAGCGCCCGTGTTCGACCTGCGACTGGACGCGCCGTTCCGCGGGCGGGGTCTGGCGTCCACGATCCTGCGGGCAGGAACGGACCTTGTGTTCGAGAGCCTGCCGGAGGTGAACCGCTTCGAGGGGCAGACCCGGGAGGACAACCTCGCGATGCGCAGGACGTTCCTGCGGTGCGGCTGGCTCAAGGAGGCCCACTACCGGGAGGCCTGGCCGGTCGAGGGCGGAACGCCCGTGGCCTCGGTGGCCTACGCGATCCTGCGCCGTGACTGGGAGAGCGGGACGACCACGCCGTTCGTGTGGGAGGACCTGAGCTGAAGCCCTGCCCGCTCTAGGGTGGGTCCATGACGAACGGCTCGGCCTCGGTCTCCTTGCGCGTCGGCACAGGCGTCGACGTGCACCGGTATGCCGAGGACGACCGCGCCCTGCACCTCGGCTGTCTCGAGTGGCCGGGGGAGCGGGGGATCGAGGGGCACTCGGACGGTGACGTCGCGGCGCACGCCACGTGCAACGCCCTGCTGTCCGCCGCGGGCCTGGGAGACCTCGGCTCGGTCTTCGGCACGGACCGGCCGGAGATGGCCGGCGCCTCGGGCACGCAGATGCTGGCCCACGTGCGCGAGCTGCTCGGCGCGCGAGGGTTTGCCATCGGCAACGTATCCGTCCAGGTTGTCGGCACCCGTCCGCGGATCGGACCCCGCCGTGCCGAGATGGAGTTGGCCATGTCAGCGGCCCTGGCAGGTGCCCCGGTGTCGGTCAGCGCGGCGACCACCGACGGGTTGGGGTTCACCGGTCGGGGTGAGGGACTGGCGGGCATCGCGACGGCCCTGGTCGTCAGCACACCACTCGGGGCGTGACAGGAGCACGTCCGTCCTCGAGCGGCCTCCGAGGAGCGGGACGAGCGGCCCAGGAGCTGCTGGACCGGCTGACGCCCATGATGAGCGCCCGGGATCATCTTGGTGCTCGTGATCCTGGGTGAACAGCTGACGCAGCCAGGGTCCGTGCTCTCCACGGCCCTGTCGGTGCTCGGCTGGGTCCTGTGAGCGGTCCTCGGCGCCCTCGCCAGCAGCTTTGGTGCCTACCTCCTGCGGAGCGACGAGGCCGCAGGGGTGAGATGAGCCCGGTGCGCACCCCGACACCGCCCGGCGAGCCACCGGGGTGCGGGCAGGCTCTGGTAGAGATAGACCAACTCAGCCCGTCATCACGTGACGGTCACCGTTGTCAGCGAGGAGTAGCCGTGCCGAGCACCGTCAGGGGAGTCATCGCCCGCAGCAAGGGAGCCGACGTGGAGGTGGTCGACATCGTGGTGCCCGACCCCGGGCCGGGGGAGGCGGTGGTGAGGGTCGAGGCCTGCGGCGTCTGCCACACCGACCTGCACTACCGCGAGGGCGGCATCAACGACGAGTTCCCGTTCCTGCTCGGTCACGAGGCGGCCGGCAGCGTCGAGGCGGTCGGCGAAGGCGTGACGGAGGTGGCTCCCGGCGACTTCGTGATCCTGAACTGGCGGGCGGTGTGCGGGCACTGCCGCGCCTGCGCCAAGGGTGAGCCCTGGTACTGCTTCAACACTGCCAACGCCACGCAACGGATGACGCTCACCGACGGGACCGAGCTCTCGCCCGCCCTCGGCATCGGTGCCTTCATCGAGAAGACCCTCGTCGCCGCCGGCCAGTGCACGAAGGTGGACCGCGAGGCGTCCGCGGCTGCGGCCGGGCTGCTGGGCTGCGGGATCATGGCCGGCTTCGGTGCGGCGGTGAACACCGGTGGTGTCCGGCGCGGTGACTCCGTCGCCGTGATCGGGTGCGGTGGGGTCGGTTCCGCCGCGATCGCTGGTGCCGTGGTCGCCGGGGCGACCACGATCATCGCGGTCGACCTGGACGACCGGAAGCTCGAGATCGCCAAGGGCTTCGGCGCGACCCACACCGTCAACAGCTCGGGTCGCGACCCGGTCGTCGCCATCCGAGAGCTCACCGGAGGCTTCGGAGCCGACGTCGTGGTCGACGCGGTCGGACGGCCGGAGACCTACGAGCAGGCGTTCTACGCGCGTGACCTCGCGGGCACGGTCGTCCTGGTCGGCGTGCCCACGCCGGAGATGAAGATCGAGCTGCCGCTCCTGGACGTCTTCGGCCGGGGCGGGGCCCTGAAGTCCAGCTGGTACGGAGACTGCCTGCCGTCACGGGACTTCCCGATGCTGATCGACCTCTACCGGCAGGGACGCTTCGACCTGGAGGGTTTTGTGAGCGAGAAGATCGCACTCGACGAGGTCGAGGGCGCGTTCAGCAAGATGGAGCGCGGCGACGTGCTGCGGTCGGTGGTGGTCCTGTGAACGGCGCAGGGGCCCTCCGGGTCGACCGGGCCGTCACCTCAGGCACGTTCAGTCTGGACGGGGGGACATGGGAGGTCGACAACAACGTCTGGGTGGTGGGCGACGACCGGGAGTGCGTAGTCATCGATGCGCCGCACGACGTCGACGCGATCCTCGCCGCCGTCGCGGGGCGGTCGGTGACCGCGATCCTGCTGACGCATGCCCACGACGACCACATCGACG
>DATGRS010000105.1:0-8816 GCA_035303365.1 Ornithinicoccus sp.
TCGTCGCGCAGGATCCGACGGTCCTTGAGCAGGCCCTCGGTCGTGCCGCCGACCGACGAGCCGTCCACGTAGATGTAGCCGACGTCGACGGCACCGGCGATCCTCGCCGTGCCGTCGACGAGGTCGACCACGACCCCGTCCTCGGCCAGGATGACGTTCTCCGTCGGGACCCCCGTCGCGACGGCGAGCTCACCGTTGGCCACCAGGTGGCGCCACTCCCCGTGCACCGGCATGACGTTCCTGGGACGCACGATGTTGTAGCAGTACAGCAGCTCACCGGCGCTCGCGTGGCCCGAGACGTGCACCAGGGCGTTGCCCTTGTGCACCACGGTGGCGCCCAGTCGGGTCAGGCCGTTGATGACCCGGTAGACGGCGTTCTCGTTGCCGGGGATCAGTGACGAGGCCATCAGCACCGTGTCGCCCTCACCGACCTCGATCTTGTGGTCCCGGTTGGCCATCCGAGACAGCGCGGCCATCGGCTCCCCCTGCGACCCGGTGCAGATCAGGACCTGCTGCTCGTCCGGCAGCTGAGCCAGCCTGCCCAGGTCGACCAGCACCCCGTCCGGCACCTTGAGGTAGCCCAGCTCGGCGGCGATCCCCATGTTGCGCAACATGGAGCGACCGACCATCGCGACCTTGCGCCCCGACTCCTCCGCGGCGTCCAGCACCTGCTGCACCCGGTGCACGTGGGAGGCGAAGCAGGCGACGATGATGCGCCGCCTGGCCCGGTGGAACACCCGCTCGATGGCGGGCGCGATGTTGCGCTCTGGTGTGGTGAATCCCGGCACATCTGAGTTCGTCGAGTCGGTCAGGAACAGGTCCACGCCCTCCTCGCCGAGCCGGGCGAAGGCACGCAGGTCGGTGATGCGGTCGTCCAGGGGCAGCTGGTCCATCTTGAAGTCGCCCGTGTGCAGCAGCGTGCCACCAGCAGTGCGCACAAACACCGCGAGCGCGTCGGGGATGGAGTGGTTCACCGCGATGAACTCACAGTCGAAGGGCCCCAGCACCTCACGATCACCCTCGCGGACACCGAGCGTGAAGGGCGTGATCTTGTGCTCCTTCAGCTTCGCCTCGATCAGCGCCAGGGTGAGCTGCGAACCGACCAGCGGGATGTCCGGCTTGTTGCGCAGCAGGAACGGCACCGCGCCGATGTGGTCCTCGTGACCGTGGGTGAGCACGATCGCCACGACGTCGTCCCAGCGGCCCTCGAGGTACTCGAAGTCCGGCAGGATCAGGTCCACGCCAGGGTGCTCGTCCTCGGGGAAGAGGACGCCGCAGTCGATGATCAGCAGCTTGCCGGCATGCTCCACGACCGTCATGTTCCGGCCGATCTCCCCGAGTCCGCCGAGGGCGACGACGCGCACGCCGTTCTGTGCGAGGGGGCCGGGGGCGGTGAGTTCGGGGTGCGGATGGCTCATGCCGTTAGGTTACGGCCCACGATGGTGGGCGGCACGCCACGGTCTCGTCGACCCCTCCGCCAATGAGACGATCGCGCCGCCACCCGCTCGGGGGGTCCGGGTGACGGCGCGATCAGGAACACCTTGGCGCAGACTGATTGAAGAACCTATACCGGTGGCCTGTGATGTCCGTCACAAGCGCCCTCACCTGCGACGTCGCGGTCGTGTGTGGGGACACGGGCGTGGCTTGATCTGCCGTGGGATGAGAGTTCCCCCGCGGCGTCGGTGACGCGAACTACAGTGCATCCATGCGCCAGTATCTTGACCTGCTGCAGCGAGTCCGCTCCGAGGGCGTCCGGAAGGCTGACCGGACCGGCACGGGCACCCTCTCCGTCTTCGGGCACCAGATGCGGTTCGACCTCAGCGAGGGGTTCCCCGCGCTCACCACGAAGAAGCTGCACCTGCGCTCGATCACCGGCGAGCTGCTGTGGTTTCTGCGTGGCGACACCAACGTGGGGTGGCTCCACGAGCGCAACATCACCATCTGGGACGAGTGGGCTGATGAGAACGGTGACCTCGGGCCGGTCTACGGGCACCAGTGGCGCTCCTGGCCCACCCCGGACGGCCGAACCATCGACCAGATCGCCAGGGTCATCGAGTCGATCCGCACGACGCCCGACTCCCGCCGCCACATCGTGTCAGCGTGGAACGTCGCCGACGTCGACCAGATGGCGCTGCCGCCCTGCCACACGATGTTCCAGTTCTATGTCGCGCCGGGCGTCGACGGAGCACGCGGGCGCCTCTCCTGTCAGCTCTACCAGCGCAGTGCTGACATCTTCCTCGGCGTGCCGTTCAATATCGCCAGCTACGCACTGCTCACGCACATGATCGCGCAGGTGACGGATCTGGACGTCGGCGAGTTCGTCCATACGATGGGCGACGCGCACCTCTACCTGAACCACCTCCAGCAGGCCGATGAGCAGCTCGGCCGCGAGCCCGGGCCGCTGCCCTCGCTGTGGCTCAACCCGGACGTCCGCACGATCGACGGGTTCGACCTGGGCGACATCGAGGTGCGTGACTACGTCGCGGCCCCCACGATCAAGGCGCCCATCGCCGTATGACGCGCTTCAGCGTGGTCCCTGCGGCCTACCTCGCGCTGACACGGGACGGCGGGGCGGGCACCGAGGTCCTGCTGCAGCTGCGCGGGAGCACCGGCTATATGGAGGGCTGGTGGGCCTGCGGTGCGGCGGGTCACGTCGAGGCCCACGAGTCGGTGACCGACGGTCTGGCACGGGAGGCTGTCGAGGAGCTCGGCGTGACGGTCGACCCCGGCTCGCTGCAGCTTGTCGCGGTCGTGCACCGGACCTGCCGGCTCGGCGGACCGATCGAGCAGCGGATCGACCTGTTCTTCGCCACGTCTCAGTGGTCCGGCGACGCGCGGGTCACGGAGCCCGAGAAGGCGCGCGACCTGCGGTGGTGGCCTCTCGATGCGCTGCCCGACCACGTCGTACCCCACGAGCGGCAGGCGCTGGAGCATCTTCGTGAGGGGCTGGCCCCGGCCCTGTTGACCCGTGGCTTCCGGCAGACCCTGACGTTGGTGGCCGCGGTAGGCCGCAACGGGGTGATCGGAGACGGGTCGTCCATGCCGTGGCACCTGCCCGAGGACCTGGCCTTCTTCAAGCGAACGACCATGGGCGGCGTGCTGGTGATGGGCCGTGGCACCTGGGACTCCATCGGTCGTGCGCTGCCGGGTCGTCGCACCATCGTCGTGACCCGCGACCGCTCCTGGTCCGCATCCGGCGCCGAGGTGGCGCACTCGCTGCCCGAGGCGCTGCTCATGGCCGGAGACACCGAGGTCTTCATCGCCGGCGGCGGTCAGGTCTACGAGCAGACCATCGCGGCCGCCTCGCGCCTGGTCATCACGCACGTCGAGCAGGAGCCCGCGGGCTCCGTGCGGTTCCCGCCGATCGACTCCACGCGGTGGCGGGAGGACTCCCGCGACGTGCAGGACGGCTTCACCTGGGTGGAGTATGAACGGCGCTAGGAGCTAGGCGTCGTAGTCGAGGACCACCTTCTCGGTCACCGGATGCGACTGGCAGGTCAGCACGATGCCGGCCTCGACCTCCTCCGGCTCCAGAGCGTAGTTGCGGTCCATCGTGACCTCGCCCTCGACGACCCGGGCACGGCAGGTCCCGCACACCCCGTTGGTGCAGCTGAACGGCGCGTCCGGGCGCTCCCGCAGCGTGGCCGCCAGGATCGACTCCGAGGTGCTTCGCACCGGCACCAGCGTGGTCCGGCCGTCGAGTGTGACCGTGACCTGAGCCAGCGGCGGAGCGTCCTTGGACGGCGGCGGCGCAGCGCGACGAGGCGTGCCATCGACGTGGAAGATCTCGTGGTGCACGTGGTGCGAGTCGACGGCGTGCTCGGCCAGCACCTCCTGGGCCGTCTCGACCATGCCGAGCGGTCCACAGAGATACCACTGGTCGACATCCTCGACCGGGATGAAGACCTCGATGAAGCGCTCCAGCCGGTTACGGTCGATCCGGCCGCTGAAGAGCTCGACCTCCTGCGCCTCCCGGGAGAGCACGTGGAACAGCTGGAACCGGTCGGGGTAGCGGTTCTTCAGGTCCATCAGCTCTTCGAGGAACATGATGGTGTCGGTCCGGCGGTTGCCGAAAATGAGCGTGGCGCGAGACTTCGGCTCCTCCTCCAGGGCCGTGGTGAGCAGGGACATCACCGGGGTGATGCCCGAACCGGCCGCGACCGCGACGTGGTGGCGGGTCGCGGTCGGGTCGGTCGGGCTGGTGAACCCGCCGATCGGCGTCATGACGCTGAGCGTCTTGCCCGGCTCGGCGTTCTCGTGGAGCCAGTTCGACATGACGCCCTCAGGCACCAGGGCTGTCGCGACCCGCAGCTCGCCCGTCTCCAGGGCACGCTGACGCGACACGCAGATCGAGTAGGAGCGTCGCAGCTCCTCACCGGCGATGGTGACCCGGATGGTCAGGTGCTGGCCGGGCTCGAAGGCGTAGTCGTCCCGCAACCCCTCCGGGACGGTGAAGCTGATCGCGATCGCCTGGTCGGTGAGCCGCTCGACGCGGCTGATGGTCAGCTCGTGGAAGACCGCACGGCGCCGCTTGGGCTTGGTCAGGGTCAGGTGCATCGCCATCAGATCGTCTTGAACTCCTCGAACGGCTCGCGGCACGCACGGCAGCGCCGCAGCGCCTTGCACGCGGTCGAGCCGAAGCGGGACAGCTCCTCGGTGTCGGAGGAGCCGCACGTCGGGCAGGCTACCCGCCGCACCGACAGGGGGACGGTCACCGGGCCGACGGGGCGGGTCCCGGTGGGCGGGGCGATCCCGAAGCGCCGCAACGACTCCCGCCCCTCCTCGCTCATCCAGTCGGTGGTCCACGCCGGAGACAGCTGCGTGTGCACCTGTGCCTCCAGTCCGTGCCGGCCCACCGTCCACACGATCTGGTCGGTGATCGCCTGGATGGCCGGGCAGCCGCTGTAGGTGGGCGTGATCGTCACGTGGACCGTGCCCTCCTCGACGGCGATGCCGCGGACGATCCCCAGGTCGTCGATGCTGATGACCGGGATCTCCGGGTCCGGGATGTCCCGGATCGCGCGCTCGATCACGTCGCTGGTCAGGGTGGTCATCACGCTCACCAGGTGGCCCCGGGATGGCTGCGGTGGATGTGCTGCATCTCGGCGAGCAGGTAGCCCATCGCCTCGGAGTGGATGCCCTCGCGGCCGCCGCGTGAACGCCACCGGGGCTGCTCCGGCAGCTGGAGCGTCGCCTGGCCGACCACCGCCTCCACGTGCCGGCGCGTGGCCTCCACCAGGGACGACGGGAGTATGCCGACCCCGTCCTTGTCGGCCGCGACACTCGCGGCGTCGTCGTCGCCCAGCTCCGCGACATACGGGGCGACGGCCTCGAGGCCGGCCTGCATGCGGTCGTGCGAGACCTCAGTCCCGTCCCCCAGCCGGATGACCCAGTGGCTCGCGTGGTCGCGGTGGTAGTCGACCTCCTTGAGGGCCTTGGCGGCCACCGCTGCAAGCACGTCGTCGGCAGAGTCGGTCAGCGCGCTGTAGAGCGCGTGCTGGTAGGAGGAGAACCACAGCATCCGGGCCATCTCCTGGCCGAAGTCGCCGCGCGGCCGCTCCACCAGGTGGACGTTGCGAAACTCCCGCTCGTCGCGCAGGTAGGCCAGGTCGTCCTCGTCTCGGCCGGCGCCCTCGAGCTCCCCCACGCGGGTCAGCAGGGCCCGGGCCTGACCGAGCAGGTCCAGCCCGATGTTGCCGAGCGCCACGTCCTCCTCGATCTGGGGGGCGCGGGTCATCCACTCACCCAGCCGCTGGGCATAGACCAGCGCATCATCGGCCAGGCCGAGGAGGTATGCCGTCGGACCGGAGGCTGCGTCGCGGGCCAGTCCCCCGACCGCGGGGGAAGCGTCACTGGTCACAGGTACTCCACGTCCTCAGGGATGTCGTAGAAGGAGGCGTGCCGGTAGACCTTGTCGCCCGCCGGGTCGAAGAAGCTGTCCCGCTCGTCCGGGCTGCTCGCGGTGATGTCCTCGGACCGGATGACCCAGATCGACACCCCCTCCTGCCGGCGCGTGTAGACGTCGCGCGCGTTGCGCAGCGCCATCTCCGCGTCCGGTGCGTGCAGCGATCCCGAGTGCACGTGCGCCAGGCCACGCTTGGCGCGGACGAACACCTCCCAGAGCGGCCAGTTGTCGCTCACGCGACCTCCTGCTCCGGGCGGGCGTGCTTGGCGGCGTAGGCGTTGGCAGCCTCGCGCACCCACGCACCGTCCTGGTGTGCCTGGCGGCGCCGGTCCAGCCGCTGTGCGTTGCACGGGCCGTCGCCCTTGAGTACCCGCCAGAACTCGTCCCAGTCGATGGGGCCGAAGTCCCAGTGGCCCCGCACCTCGTTCCACGCCAGCTCCGGGTCGGGCAGGGTGATCCCAAGCTTCTGTGCCTGCGGGACGGTCATGTCGACGAACTTCTGCCGCAGGTCGTCGTTGGTGAAGCGCTTGATGCCCCAGGCCATGCTCTGCTCGGTGTGTCCTCCGGGCGCGGCAGCATCGCCGGTGTCCGGCGGGCCGAACATCATCAGCGACGGCCACCACCACCGGTTGGCCGCGTCCTGCGCCATCGCGCGCTGCGCCTCGGTGCCACGGCTGAGCGTCCAGAGGATCTCGAAGCCCTGACGCTGGTGGAACGACTCCTCCTTGCAGACCCGGATCATCGCGCGGGCGTACGGGCCGTAGGAGCACCGGCACAGCGGCACCTGGTTCATGATTGCCGCACCGTCGACCAGCCAGCCGATCGCGCCCACGTCGGCCCAGGTGAGCGTCGGGTAGTTGAAGATCGAGGAGTACTTCTGCTTGCCCGCGTGCAGCAGGTCGAGCAGCTCGGCACGGTCGGTGCCGAGGGTCTCCGCGGCGGAGTAGAGATAGAGCCCGTGGCCCGCCTCGTCCTGGACCTTGGCCATGAGGATCGCCTTACGTCGCAGGCTCGGGGCACGCGTGATCCAGTTGCCCTCTGGCTGCATCCCGATGATCTCGGAGTGCGCGTGCTGCGCCATCTGGCGAATCAGCGTCTTGCGGTACTCCTCGGGCATGGCGTCCCGCGGCTCGATGCGCTGGTCCCGGTCGATGAGTCCGTCGAAGTACTCCTGGACCGCATCGGCATAGTCGGGCGTCTCGGCCGCGTTGAGCGGCTCACCGAAGTCGTTGCCATACATCCCTCCAGTATGCCGCAACGAGTGCTCAGATGTTACACCTCAGCCGTCGTTCGGCGTCCAAGGTGTCACACAAGGTGGTCCCGCTCACGGCGAGCACGCTGCGCGACGAGCTCCTCGACGGCGCTCGGCAAAGTCGTCTTGAAGTCGATGAGCTTGGCCCACGTCGGCTGGCCTATGTCGCCAAGGACGGGACGCCACGGGCCATCCCGATCGCCTTCACGTGGAACGGTAGGGAGGTCGTGACGCCGGAGTCGCATGGGCAGAACTACTCATATACAGACGCCGCCGAGCGCCCTACGGTCGATGAAGCGCTAACTGCAGACAGCGCGCCATGGTGCAAGCATCATCACGGAGGAAAGGGGACAGGACATGGCTGAATCGAACGGCACGGGGATGGGCGGCGGCACCGAGGGGGGCTCCGACAAGGACGAGTTCCGCGCGCCGGCACGCAACAAGTCGGTCCGCACCGCACTGATCGCCGGCAACACGTTCCGAGCCAAGGCGGTCCAGTACTCGGTGATCAACGGCCAGGCGATCTTCGAGGGTGACATCCTGCTCGGCACGGTCGAGGAGGTCGAGCACCAGTCGGCCCAGCTGGCGGCTGAGGCCCGCGGTGACCTGGGCACCGCAGGTGTGCTGATCAGCGGGGACCAGTTCCGATGGCCGGGCTGCGTGGTGCCCTACGACATCGACCCTGACCTGCCGGACCAGGACCGCGTCACGGAGGCGATCAACCACTGGCAGCGCAACACGCGGTTCACCTTCGTGCTGCGGACCGACACCAACGCCGCCGACTATCCGGACTGGGTGCACTTCCAGGCCGGCGACGGTTGCTCGGCACATGTGGGGCGTCGGGGTGGGCGGCAGCAGGTGAACCTGGCGCCCGGCTGCACGCTGGGCAACACGATCCACGAGATCGGGCACGCTGTCGGGTTCTGGCACGAGCAGTCCCGCGAGGACCGCGATGCGTTCGTGACCATCAACTGGGCCAACATCCAGGCCGGCACCGAGCACAACTTCAACCAGCACATCTCCGACGGCGAGGACGTCGGCACCTACGACTACGGCTCGATCATGCACTACCCACGCACCGCGTTCGGTCGTGGTGGCGCGGAGACGATCACGCCGACCGACTCCTCAGCGGTGATCGGTCAGCGGACCGGGCTGAGCGCCGGTGACATCGCGGCTGCCAACTCGATGTGCGAGCCGCCGGGCACCGGCGTGGAGACTGTCAAGGAGCAGGTCGAGACCACCAAGGAGCTCACCCCGGAGACGCTGAAGGAGCGCAGCCCCGAGACGACCAAGGAGCTCTCCCCGGAGACCGTGAAGGAGCGCATCAAGGAGCTCATCGGCGAGACGATCAAGGAGCGGATCCCGGAGACCACCAAGGAGCGCACACCGGAGACCATCAAGGAACGGATCCCCGAGACGCTCAAGGAGCGGTTCGAGACGCTGGTCGAGAACATCGGCTACCCCGGGCCGGGTGTGCGACCGCGGTTCGGTGACCAGGTGCCGTTCGCCGTGGCCACGCCGCACGCCGGCTCGGCCGAGGGGTATGAGGCGCAGACCTGCCCCACCTGCGGATCCCTGCTGGACGGCGGGGCAGCGATGGCCGCTGGCTCCGGCAACGAGGACCTAGCCGCACGGGTCGAGCAGCTGGAGCTGCTGGTC
>DATGRS010000106.1:0-7028 GCA_035303365.1 Ornithinicoccus sp.
GGACACCCTGACGAGGCCGACTGAGGCGATGCGCCAGGCGATGGCGTGGGCGCCGGTCGGCGACGACGTCTATGCCGAGGACCCGACGGTCCTCGCGCTGCAGCGCCAGGTCGCCGACCTCCTCGGCCACGAGGACGCGCTCTTCACGCCGACCGGCTCGATGGCCAACCAGCTGGGCATCCGGCTGCACGTGGCCCCGGGGCAGGAGCTGATCTCCGACGACCTCGCCCACGTGCTCCGGGCCGAGATGGGCGCCGCGGCCGTCCTCAGCGGCATCACCTCACGCAGCTGGCGAGCCACCAACGGGCGGCTGGACGTCGAGGCCGCCATGGCGCTCGCGGTCACCGATGGCGGTGCCTACCAGGTCGGGACGTCCCTGGTGGTGGTCGAGAACACGCACAACTTCGGCGGCGGGACCGTGCAGCCGCTGGAGTCGATGCAGCAACTGCACCGCCGGGCCCACGAGCGGGGCATGGCGGTGCACCTGGACGGTGCCCGGCTGTGGAACGCGCACGTCGCCACGGGCACCCCGCTGGCGGACTACGGCGCGTGTGCGGACACCGTGGCGGTGTGCCTGAGCAAGGGTCTGGGTGCACCGGTCGGCTCGCTGCTCGTCGGCTCCGCGGAGCGTATGGCGGAGGCTCGGGTCTGGCGCAAGAGGTTCGGCGGGGGCATGCGTCAGGTGGGCATCCTGGCTGAGGCCGGTCGTTATGCGCTGGAGCACCAGCTGGACCGCCTCGCCGACGACCACGCCCGCTGCCAGCGCGTCGCCCGGGCGGTGAGCGAGGTTGCTCCTGCCGTGGTCGACCCGGCAGCCGTCCACACCAACATCATGGTGCTCCACGTGGGTGCTGCCGGCTGGACCGGGGCCGACTTCATCGCGGCGGCGGGGGAGCGGGGGGTGCTGGGCTACGCCACGGGTCCCGAGCACGTCCGGTTCGTCTGGTACCTCGACGTCGACGACGCTCAGACCAACCACGCTGCCTCGGTGCTCACCGCGTTGCTGGGCAGCCGCGCCTGAGGCAACCCACGGGCTCGGATACCCGCCACCGGCCCGAGCCCGGCGGGCCTACAGCACCGTCAGGACGATCTCGGTGCCCTTGGGCACCATCTCGCCGGCGTTGACGCTCTGGAAGCGCACGGTCGAGAAGTAGCCCCCGGCCAGGTCCTCGCGCTTGACGACGAAACCCGCGTCCGTCAGCAGCTGCTCTGCCTCCGCCCACTGCTTGCCGATGACCGAGGGCACCTCGAACAGCTCCGGCCCCTTGGAGATCGTCAGTGTGACGGTGTCACCGCGGAAGCCGGTCCCCTCGGCGGGAGTCTGCGAGACGACGCGGCCCTCCTCGACCGCGTCGCTGAACACCGGCTCGGGGGCGATGCTCACGGAGAAACCCGCGTCGCTGAGCACCTTCTCGGCGTCGCCCTGCGGTTGACCTGTGACGTCCACGATCTCGATGGGCTGCCGGCCCTGGCTCACGGTCAGGGTCACCTCCGACTCCGGCTTGAGCTGCGCACCCTCCTCCGGTGAGACGGAGATGACCTGCCCCTCGGGGATGGTCTCGTGATAGACCAGCTGCGGCTCGGCCAGGGTGAGGTTGGCGTCCTCGATCATGGGGGTCGCCTGGTCGAGCGTCCTCCCGACAACCGGCGGCACGGCATACCGCTCCGGCCCCTGCGACACGGTCAGGGTGACGTCGGTCCCGTGGCGCAGCGAGGTGCCGGGCTCGTGCGAGGCGGCCAGCACCTCGTCGGCGGGGACGGTCTCGGAGTACTCCAGCGCGACGACCGTGTCCAGCTCCTCGGCGTCCAGCGCCTGGCGGGCCTCGGCCTCGGTGAGTCCCACCAGCGTGGGCACCGGGGAGTGGATCCCCGGGCCCTCGGTGAAGTACCAGGCAGCGCCGGCACCGGCACCACCGATCAGGAGCAGGAGTATGCCGAGCAGCCAGCCCGCGGCCTTCACCCTGCGGCGTGGGCGCGGGGCCGCGCTGAGGCGGGCCGGTTTGGGTGGCCGGTTGCCGTGGGTGCGGGCGTAGTGCCCCGGCACCTCCCGCGGGACGGCGAGGGTGTCGGTCGGCCGCAGCGGCCGGGTGTGGTCGAAGGGCTGGGTGAGGTCCTCGTCCACAACGCGCCTGCCGGGCAGGGCGTCGAGCTCGCCGTCGGAGAGCTGGCGGATCGAGTGGCGCAGCTCGGTCAGTGCCGCCGCTGCATCGGTGGGCCGTCTCTCGGGGTCGTTGGCGCACGCCCACTGGATGAAGGCGTCGATCTCGGCCGGCACCGTCCGCACCGCGTCGCCTGCGCGCGGCACCTCGCCGTGGACATGGGCGTAGGCGACCTGGACGGGACTGTCCCCGGGGAAGGCCTTGACGCCGGTCAGCAGCTCGTAGAGCAGGAGCCCGGCGGAGTAGATGTCGCTGCGCTCGTCGGTGCGGCCGCGCTCCACCTGCTCCGGAGCCAGGTAGGCCGCGGTGCCCCAGACCAGCTCGGTGCTGTGACTGGAGGTGGCGGCGGTGACCGCCCGGGCCAGGCCAAAGTCCGCGACCTTGACCATGCCGTCATGCCGGATCAGCACGTTCTCGGGCTTGACGTCGCGGTGCGCCAGACCGGCCTCGTGGGCGGCGGCCAGCGCCTGCAGCACGGGCTCGAAGTAGGTGACGGCGTCGCGGACGCTGTGCGCCCCGTGCCCGGTGATGACCTCCCGCAGGGTCCGCCCCTCGACCAGCTCCATGGCCAGGAACACGACGTCGTCGTCCTCGCCCTGGTCGAAGACCGACACGACGTGCGGGTGGGAGAGCCGGGCGGCGGTGCGCGCCTCCTGCCGGAACCGGGTGACGAACTCCTCGTCGCGAGCCAGGTGGGCGTGCATCACCTTGAGCGCGACCTTGCGGTCCAGCCGCACGTCCGTGGCGCAGTAGACCGACGCCATGCCGCCCTTGGCGAGCAGGGACTCCACGCGGTATCGACCGTCCAGGACACGGTCGATCACGGCAGAGGTCGCGGTGCTCACCCTCCGAGGATACGGAGCCTGCGTGCCTAATCGGGGGAGGTGGGCTGGGCTACCTACCGGTCACATCCGGTCGCGGTGGTGCTTGACGACCCGCACGTAGTTCTTGGTGTCCTCATACATGCCGTTGGTCTGCACGCCATACAGGCCCTGGTAGTAGCCGCCGATCGCCTGGTCCTCGTTGTCGGCCGACCGCAGCAGCGCCCGCATGATCACGGCGCCGGCGGTGATGTTGTCCTGCGGGTCCAGCAGGTTGAGCTCTCGACCGACCAGGCTGGAGGCCCAGTCGCCCGAGCTGGGGATCACCTGCATGATGCCGATCGCGTTGGCGGGGGAGACCAGACGGTGGTTCCACCCGGACTCGGTGTAGCTCAGCCCCAGCATCAGGTCGGGGTCGACGCCGTGGCGCTTGGCGGTCTCGCGCACCAGCTTCTTGACCTCGCTCTTGTCCGGGACCGGCGCGTCGGCCAGGTACTCACGGTTCGCGGCGGCTGAGCCGGCCACCTTGTCGCTGTAGGTGTAGTGCAGGAACGTGTTCGGCGCCCCCTTCTTCGCCCCCTCACCGTCGCGGTATGCCGAGGAGCGGCTCGCGGCGGCGGCGTCGCCGGGCAGGGTGATCTTCTGACCGACGTGCAGCCCGCGGGCGTTGACGCCGGGGTTGGCGTTGAGCAGCGCCTTGAGGGAGACCCCGTTGTCCTGCGCGATGTGGGTGAGGGTGTCGCCGGCCCGCACGGTCACCGTCCCGCCGGAACGCTTCGGGCTGTCCTTGCCGGAGCTCTTGCCCGAGTCCTTCGACTCGGCCTTCGCGCCGGGGACGGTCAGCTGCTGACCGGGGTAGATCATCGCCGACGGGAGGTTGTTGGCCCGGATGATGGAGGAGACCGAGACGTTGTGTCGGGCAGAGATGTGCGACAGCGTGTCGCCCGGGCGGACAGTGACCTTTGCGGAGGAGTCGCTCGGCGCCTTGCTCGTGGACCTGCCGGACTTGCTGTCGGACTTATCGGACGAACTGCCGGTCTTGGTCCCGGGCATGGTCAGCCTCTGGCCCGGGTAGATCATCGAGGTGGACAGGTCGTTGGCCCGCATGATCGACCCGACGGACACGTCATACCTCGCGGACAGGGCGGAGAGCGTGTCACCCGACCTGACGGTGACCGTGCCCCCTGCCGAGCTGGAGGCCTTCCCCTTGCTGCTCGACTTCTTGGCGGAGCTCTTCGCGGAGTCCTTGCCGGCCTTGCCCGGGATCTCGATGACCTGACCGGGCTGGATGAAGCCCTTGATGTTGTTGCGCTTCACCAGCGCCTTGACCGTGGTGTCGTGCTCGATCGCGAGGTCGTAGAGCGTGTCGCCCGGCTTGACCGTGTAGTCCTTCCACACCTTCTGGGCGGTCGCGAGCTGGTTGGCCAGCCCCTGACGCACCAGGTCTACGGCGGAAGTCTCGACGTGCAGCGCTGGGGGCAGGTCTGCGACGGGGCTCATCAGTCCACCTTTCGGGCCAGGGGCAGGTGTGGCGTGTGATTACGGGTGTGCTTCTTGTGACGCACGTGAAAAGTACCCGAGTTTCGGACATTCCGCCAGATTCACGGCGTGTCGCTTCTTGTGGCAGACTGGAAGATGTGGTAAACGACAGCGATGTAATTCCCCCCTCAGAGCCCACCGGCTCTGGTGCCGAACGCGCCGAGTGGCTCGCCGTGCCCGAGATCATGGAGCTGACCGGTGCCTCCCTGGCTGAGGTCAAGACCTGGCTGCAGGACCGTGACATCATCGGCGCGCGCCGGGGGCCCAACCGGGCGGTCTACGTGCCGGCCCTGTTCCTCACCGAGGAGGGGCCGCTGCACTCGCTCCGCGGGACCATCACGGTGCTGGCTGACGGCGGCTACCGCGACGAGGATATCATCGAGTGGCTCCTCGCCGACGACGAGTCACTGTCCGACGGCAGTGCGATCGCCTCGCTGCGTGCGGGACACAAGACGGAGATCCGGCGCCGGGCGCAGGAGATGGCTCTGTAGCGGTTAGCAAACCGGCCGGGCAAACCTGGCCGTGAGTGCTCAGGTGGTGCGTGCGGTGCTGATGGCGACAGGCACGGCCAGGGCCTCGCGGCCGTATGCCGATAGGCCCGCTAGCGTGTCCGGTCCGGCCCCCGCGGCACGACCGGTTCACCGTCCACCCGGTCGCGATGTCGGTCACCGTCAGGGTGTAGCAGTGCTCCCCGGAGGCGTTGCCGCCCTCGTGGCCGACCAGGTCGATCTCCACGAACCCCGGCTTCGCGTCGTCCCAGTCCGCCCAGGTGCGGACAGGGATCTGCGACTTCAGCAGCGTCCCGGGCTTGGTATGGGACCGTCCCCTGGGGAACAGTTTCGCCCGCTCTGTCGAGCCGACGGTCGATCGTCGCCGCGCTCATCTGCGACAGCAACACGGCCTGCTCATCGCTCAGAACGATCTCCTTGTCCCGGCGCAGCAGCACGACCATCGTCGGCAACATCGGCGCCCGGATCTTGCCCGCAGGGGCGCGCAGCACCGCCCAGCACCGCACCAGCGCCGGCAGCAGATCATCACCGTAGGTGGCAGGCCGGCCCGTACGAGGCTCGAGCACCTTCAACCGCAAAGCGTCCCGCAACGACGCCCGCGCATGGTCACGATGCCACCCCGTCAACTCCACCAGCTCGTCCAGGATCCGGGCGTTCCCGACCCGGTCCGCACTCCGGTAGACGCGCGCCTTCTTCTTCGTGACAGCCAGCCGCTTCGGCATCGTGAGCTCCATAAGAACGGGCTACTCCGACACCTGTCCCGAACCCGACTCCCACACCGCTACGCGGAGGAAATCATCTGAGGCAACGTATCGGTCTACGCGGAGGTTTCTTATGAGTCAGCGCGACCTCTTGCGCTGCCCCCGCGGTGGGGGTAGTCTCCTGCAGACGCAGTCTCAAACTATTCGGGGAGTAGAGATGATCAGTTCACAGCGACGTGGCCGGCTGCTCAAGCGCATGGGAGGGGGGGGCGGCGGCACTAGCGTTGCTCGTTGTCACCGCATCACCTTCGCACAGCGCTAGTTTTGTGCGCTTCGGAGAAGATTGTCACGTGCCGATCAAAATCACGGCCGGCACGATCGGTACACTGAAGTTTGACGCTTGGAAGCACACGGGAAAGCCGTTTGTGCGTGGAACCCACAGTTGGAAGTACTACTCTTGGGTTGACTATCCAAACCCGGACCGCACTGTCAACATGCTGTGGACGACAGTCTCTGAAATTCAGGCGAACACCAGTCGTGCCTCGTGGGTCAGCATTCCGTACCTCATTTGCGGTTAAATGAGCAAGCCGGTGGCAGTTTCGGTGAGGACGGTTCTCGGGGGCTTCGTGGTCAGTGTCCTCCTGAGTTCGTGTGGCGCAGATGACCTGGCTCCTGGGGCTACGCAGCCTAGTGCGCAACCGATTGTCTGGGAAGAACACCTGGCTGGCTTGGCCAAGTCACTAGGGATAGAGAGTCCTCCAGACGTGCAAGCAGTCCGAACCGTGAGCCCCTCGGAATCTCAGGAGGTCGTGGATGCTTGCCTCGCAGAGGAAGGGTGGATGCAGGGTGAAGACGGATGGGTGACAGTCCCGGAGGACCAGTTTGAAGCGAGCAATCTCAGCATCTACATTTGCACTGCTCAGTACCCGATCAACCCTGATTTTCTTTCACCTCTGACTGAGGGCCAATTCGCGCGTCTGTACGATCACTGGATTTCGGACACCCTGCCCTGCGCCCAAGGGTACGGCGTCGTGATCGACTCAGATCTCATTCCGAGCAAGGAGGTATTCCTTGAAAATCCCTACGCTTGGACTCCTTTTTCTGCGCTGATGCCTCAACTAGTGCAGATGGAGGAGAGTGGTCAAATTTCTTCTGTCGACAGTTTCCTAGCTGAAACGTGCCCCGGGCCGGACGAGTGGGAGTTGCGAGATTTGGAGCGTCCCGACGAATAACTGAGCAACTATACGGTGCCATGTCATCTGGCACCCAGCACTGGCGTTGATCGCAGGTGGGCAGCTT
>DATGRS010000107.1:0-6186 GCA_035303365.1 Ornithinicoccus sp.
TCGCGGCGCTCGCGCCCGTCGACGACGACGTTGAAGCTGCGCCCGACGCCTCGCTGTGGAACAAGCGTCTGGTCTTCAGCTTCCAGGGCGGGGTCGCGCTCGGTCACACCCAGGGCACGACCTCGACCGGGGCCATGCTGCCGGCGGACCTGCTGGGACTCGGCTACGGCGTGATGTGGTCGAGCGGCACGCGCACCAGCACCCACTACAACCTGCAGCTCGGAGGGGAGACCGCGCTGATGGTCAAGGAGCGTGCGGTCGAGGCCTACGGCGTGCCCGACTACACCGTGGCCGTCGGCGGTTCCGGCGGTGCCATCCAGCAGTACGTCTACGCCCAGAACCACCCGGGCATCATCGACGCGGCGATCCCGCAGTACTCCTACCCGGACATGGTCACCCAGATCATCCACGTGGCCGACTGCGAGCTGCTCGAGCACTACTTCGACGCGACCGACCGCACCAACCCCAAGTGGAAGGACCCGGAGACCCGGCAGGCGGTCATCGGACTGAACGGCACGGCATACCCGAAGAACCTGTCCGGTGGGGACATCGCCCAGTGGACCGGGCTCTACCAGGTCATGGCGGCGTTCGGCTACCAGGTGATGGACAAGGATCCGGACTCGCCGGCGCCGGCGCTGATGGAGTGCAAACCCGGTTGGTTCGGGCTGACGCCGCTGGCGCTGAACCCGACGTTCACGGACGTGGACGACCTCGACAAGCTGGCCCAGGGCGCCGACGGCGTCGAGTGGACGCACTGGGGCGACCTGGTCAACGTCTACGGCACCGACGCGGACGGCTTCGCCCGCACCCCGTGGGACAACGTCGGCGTGCAGTACGGCCTGCAGGCGCTGCTCGACGGAGTCATCACGCCGGAGGAGTTCCTCGACCTCAACGCCCAGGTCGGCAGCTGGAAGGCGACCAAGGACCTGGTGCCTGAGGGCTTCCCGTTCCAGGGCGCCCTCTCCCCGCAGAGCTTCGACCCGTGGAGCTCGCGCAACATGAGCCTGAGCCCGGACGACGGGGTGACGCCGGCTGCACGCAAGGCCGGTGACCCTGCCGCGATCCGCGCCCTCTACGAGTCGGGCATGCAGTTCCAGGGCGACATCGACATCCCGGTCGTCGACATCCGGCACTACCTCGAGGACGAGCTCGACATGCACAACACACAGCAGTCCTTCGCGAGCCGCCAGCGGATGCTCAACGTCGACGGGGACGCCAGCAACCAGGTGATCTGGTTCATGGATGCTCGTCCCGAGGAGGCCGCCGACGTCACGCCGCTGGCGTTCCAGGTCGTGGACGAGTGGATGGCCAACATCGCGGCCAACCCGGGCCAGAGCGTGGCCGCGAACAAGCCCGCGATGGCGACGGACGCCTGCTTCACGACGGACGGCGATCTCATCGCGTCGGGTGACGACGTGTGGGCCGGTGTCCTCGACGACGCGGAGCCCGGCACCTGCACCGAGCAGTTCCCGATCTACTCGTCCTCGCGCCGGGTCGCCGGCGGTCCGTACGAGGGCGGCGTCTGGCAGTGCGCCCTGCAGCCGGTCGCCAAGGTCGTGAACACCGGCCTGTATGGCGAGTGGCAGCCCACCCGCGCGGAGGTCCAGCGCCTGGAGGAGATCTTCCCGAGCGGTGTCTGCGACTTCAGCAAGCCGGATTCGGGCAGGCCGCGGCACCTCACGCCGTAGGGAACGAGGTGAGGTCGCAGACGCTCCAGCGCGGTCAGGTCAGGGCCGCTCTCGACCCAGCGCATCGCACGCCGATGAGCGCGGCGGGCACGCCGTGCAGGCTCCGTGCGAGGTCAACGGCGGACTCCCGGTCGAGCAGGACGTGGTCGGCTGGAGTTGCCGGAGCTGGAGGTCCCGTTGAGGACCAGGACCCGAGGTCGTGTCGACATGGCGGCTCCTTCGTCGGAGCTGCTGGAGCGTACCGCCGAGCGGTCCGAACCGCTCGACTCGGCGGTAGGCCGACCACGGTGTCCCTCAGGCTGCTGGGTGGCGTCCGGCAGGGGACCGGCCCGGGTGCCGCTACTCTCCGGTCATGACCCAGCTGTCCAGCACGGTCGAGATGACCCTGCTGGTCCTCCTTCTGGCGATCCTGGCCGGCCCGATCCTCGGCGCGAAGCTGCGGGTTCCCGGCCTGCTCGCCCTCATCTTCCTCGGCATGCTCTTCGGCCCGTTCGGACTTGGATGGATGGGGCGGACCGACCTCGTCTTCGACCTGGGCTCGATCGGCATCCTCTACCTCATGTTCCTGGCCGGCCTCGGCTTCAACATCAACGCCTTCAACGAGAACCGGCAGAGCGCGCTCGGCTTCGGGCTGCTCTCCTTCGTCATCCCGTTCGGCCTGAGCCTGGCGGCCGGCCTGGCCTACTTCGAGGCAGGCATCCTGGCAGCAGCACTCCTCGGGTCCATGTGGGCCTCCAACACCCTGGTCGCCTATCCGGACGTGCGGGCGGCTGGCCTGGAGCAGACCCGTGCCGTCCGGGACGCGATGTCCGGTGGGGTGGTCGCCGACGTCCTGGCCCTCCTCGTGCTGGCTGTCGCCACGTCGTATGCCGTCGTCGAGGCGATCGACCCGGACAGCACCGTGGGAGCCGCGCCCGACCTGCCGCTGTGGCTGAGCATCCCCTTGGTGGTCGGGTTCGCCCTGTGGGTGCTGCCGCGCGTCGGTGAGTGGTTCTTCGTCCGGGTCGGGCGCTCGCGGATGCAGCGCCTGCTGTTCGCCCTGGCCGCCATGGCAGCCGCGGCCACCCTGGCCGAGCTGGGCGGCATCGCGGGCATCATCGGGGCCTTCTTGGCCGGGATCGGGCTGAACCGACTGGTCCCCAAGAACAGCGAGCTCATGGAGCGCATCGACTTCGTCGGCTCCAGCGTCTTTGTCCCAGCCTTCCTGGTCTCGATCGGGCTGCGCATCGACCCGGCCGCTCTGGTGGACCCGCGAACGCTCCTGATGGCTCTGGTCTTCGTCGGGCTGGTCCTCGTCGGCAAGGGCTTGGCGGTGGTTCTCGCCAGCGTGCTCTTCAGCTACTCCTCGGCGGAGCGTGGACTGATCGGCTCGCTGAGCATCGGCCAGGCGGCGTCGACTCTGGCGGTTGGACAGATCGGCCTGGAGCTCGGACTCTTCGAGCAGCGGGTGGTCAACGCCTCGATCGTCACGATCGTCATCGCCGCCCTGCTGACCAGCTTCGGCACGCAGTACTTCATCACGAAGATGCCCGCGCCGGCGGCATCGGGCGAGGCGGTGGGGGAGCGGGTGCTGGTGGACGTGCGGTCGGACGCCACGGATGCCGGTCCCCTCATCGACTTCGCCGGAAGGATCGCGCGCGGGGACGACGGCGTGGAGATCCCGTTCGTGGTGGCCCCACGTGAGGGCAAGGCCGCCGCGCGGCGCAGCGTCGAGCAGGCCGAGCGGGCCGCCGAGGCGGGCGGCTATGACTGCGAGGGTGTCGTGCGCCTGTCGCAGTCGTTCGCTGACGGGACTCTCGAGCTGGCCGAGGAGACGGATGCGACCCTGGTCGTGCTGGGGTGGGAGGGGCCGAGCCCGGGCCCGAGCTACTTCTTCGGGGGCGAGCTGGACGGCGTCGGCGCCGGCGCCGAGATCCCGGCGATCGCGGTGCACCTCACCTCGGCGTGGGACCGGGTGCTGGTCGTCCCTGGCTCGGGTGGCATCTCCTGGCACGGGGAGGACGCGCGGCTCACGGTGGACATCGCCCGCCGCCTGGCGGCCAGGACCGATGAGCCGCTAGTGGTCATCGGCGACGACGAGGACAGGGTCCGGGGGATGCTCGAGAAGGCGGACTATGAGTTCCGGGAGGCGGGGCGCTCGGGGGACGTGCTGCTCGCCGAGACGCGGCCCACGGACCTCGTGGTGGCGCCGGCATACCTGCTCCCCGCAATGCCGGTGCACCGCAGGCTCAGACTGTCCTCGCGGCTGTCCGGAGCGAACCTGGCGATCGTCGCTGGGCCGGGACGCCTCACGTTGGCGCCGCACTCCCTGCCGAGCCAGATGGACCGGATGCTGGGACAGCACCACTGAGGTCAGGAGGAGGGGGCGAAGGGCTCCCGCGAGTCGGCGATGACCGACGCGCGGATGCGCTCGGCACGTTCCGGTGTCCAGTCCTCGAGATCGAGGACCTGGGCCCAGGCGTCGACGTGCTCGCCCGCGAAGTTGTGGCCGTAGCCGGGGCCGGGCTCCATCGCCAGCGCCAGGTCGCCGCTCACCTGCCAGAAGGTCACGAAGGGCAGCCAGCGAGTCTGGTCCGGGACATCACTCCCTCGCGGTTCCGTGAGCCAGTCCGGCCGGTTCAGCACCAGGTCGGTGCTCCACCAGGTGATCGCGTCCGAGGGGTGCACCATGTAGAGCACCCGGGTGCCCTCCCACGGCTGGTCCACGGGCTCGGCGGGTCGCCTCGGGTCCTGGGTGAAGCGCACCGTGCGGCCGTCGCGATAGACCGGTGCGATCTCGGTGCTGCCCTCAGCGCGGTCGCGGAGAAACTGTCCGAAATGGTGGTTGAACCGCGGCGGCCCGGTGAACACCGCCCCGCTGAGCCGGTTCGCCATGTCGTGCTCGCCGCTGAACGCGGCCTCGGCGCCGTAGGAGCCCAGGCTCTCGCCGAACGCGTACAGCTTCGGGCGCTCCCCGGTGGGCAGTTGTACCCAGCGCTCGTAGACCTCGTCGAAGAGGGCACGACCGGCGTTGCGGGCGTTCTCCTTGTCGGCGATGAAGGACAGGGCCGAGGGCAGGAAGGAGTACTGCAGCGAGACCGTCGCGCTGTCACCCAGCGTCAGGTGCTCGAAGGCGGAGACCGACGTGGGCTCCACCCAGCCGGTGCCCGTCGTGGTCACCACGAGCAGGTGGGAGCGATCGAAACCGCCGGCGCGCTCCAGGTCCTCCACCGCGAGGGCGGCCCGGGCCTCCAGGTCGGGGGCGGAGTCCAGGCCGGCGTAGGTGCGGATCGGGTCCATCGTGTCCGGGGCAGGCGTCCCGGCCTGGTCGGCCACTGCGGCGATTTCTGCGGCATCCGGACCCTGACCGGCGAACCCGCGGCCCTGGAAGCCCAGGGTGTCCCAGTCGACGAGGGAGTCCGGGCTGCCCGAGCGTAGTGGGCTGGTCGGTGCGCTGAGCCCCTCAGGAGTGCCGCCGTTGGTCAGGGAGAACGCGGCGTTGACACCGGTGGTGAGGCGGTCGAAGATCACGCCGTTGAACACCAGGGCCACCGCCGTGAGGACCGCCACAACACCCAGGATGCGCGCCGGTCGAGGACCCATGTGCCGGCTCAGCCGGTCGGCAACCTTCCGGGCGAGAGCGCGCAGGAGGCGTCCGATGCCGATGACGGGCAGGAAAAAGACGACCGCCACCGGTATGACCAGGAGCCCGGTGAAAGGTGACTGCGGCTCCAGCTCGACAAGGGGTGCGGCCCACCGCTGCCAGAACACGCCAAGGACCACCGCGACAACCAGCACCACGGGTGCCGTGATGGCCAGGGCGCGCAGCTGGCGCGCAGAGACGGGCCGTGGCTGGCGGTCGGCGAGCTCGCGCCACAACCAGGCACCCAGCACCCCCAGGCCGTAGCCGATGACCGCGCTCACCCCGGTGATCGCGCCCTGGAACAGCGGCGGGCGGGGAATGAGCGAGGGCACGAAGGACAGACACGCGAAGAGCAGCGCCACCCAGCATCCCGGCACGGACAGGCCAAGGCGGGACCACCACGCCCGTCGGCCGGTCGGTCGCAATCTCGAAGCCTTCTCCCGGAGCTGACCACGCCCCCGGGTGAGCGTGCTCGGGGAGGTCTCGGGTTCGCTGGTCATGGGCGCGACGACTCTGTCATGACGGGAAGATACCGCCTTGGTTGAGGGTCGATAGGAGGTCTGGTGACTGCCGAAGCTGGGGCGGGCCGGGGCGCGGCAGGGCGCTGTGCCCTTGTGGACCTGATGGCCCAGCGGTTGAATGAGGCATGGCCCCCGTCGAGGAACGGCCGGACGCGCTGAGCGGCGAGCGGTTGATGCCCGGGGTCTACATCGAGGAGATCCCGGCCGGGCCGGCCATCCACATCGAGCCGCTCCCGACGGCCGTCGTCGCCTTCGTGGGCTCCTGCGACGCCGGTCCGGTGGGACAACCGGTGAACCTGACGAGCGCTGCTGAGTACCACGCCCAGTTCGGACCCAGCCTCGACGCGTCGCGGCC
>DATGRS010000108.1:0-5782 GCA_035303365.1 Ornithinicoccus sp.
GCCCCGGTGACCCAGGCCGAACCCTCCGCGATCGTGGGGTCGAGCAGGTAGCGGATCCGCGACGGGCTCTGCGAGCCGAGCATCTTCGGCCCGATGTAGCCCTTGGCCAACATGGGGTATGCCGTGAAGTCCTTCTCCTCGAACGGCGCCCACTCCGCCGGGGCGACCTGGGCGTCCAGACGCTTGCCGTCGACCTCGCGGTCTCCGGGCAGGCCGATGGCCAACGGCTCCCGGGTGCCGTCCGGGTGCGTCAGCATGACCACGACGTTCTTGAGCGTGTCCGCCGCCGTCCACTCGCGACCGTCCGGGCGCGGGTGCAGGGCGTTCGACTGGGCGACCAGGGTGTCGATCGTGGGACTGTCCGGCGTGTCCTCGACGTGCGCGGACGGCGTGCCGGAGGCGTCGACCGGCTCCGCGGGGGGCATGACGACCGCCTCGACGTTCGCGGCATACCCGCTGGCCTCGCATCGCACGAAGGTGTCCTCCCCGACCGGGCTCACCGCCAGGAACTCCTCACTGGCCGAGCCACCCATGGCACCGGAGTCGGCATACACGATCACGTAGTCGAACCCGAGCCGGTCGAACATCCTGATGTAAGCATCGCGGTGCCGCTGGTAGGCAACCGCCAGTCCGGCGTCGTCGACGTCGAAGGAGTAGGAGTCCTTCATGATGAACTCCCGGCCGCGTAGCAGTCCCGCGCGGGGGCGGGCCTCGTCGCGGTACTTGGTCTGCACCTGGTAGAGGGTCAGCGGCAGCTCCTTGTAGGAGCTGAACATGTCCTTCACGGCGAGGGTGAACATCTCCTCGTGCGTGGGCCCGAGCAGCATGTCGTTGCCCTTGCGGTCCTGCAGGCGGAAGATGTTGTCGCCGTACTCGGTCCAGCGGCCGGTCGCCTCGTAGGGCTCACGCGGTAGCAGGGCCGGGAAGCTCAGCTCCTGACCGCCGATCGCGTCCATCTCCTCGCGGATGATCCCCTCGACCTTGCGCAGCACGCGGAGCCCGAGCGGCAGCCAGGTGTAGACCCCGGGGGCGGCGCGGCGGATGTAGCCGGCTCGCACCAACAGCTTGTGGCCCGGCAGCTCGGCGTCCGCCGGGTCCTCGCGCAGGGTCCGCAGGAACAGCTTCGACATCCGCAGTGCCACGTGGGCTCCTTCTGGCTGGTCGCGCGCGCCGCGCGCAGGAACGGGACGGTGCTCCGGGTCAGCCGTCACACCACCCCCGAGGATAACGGCCGGGCAGCCTGGCGGTGACACGCACGGTCGTCCGCCAGTACTCTGCGGGAGTGAACGAGGCACCCCGGCTCGGGCGGCTCCGCCGCTACCCCCGCCGGGCGCCGGTCGTCGGCGACCTGCGCTACTGGCGCGACGTCTCCCTGGTGGGCCTGGACCGCCGCAGCGACATCTACGTGTGGCTGCCGCCCCACTACGACCGCGACAGTGCCGCCCGCTACCCCGTCGTCTACTTGCACGACGGGGCCAACCTCTTCGACCCGCGGCTCTCGTTCGCAGGCGCCACCTGGTCGGCCGACCAGGCCCTGACCCGCCTGCACCACCAGGGGATCGACGCGATCGCCGTCGGGGTGCCGTGCTCCCCGAACCGCCGCATCGAGGAGTACTCGCCGTATGCCCAGCCCGGCGTGGGAGGAGGCGACGCCGACGCGTACGTCGAGTTCCTCACCGACCAGCTCAAGCCTCAGGTGGACGCCGCCCTGCGGACGCTCCCGGGTCGGGAGCACACCGTGATCGGAGGTTCCTCGATGGGCGGGGTGGTGAGCATGCACGCGTGGGTTCGACGGCCGGACGTCTTCGGTGGGGTCGGCGCGTTCTCGAGCGCGTTCTGGGTGGCGGGCGAGCAGCACCTGCGTGACATCGAGACCGCCCTCGCGACCCCGCACCCCTCGACTCGCTTCCACGTGGACGTCGGGGGTCGCGAGGAGCCGGACAACGACGAGCTGCAGGCGGCCTACCTTCGCGACGCCGAGCGGGTCGTCGCCGCGCTCAGGGGCAGCGGCACCCCGGTGCGCTACGTGTACGACTCGCAGGCGTACCACTTCGAGACCGCGTGGGCCGAGCGGCTCCCCTCCGCACTGGCCTGGCTGCTGTCCGGGTATGCCGTGACTCCCCCGGGACAGGTCGCTGCCGCCGAGCCCGGGCTGGGCAAGGGCGTGCGCCGGGCTGCCATGCGACTGCGACGGCGGTTCTCGCGGTGAAGGCGCCGCGCTGCGTGCCGGATGCCCGCGGCCGCGGACGTCGTTGGCCCTACACGCCCAGGTAGGCCTGGATCACCCGGTCGTCGGCAAGGAGCTGGTCTGCCGGACCCTGGTGCGCGATCTCGCCGCTGGCCAGGACGTATCCGTGGTCGGCGGCCTGCAGCGCACGGCGCGCGTTCTGCTCGATCAGCACCACCGTCGTGCCCGTCGCGCGGATCTGCTCGATCACCGCGAACACCTCATCGACGATCTTGGGCGCGAGGCCCATCGACGGCTCGTCGAGCAACATCAGTCGCGGACGGGCCACCAGCGCGCGACCGATCGCGAGCATCTGCTGCTCGCCGCCCGACAGCGCGCCGGCGGGCAGGTCGCGACGCTCGGCGAGCACGGGGAACCGCTCGTAGACCTCCCGGATCGCCGTGGAGTCGTTGGTGTGCCACCCGCCGAGCTGCAGATTCTCGTGGATCGTCAGCGTGCCGAGCACCTGGCGCCCCTCAGGCACCTGCACCAGACCCTCGGCCACCAGCTTGTGTGCCGGCGTGCGGGTGATGTCCTTGCCCTCGAAGGTGATCGTGCCCGACCGTGGGCGGATGATCCCCGAGACGGCGTTGATGATCGAGGACTTCCCTGCGCCGTTGGCCCCGACGAGGGTGACCAGGGCTCCAGTGGCGGCCTCGAAGGAGACGCCGCGGACGGCCTCTACCCGGCCATAGCTGACGACGAGGTTCTCGACTGACAGAAGCGCTGTGGTCACGAGGCGTCCTCCGACTCGGAGCTGCCGAGGTAGGCCTCGACAACGGCGGGGTTGTTGACGATCTCCTCGGGAGCGCCCGTGGCGATCACCTCTCCGAAGTTGAGCACGACGATGCGGCTGCAGGTCTTCATCACCATGCCGACGTTGTGCTCGATGAGCAGGATGGTCAGGCCGTCGCTGGCCAGCGAGCCGATCAGGTCCGAGAGTGCGTCCGCCTCGACGTGGTTCATGCCGGCTGCCGGCTCGTCCAGGATCAGGAGCGAGGGGTCCGAGGCCAGGGCACGGGCGATCTCCAGCCGGCGCTGGTCACCGTAGGACAGCGCCGAGGCGGAGGTCGCCTCCTTGTCGGCCAGCCCCACCCGTTCGAGGCAACTCGCCGCGTGGAGCGCCAGCTGCCGCTCGTCCCGCCGTGCCGAGGGCAGCCACAGCAGTCGCCTGAGGAAGGTCGGCTTGCTGACCAGGTGGCCGCCGACCATGACGTTCTCGAGTGCCGAGAGTCGACCGAAGAGCTTGGAGTGCTGGAAGGTCCGGCTCACCCCGGCGGCAGCCACCTTGTGCACCGCCGCACGACCCGGGTCCAGACCGAGCACCTCGACGCTGCCGGAGGTGGGCCGGCTCAGGCCACTGATCATGTTGACCAGGGTGGTCTTGCCCGCACCGTTGGGTCCGATCAGCCCGATCACCTCACCCCCGGTGATATGCAGGTCAATGTCCTTGTTGGCGTGCACGCCGCCGTAGTCCTTGCCCAGTCGGCTCAGGTTGACCACCGTCTCCCCCGTAGCGGGGTGGACGCGCTGCGAGAGTCCGGCATGGAGGCCGGCCCGGGCAGGCTCGCCGGGCGCCTCGGCCACATCCTCGACCGCTTCGGCATCGGCGTCGGTGCCGGTCACGAGACGCTGCGCCCGACGGGGCAACAGGCTCGCGAGGCCGCCCGGCAGGAAGAGGATCACCAGGAGCAGCAACAGGCTGGACAGGAACGGTCGGATCCAGCCGGCCTCGATGCCGATCGCGCGCTGCACCTCGGGCACCATGGTGAGGAAGATGCTGCCCAGCAGGGGGCCGATCCACACGGTCGAGCCGCCGACGACGGCGGTGACCAGGCCGTCGATCGCCTGGGCGAAGCCGAAGTCCTCCGGAGCGATGAGGCGGACGTAGAACGCCCACAGCACGCCGTACAGGCCGGCGATCGCGCCGGCGGCGACAAACGCCGAGAGCCGGTGCCCGCCCACGTCGATGCCCATCGCCCGGGCGGCCAGCTCGTCCTCACGGATCGCCTCCAGAGCACGACCGTAGCGCGACGGGCCCTGACGCCAGAACCAGTAGGCGACCAGCACGAGCGCGGTCCAGGCCATCCAGGGCTCCAGCACCTTGGGCACGCTCATGCCCTGCGCCCCGCCGGTCCAGTCCATGTTGATGATCAGGATGCGGACCGCCTCGGCGAACGCCAGCGTGGCGATCGCCAGGAACACGCCCCGCAGCCGCATCGTCGGCAGTCCGAGCACCGCCGCGGCCAGGGCACCCACCGCCATGCCGATCACGATGGCGATGAGCAGCGCCGGGAGGTCACCCACCTCGTTGGGGTCGGGAGCCAGGGTTGCGCCGGTGAACGCGGCCAGCGAGGCGAAACCGGCCTGGCCGAGGCTGAGCTGGCCAGCGACCAGGACGGCGTAGAAGGAGTAGGCGAAGATCGCGGTGAGCGCGATGAAGACGAAGGTCGACTCGGTGAACACTCAGACCTCACGCACCTTGCGGGCCCCGAACAGACCCTGCGGGCGGACCAGCAGGATCAGGAACAGCAGTCCGAAGGCGATCAGGTCGCGCCAGCTCGAACCGACGTACTGCACGGCGAAGACCTCGGCGAGGCCGAGCAGCAACCCGCCGACGAGGGCTCCAGGTAGCGACCCCATGCCTCCGACGATGATGACGGCCAGGCCCTTGAGCTCGATCGCGGTGCCCATCCCCAGCTGCGCGCTGTTGACGTTCATCGCGAAGAGCGCACCGGCCACGGCGCCCAGCGCCGAGGAGATCGCGAAGGTCGTCACGGTGACCCGGTCGACGTTCACGCCCAGCACCCGGGCCGCCGTCGGGTTCTCCGCGATGGCACGCATCCCCCTCCCGAGCCGGGAGCGGGCGACCAGGAGTGTGAGAGCCACCATGAGCACCACGGAGATGATCAGGATCGCCACCTGCAGAAGGGTCACCTGGGCACCCAGGATGTTGAAGCTCGTGCTGGGGAACGAGTCAGCGGGAAAGCGCCGGGTGTTCGGGCCGTACCGCCACTGGAGCAGCGCGATGAACATCCCGGCCAACGCTATCGATGAGATCAACCCCGCGAAGTGGGCATCGGGTCTGTTCTTCAGCGGCCGGAAGGCCACCCGTTCGATGATGATGCCGAGCAACCCTCCGACCACGAAGACGATAGGGAGGGTGAGCCAGATCGACAGGCCGGCGACCTCGACCAGCTCGATCCCCACGAAGGCGGACACGGCGAACACCGCAGGATGGGCCAGGTTCAGCCGGTCCAGCACTCCGAAGACCAGCGTGAAGCCGATCGCGAAGAGCGCGTAGATGGACCCGATGAACAGGCCGTTGAGCAGTTGTTGCATGTGTGTCCGCCTCCGTCAGGGATCAGGGATGGTGGGCGACGGTCCGGTCGCGCAGCTGCCGGCTCAGGGCAGAACGGTGAACTTGCCGTCCTTGACGACCTGCACGACAGCCTCGTGCTCGGCGTCCCTGTTGTCCAGGATGCTGATCGACCCCAGCACGGTGGGCATGTCGGAGATGCCGCCCAGCCCCTCCTTGATGGCGTCCCGCTCGGC
>DATGRS010000109.1:0-2210 GCA_035303365.1 Ornithinicoccus sp.
GTCCTTGCCGCTGTGCGCGTGCTTCTTGTCCAGTGCCTCGCGGAACTTGCGCTTCACGTCGTCCTCGACGTGCTCGCTGGCGCTGGTCGCATCCTGCGACGGGTCCTCGCTCATGATCGCCTCCTAGGGGTTCTGCGGTCAGCCTGCCATCTTGTCGCCCCCGACACGAACCGTTAACCCGATCCACCGGGTGACGACGGGCCACTGGCCTGCCGCCATACGGTCTCAGCGTGTCTTGTGCCGCCGGTTCCACTCCCGCATGCGCGCCGGGTAGCCGGTCTGGTTGACGTCATACACCGGGATGCCCAGGAGCCGACCGAGCTGGAACCCCGCCTTGGGCGTCCCCACCGCCCGCCGGGTCCACTCACCGTCGGTCGCGATCAGGATCAGCGTCGTGGTGCTGACGTTGGTCGCCGGCTCGACGTACGCCTCCACCCCCTTGTGGGTCGCTACCCACCCCTCCATGTGGGTGCGGACTGCCTTGTGGTCGATCGCCATGGCCGGACCGTCGGTCCGGCCCCGCCCCTGGCTGTCGCCCTGCTTGCGTCCCTGGCTGCTTCGCCGGTTCCACCACGCCATAGGTGCGACCTTACCCTCGGTGGTCCGCTGTCCCAGTGTTTGACAAGATGCTCATATGGCTGACACCCCACCTGCGCAAGACACCTTCGACGTCGTGGTTCTCGGAGGGGGCAGCGGCGGCTACTCGTGTGCGCTGCGGGCCGCCCAGCTGGGGCTGAGCGTCGCGATGGTCGAGATGGACAAGCTCGGCGGCACCTGCCTGCACCGCGGCTGCATCCCCACCAAGGCGCTCCTGCACGCGGCGGAGGTCGCCGACTCGGCCCGCGACAGCGCGAAGTTCGGGGTCAACACCACGCTGGACTCCATCGACATGGGCAAGGTCCACTCCTACAAGGACGGGGTCGTCGGCCGGCTGCACAAAGGGCTGCAGGGGCTGGTCAGCTCGGCCACCATCGAGTATGTCGAGGGGCACGGTCAGCTGTCCGGTCCCCATACGGTGGTGGTCGGGGACCGCACCCTCACCGGCACGAACGTCGTGCTCGCAACGGGCTCCTACGCGCGCTCCCTCCCCGGCCTGGAGATCGGTGGCCGGATCATCACCAGCGACCAGGCGATGACACTGGCCGAGGTGCCGGAGCGCGTCGTGGTCCTCGGCGGCGGGGTGATCGGCGTCGAGTTCGCGTCGGTGTTCCGCTCGTTCGGGGCCGAGGTGACCGTCGTGGAGGCGCTGCCGCGGCTGGTTGCGGCCGAGGACGAGGCCGTCTCCAAGACGCTGGAGCGGGCGTTCAAGAAGCGCAAGATCACCGTGCAGACCGGGGTGAAGTTCACCGGGGCCACGCAGGACGACAGCGGCGTGCGGGTCTCCCTGGAGTCCGGCGACACGATCGAGGCGGACCTCCTGCTGGTGGCGGTGGGCCGCGGCCCGGTCACCGACGGCCTGGGCTACGAGGAGGCCGGCGTCACGCTCGACCGCGGGTTCGTGACCACCGACGAGCGGTGCCGCACCGGCGTCGAGGGCGTGTATGCCGTGGGAGACATCGTCCCCGGCCTCCAGCTGGCCCACCGTGGCTTCGCGCAGGGCATCTTCGTCGCCGAGCAGATCGCTGGCCTCGAGCCGACACCGATCGACGAGACCGGCATCCCGCGGGTGACCTACTGCGACCCCGAGATCGCCTCCGTCGGACTGACCGAGCAGCAGGCCAGGGAGAAGCACGGCGAGGTGACGACCTACGAGTACAACCTCGGGGGCAACGGCAAGTCGCAGATCCTGGGCACGGCCGGCTTCGTGAAGCTCGTCCGGGCCGCCGAGGGTGCGGTCGTGGGCGTCCACATGGTCGGTGCCAGGATGGGAGAGCAGGTGGGCGAGGCCCAGCTGATCTACAACTGGGAGGCGCTCCCCGATGACGTGGCTCAGCTCATCCACGCGCACCCGACCCAGAACGAGGCACTGGGCGAGGCGCACCTGGCGCTGGCGGGCAAGCCGCTGCACGCTCATGCCTGACACCACATACATGTCCTGCCCCGAGGCAGGAACATCCGTAGACTGCAAGGCCCCGGACGAGGAGACGACGAATGTCTGAACGCGTGACCATGCCGGCCCTGGGTGAGTCCGTCACCGAGGGCACCGTGACCCGTTGGCTGAAGAACGTGGGTGACACCGTCGAGGTTGACGAACCCCTGCTGGAGGTGTC
>DATGRS010000110.1:0-5612 GCA_035303365.1 Ornithinicoccus sp.
GCGCTGTGCGCGGGTGCGGCTCCACCGATCCCCGCGGTCGGGTCGTGGTAGTCCGGTCTGGCGCGGGCGCGCCGCTCGTCGGCCATCAATCCAGCGTGGCTCAAGGCCGACAAGGTGGCAATCCCAGGCTGCGGCCCGCTCGACAAGCCAAACCATCAACACGGACCGCCCCGGAGGTTCCCGTCGGTCCGTGTGTGTCAGCTGGCCCTGGAGCCAAACGGTGCGCCACACCTGCCTGCTTCGAGAGCGGATGTGGCGCACCGTTCCGGCACGGGACCGGAGTGGGTTAGCGCAGGAGGAAGTCGGCGGTGAGGGTGGTGCCGTCCGTGGTGGCCAGGGTGACCTGATAGCACCCCGGAGTCTTCGGCGTCTTCCAGTTCTGCTGGAACGCACCGTCGGTGTACCGCAACTGCGTGGCTCCGGTCGTGGTGAGCGCCAGTTCCTCAGCGGAGGCCGTCTCCTCGGCGGTACAGCTCGTGCGTTCCACGGTGAAGGAGCCGACGACGGCCGGGTCGGTCAGCTCGGGGGTGCCGTCATGCACACGGAACTTCAGCGGCACGGTCGCGCCGGCCTTCACGGTGTTCAGAACGTCGGTGTCGACCGGGTCCAGGAACCCCTCGAGCGTCCAGGACCCGCCGACGAGTGCGAGGTTGTGGGACCCGCCGGCGGCGATGGCGGTCACGCCGGTGAGCGCAGCGGCCCCGGAGACCTGCCCCGACTAGGGCCATCGGAGGCTCGGCTCCGCCGCGGAGACCGTATGTCGGTCCCTCCTGCGCCCGGCTGGCCGTCATGGCACCCTCCTGGGCCCAATCTACCGAGTAGTAGCCCAGCGTCATGGCAGGGGGCTCGCCACGCCACCGCCGGAATGGGGTTGCGCCAGTTGGCTACTGCGGGAGGATGAGGCCATGTCCCCCGGTCCGGCAGACCTTGACCGCGCCATCGCGCGTGCGGAGGCGGACGTCCGCTCGATGGAGGGGGTGCGCCTGGCCAAGAAGACGTCCAACCTGTTCCGGCCACGCGACACCGCCACCGGCAGGCTCGACCTGTCCGAGTTCACCGGCGTCCTCGAAGTGACCGAGGCGACCGACGACCGACCCGCTACGGCCATGGTCGGCGGGCTCACGACATACGAGCAGCTGGTCGACGAGCTCCTCCCCCACGGCGTCATGCCGCTGGTCGTCCCGCAGCTCAAGACCATCACCCTCGGCGGGGCCGTCACCGGTCTTGGCATCGAGTCGACCAGCTTCCGCAGCGGCCTGCCGCACGAGTCGGTCACCGCAATGCGCATCCTCACCGGCACCGGGGACGTCCTGACCGCTACACCGGACAACGAGCACGCGGACCTGTTCCATGCCTTCCCCAACAGCTACGGGTCGCTCGGCTACGCGCTCACCCTCACCATCGAGACCGAGCCCGTACAGCCGTATGTCGCGCTGCGGCACCTCCGGTTCACCGGGCTCACCGACGCGATGGACGCGATCGGCCACATCATGGCAACCCGCGACTGGGACGGGGAGGCGGTCGACTTCCTCGACGGCGTGGTCTTCAGCGGCACCGAGACCTACCTGACGCTCGGTCGCTGGACGGACCAGGTCGAGGGACAGCCGCAGGCGAGCAACTACACCGGCCAGCAGATCTACTACCGCTCGATCCAGCACCGGCGGCGCGACGTGCTCACCGTCCGGGACTATCTGTGGCGCTGGGACACCGACTGGTTCTGGTGCTCCCGGGCGTTCGGCGCGCAGGTCCCGGCGCTGCGCAGGGTCTGGCCGAGGAAGTGGCTGCGCAGTGACTTCTACTGGAAGATCCAGGACCTGGAGGCTCGCCGCGGCGTCGTCGCCACCGTCGACCGGTGGCGCGGTCGACCGGAGCAGGAGCGGGTGATCCAGGACGTCGAGATCCCCTTGGAGCGGACCGAGGAGTTCCTCGACTGGTTCCTCCAGAACGTCCCCATCGAGCCGATCTGGCTCTGCCCGGTCCAACTGCGGGACAGCGGTCCGCGGACGAGCCCCGGTGACGAGACGCCGTGGACCCTCTACCCGATGAGGCGCGGCACGGCATACGTCAACGTCGGGTTCTGGTCGGCGGTGCCGATCGCCGACGGCGCCCGCCGGGGCGACGTCAACCGGGCGATCGAGGCCAAGGTGACCGAGCTCGGGGGCCACAAGGGGCTCTACTCCGAGGCGTTCTACGACGAGCAGACCTTCGCCGGCCTCTACGGCGGCGACAGCTATGAGCAGGTCAAGGGGCGCTACGACCCCGACGGCCGCTTTCCCACTCTCTACGACAAGGCGGTGCGCGCACGATGAGCATGACGGTCGGTGAGGCCTTCGACCGGTATCTCGGCCCCGGGACAGGGCTGCGGATCGAGGCGTATGACGGGTCCACCGGGGGCGACCCCGACGGCCAGGTGGTGCGGATCCACAGCGCCAAGGCCCTGAACTACCTCTTCACGGCCTCGAGGTCGGTCGGGCTGATGCGCGCGTACCTGGCCGACGAGATCTCGTTCGACGGCATGGACGAGGGCAACCCTTACCGCGAGCTCTCGCTCTATCTGGGCGGTCTGTCGGTGCGTCGCCCACAGCTCAGGGAGCTGCCTGACCTGGCCCGTTTCGTCCGCGAGACCGGGCTGCACGTGCCGGAGATCCCGCCCCAGGAAGCACCCGCGCCGTGGCGGCGCATCGCCTACGGGCTCCGGCACGGTCGCGCGCGGGACGCGAAGGCGATCCAGCACCACTACGACGTCTCCAACAAGTTCTACGAGATGGTGCTCGGCCCTTCGATGGCCTACACCTGCGCGGTCTACCCGGACGACGAGGCGACGCTGGAGGAGGCGCAGTCCTACAAGTTCGACCTGGTATGCCGCAAGCTGGGTCTGCAGCCCGGCATGCGACTGCTGGACGTCGGGTGCGGGTGGGGCGGCATGGTGCGGCACGCCGTCACGCACTACGGGGTGACCGCCCTGGGCGTCACGCTCTCGCGCAACCAGGCGACCTGGGGGCAGGAGATGCTGGCGCGGGAGGGACTGACCGACCGCGCCGAGATCCGGCACAGCGACTACCGGCACGTGACCGAGCGGGGGTTCGACGCGGTCTCGAGCATCGGCCTCACGGAACATGTGGGCGTGCGCAACTACCCGGCATACTTCCGGTTCCTGCGGGACCGGCTGCGTGACCAGGGGCGGCTGCTCAACCACTGCATCACCCGACCGGACAACAAGCGCAACGGCCCCCTCAAGGACCAGTTCACCAACCGGTTCACCTTCCCCGACGGTGAGCTGTCCGGCTCCGGGCACATCGTGCGGGTCATGGAGGACACCGGACTGGAGGTGCGGCACCAGGAGAACCTGCGCGAGCACTACGCCCGCACCACCGGTGCCTGGTCGCAGAACCTCTCGGACAACTGGGAGGCGTGCATCGCCCAGGCCGGACTGGGCACCGCGCGGGTGTGGGGTGCCTACCTGGCCGGGTCGCGGGTCAACTTCGAGCTCAACAACATCCAGCTGCACCAGGTGCTCGCCGTGCGCACGTCCGCCTCGGGTGACAGCGGCTTCGAGCTCCGCCCGACCTGGGAGACCGAGGCCGCGGTCCGCGACTGAGTGCCCGGGCTGTCGAGAAGCCCGCGGTCCGTCGGTCCTCGTCGCCGAAGCTGCCTGGAAAACCGCAGGCCGCGTGTGAGAGGACTCTAGACAACGTGGGCAAAGTTCGGAAAAGTGAGTGGCCTCTACGTGTGACATTCCAAAGGAGCAACACATGAAACGCAAGACGACCCTCGTGGGGCTCGGGGCCATAAGCCTGATGGCTGCCGGGCTCGCCCCGGCAGCCATGGCGGCCGCCGAGGATGCGACCTTCATCGTGATCAGCAACGGCAACGCGCTGCCCAAGAACTTCAACGCCCAGGTCGCCAAGGCTGGGGGTTCGGTCAGCGCGGCCTACCCGTTCGGGGTGGCAGTGGTCGACGCTGACACGCGTTTCAAGGGGGTGCCGGGCACCACGATGGTGCAGGACCTCGGCTTCGACGTGAACTTCGGACCCTCGGTGGAGCTTGACCCCGACGACCTCCCGCCCAACTCCGGAAACGATGACCCGTACTTCGACCTGCAGTGGGGTCACGTGCCGGTCGGCGCGGTCGAGGCCTGGGAGGCCGGTCTGAGCGGCGAGGGGGTGCGGGTTGCTGTCCTGGACACCGGGTTCGACCTGTACCACCCAGACCTCACCCCAAACATCAACATGGACCTCAGCACTGACTTCACCGGCGAGGGACTGCAGTACGCGCTGCCCGACACGTTCAGCCACGGCACGCACACGGCGGGGACCATCGGCGCAGCGGACAACGCGTTCGGCACCATCGGGGTCGCCCCGAACGCCGAGCTGGTGCTGGTCAAAGTGCTCAGCGACCTGGAGGGTGAAGGCTCGTTCGAGGACGTGTTCGCTGGCATCTACCACGCCACAGACGTCGACGCGGACGTCATCAACATGTCGCTCGGCGCGGAGATCCCGCGCAACAGCGACGAGGACGACGTCACCGCCCTGGCCGTTGCGATGAACAAGGCAGTGCGCTACGCCTACCAGAACGGCACCACCGTGGTGGTCTCGGCGGGCAACGATGCCTCCGACCTGGACGGCGACGGCAACATGGTGCGGTTCATGACCTCGGCTCCGCACGCCATCGGTGTCTCCGCGTATGCACCGACCGGGTGGGCGAGCGAGATCTGGGACGGCAACTTCTTCGTGCCGGCGAGCTACACCAACTACGGCACGTCGATGGTCGACTTCTCCGCCCCGGGCGGGGACGGCGCATACCCCGGTGAGGAGCCCTGCACAGTCGGCGGGCTGACCCGGGCGTGCTGGATCTTCGACCTCGTCTTCAGCACCGGCAACGGCGGCTGGTACTGGTCCGGCGGCACCTCGATGGCGGCGCCGCACGTCGCGGGCGTAGCGGCCCTCATCATTGAGGAGAAGGGCGGCGACCTGAAGCCCCAGCAGGTAGAGCGTGAGCTTCGCAGCCGCGCCCTCGACGTCGGCAAGCCCGGCACCGACGACTTCCACGGTCGCGGCGCAGTGCACACCGGCTACTGATGTCGCATCAGCGCTGACACACCATGGACCGCCCGGGACCTTGGTTCCGGGCGGTCCTCGTTCATACGCATGCTCGTCGAGCGCTCCCTAGACTCTTCACGTGGGTCCACGGAGAGCGCTGACCGTGTTGCTCCCGCAGGCGATGGTGCTCCTCGGCATCGGCCGGGCCAGCGACTGGGGTCTGACGGGTTGGCTCGTCGCGATCGTCGCCACGGCCACCCTTGACGTGCTCGTCATCCACGCCTTGCGGCAGGAACGCACCGCCTCCCTGGGCCCGGCGGACATCGTGACCCTGACTCGTGCGACGCTCAGCTGCGCGGTCACCGCTCTCGTCGCAACATCGCTACGCGCCGGGGAGCTCATAGAGTCCTCTCCCTGGACGATCACGATCATCGCGGTCGCGGGCGTCTCCCTGTTCCTCGACCTCGTCGACGGCCAGGTGGCGCGGGCGACGGACACGGCCTCGGCCTTCGGCGCGCGGTTCGACGGCGAGATGGACGCCTTCCTCATGCTCGTCCTCAGCGCGTGGGTCGC
>DATGRS010000111.1:0-13809 GCA_035303365.1 Ornithinicoccus sp.
TGGACCGACTTCCTCAACGAGGGCAAGGGGGACGCCTCCTGCCTCGGCCCGCTGGCCGGGCTGGACCGCCAGCGCAGCGTCTACGCCGACGCCGTCCGGGCGCTTGGCGACCCGGACCGCACCCGACTCATCCTCGTGGCCCGGCCCCAACGCGGCGCCCTCGCGGAGATCGAACGGACCCACGCCGAGCTTGCGGCGCTCGGCCTGCGGGAGCAGTACGTCGTCGTCAACGCCGTCCTGCCGCGGCCCGAGGTCTCCGACGACCTCGCAGTGGCCGTCTACGAGCGGGAGCAGGCCGTCCTCAATGACCTGCCCGAGACGCTGCGGGGGCTGCCGATCGACCTGCTGCCGCTCAAGAGCGACACCATGGTCGGGCTGGAGGCTCTGAGCAGCCTCTTCGATCCCGAGCGGGCCTGGGTAGACGAACCGGGCTCGACCACGCCTCCCGTCCAGGTGCCGGAGGGCACCGCGTCGCTCGGAGCTCTCGTCGACGAGCTGGCCGACGACGAGCACGGCCTCATCATGCTGATGGGCAAGGGCGGTGTGGGCAAGACGACGGTCGCGGCGGCGATCGCTGTCGCCCTCGCCGAACGCGGCCTGGACGTGCACCTGACCACGACCGACCCGGCTGCTCACCTCACCGAGACGCTGCACGGCACCGTGCCGGGCCTCGAGGTGTCCCGCATCGACCCGCTGGCCGCGACCGAGCGCTACCGCGAGACCGTGCTCCGATCCAAGGGCGCCGCCCTGGACGACGCCGGCCGCGCGGCGCTCGAGGAGGACCTGCAGTCACCCTGCACCGAGGAGATCGCCGTGTTCCAGGCCTTCTCACGGGCCGTGCAGGAGGCGAGGCGCCGGTTCGTCGTGATGGACACCGCCCCGACCGGCCACACCCTGCTCCTCCTCGACGCCACCGGCTCCTACCACCGGGACGTGGTGCGGCAGCTCGGCGACGACGGCGGCTACACCACGCCGATGATGCGGCTCCAGGACCCTGATCACACCAAGGTGGTCATCATCACCCTGCCGGAGGCCACCCCCGTGCTGGAGGCTCAGGGGCTGCAGTCGGACCTGCGGCGCGCCGGGATAGAGCCGTGGGCATGGATCGTCAACAACTCGCTGGCGGCGGCCCGCACCGATGACCCGTTGCTGCGCCGGCGGGCCTCTCAGGAGCTGCCGGAGATCGCCCGCGTACTCTCGGAGGGCTCCGAGCGTTGCGCGGTCCTTCCGCTGCTGACGGAGGAGCCCGTCGGCGTTCCGGCGCTACGCGGGCTGACGGCCGCCAGCCCGGAGCCGGTGCCGGCCGCCGCGATGAGCTGAGCGGCCAGCCGGTGCCCGGTCAGCGGCGACGCAGCGACCCGGCGATGGCCACCATGAGCACGAGGAAGCCGACGACCACCCACAGCGCCCGGTCCAGCCCGAACGCCTCGGCCAGCAGACCAATGGTCGGGGCTCCGAACAGGAACGCGCCGTAGGCGATCGTGCTCACCACGCCGATCGCCCGGTTTCCCCGGCCCGGCACCTCGCCCGCGGCGGACATGGCTGCCGGGAACACGGTCGACACCCCGAGTCCCCACAGCAGTCCACCGAGGACGGCGACCGGCAACGACGGCACGAGCGTCACCAGCAGGATGCCGACCGCGGCCAGCAGGCCACCGACGCGCGCCAGTCCGTCGCGTCCCCACCGCCGGGTGAGCGGAGCGCCGACGAGCCGACCGACCAGCATGGTCACGTTGAACGCCATATAGGCCAGCGCCCCGAACCCCTCCGGAGCGCCGTGCACATCCACCAGGAGCAGCGCGAGCCAGTCGTTGGCCGCACCCTCGGCCAGTGCAGCGGCCAGGCAGACCAGACCAATGAGCACCTCGAGTCCGGTCAGCCCGCGTCCTCCGCCAGGCACGCGATCACTCCCGTCGGCTCCGTCCGGCTCGGCGCCTGACGCCTCGTGCTGCTCAGCGGGGACGAAGGCGCGGACCGCACCGAGCCCGACGAGCAGGGCGACAGTCGCTCCGACGGGCACCTGGGCCAGTCCCACCCCCTGCCACGCGGCGAGTGCACCGAGGCCGGCACCGAGCACGGCGCCACCGGAGAACGCCGCATGGAGGTAGGGCATCACCGTCCGCGCTCGCAGCTGCTCGACGCGGTAGCCCTGGATGTTCATCGAGACGTCCCAGAGCCCGACAGGTGCCCCTGCCAGCACGAACAGCGCCAGGAGGACCCACACGTTCGGAGCCAGCACGAGGCTGCCCCACCCGATGCAGGCGAGCGCCAACGCGATGGCGGTGACGGCGCGGTTGCCGAACCGTTCGATCAGCCGGGCTGTGTGCGGCATGGCCAGCAGGGAGCCGATCCCCCCGCCCACGAGCGCGATGCCCAGCTCGGCCTGTGAGGCGCCGACGCTGTCTCGTAGGGCAGGAACCCGCGCGAGGGTCTGCGCCATCACGAAGCCGGCAGCACCGAAGACCACCGCCACGGCCGCCGGTGACCCAGTGGGGGCCGCCACCGTGGCCGAGCCGCCACCGCCTCGGACACCGCGCGTGATCCCGCCCACGCAATCTCCCTTCACCTGGGTCAGTTGGACCGGTCGATGGCCGCGGACGTTGTCTCGGGACGGGGCACGTCCGGGCGCACCACGGTTACCGTAGTCGGGTGTCCCCCCGTGCCCGCAGCCTCGCCGACGACCTGCGGGGGCGTTCTCCTGAGGCGCTGACCGAGCTGCTGGTGCAGCGACCGGACCTCGCACGTCCCACACCGGGAGACCTGACCACTCTGGCTGCTCGTGCCACGACGCGGGCCAGTGTGCAGCGTGCCCTGGACAGCCTCGATCTGGCCCATCTGCAGGCGCTCGAGGTGGTGTGCGTGCTGGGTCCCGCGCCCCTGCCCGACCTGGCGACCGGTCTGGGGGAGCCTCGGCGCTCACCACGCGTCAGAGAGCTGGTCGACCGGCTCTGCGCACTCGCACTGTGCTGGCAGGGCCCGGAGGGATACCGTGCTGCGCGCACCGTGCAGGAGGTCATCGGCGCACCCGCCGGCCTGGGTCCGTCCGCCGAGGACGCGCCCGATGGCCCAGAGCTCGCGGAGGCGCTGGAGGGACTGGACCGCCGGCAGCGAGCGATCCTGGATGCGCTGACCTGGGGACCGCCCGTGGGCGTCCTGCCCACGGAGGGGACCGGGGACCGGGCGATGGCACAGGCCGGGGAGCAGCTCCTTGGGCAGCGGCTGCTGCGCCGCACCGACGACAGCCACGTCCTCCTGCCCCGGCAGGTCGCGCTGGCGCTGCGCGGCGGTCGCGTGCACCGGCACCCTGAGCTGACCCCGCCTACCGGTGACGACACGGTCGTGGACGTCTCGGTCGTCGACGCGGCGGCTGGCGCCCGTGCGGCCGAGCTGTTGGAGCACACCGCGGAACTGCTGGACGAGTGGGGCAGCCGTCCGCCGCGCGTGCTGCGCACCGGTGGACTTTCCGTGCGCGATCTCGGGCGGGTGGCCAGTCTCCTCGAGACCTCCCGCGCGGAGGCAGCGTGGTTGGTCGAGGTGCTGCACGCGGCGGGGCTCGTGGCGGCGGACGACTCCACCGAGCCTGCCTGGATGCCCACGGGCGAGTCCGACGACTGGGCTGAGCTGCCCTCGGGCGAGCGCTGGGCCGTCCTCGCTGCGGCCTGGCTGACGATGGCGGCTGGTCCGTCACTCGTCGGTACGTCCGACGGCGGCGCCAAGATCAACGCGTTGAGTGTCCAGACGTCGTGGCCCTCCGGCCGGCAACGGCGCCAGGACACCCTGGCGGCGCTGGCCTCCCTGCCCGCCGGCACCGCACCAGGCCCCGAGCGCCTGGCCGACCTGCTGCGCTGGCGTCACCCCATCCGGATGAGCCGCGCCACCGACCCCGGCGTGGTGACCGTGCTGCGGGAGGCAGAGTGGGCCGGCGTCACAGGGCGAGGGGCGCTGGCCAGCCCGTCCCACGGCATACTCCCCGCCGGCGCCTCCACGGATGACCGGCACGCCGCCGCCGAGGCGATGGGCCACCACATCCCCGAGGCCGTCGAGCACGTGCTCGTGCAGGCGGACCTGACCGCCGTCGCCCCCGGCCGCCTCGACGGCCCCGCGCGGTCGGTGATGCGGCTCATCGGCGAGGTGGAGTCCCGTGGCGGCGCCACCGTGCACCGCATCACCGAGGACGGCATCCGGCGCGCGCTCGACCTGGGATGGTCAGCGGACCGGGTGCTCACTGAGGTGTCGGCGATCAGTCGCACCGGGGTGCCGCAGCCCTTGGAGTACCTGGTGCGGGACGTGGCACGACGCCACGGAGTTGCCCGCGTCGGGTCGGTCGGGTCCTACGTGCGCTCCGACGACGCGGCCCTGCTGGACCGGGTGCTCGCCGACCGTTCGCTGGGTCTGCTTCAGCTGCGCCGGATCGCACCCACCGTGCTGGTCAGCCCCGTGCCGGCCGGCACCGTCCTCGACGTCCTCCGCGAGGGGCAGTACGGCCCGGTGCCCGAGAGCGAGGACGGCGGCATGACCCTGGTATCGATGCAGGACCACCGGGCGAACCGCGCGACGACCCCTCCGACCCGGGTCGCCACCGTGGACACGGAGACTGCGGCCCGGATCGTCGCCTCGATGATCAGTGGGGAGTCGAACCGCCCCCGGGGTGGCAACGGGCTCCCGGCACCCACCGACCCGGTGGTCACCGCGGCTCTCCTCCGCGAGGCCGCCGCCGAACGGCTGCCGGTCTGGGTCGGCTATGCGGACGAGGTCGGTGGTGTGCAGCTCCTGCTGCTGCGGCCCACCGCCGTCGAGCAGGGACGCGTGCGCGCGACGGTGGCCGACCAGGACGCGGCCCGGACGTTCTTGCTGCACCGCATCTCCGGGGTCGCCGCCGCGGAGTGACGGCGTCTGAGCACCGGCGCGTCCCGTCGGCAGCGCGTACAACTCGCGATCGACACATCTGTTGCGTACCGTCAGCGAGGTTTCCCTCTCTACGGAAGTGACGTCACGTGAGCTTCGCGCCCCGCACCACCGCCCGCACCCAGCTTGCGCGATCGCTCAAGCCGCAGTGGGTCTGGGCCATCGCGCTCGGCTCCGCCATCGGCTGGGGCGCGTTCGTGCTCCCCACCGACTGGATGAGCACTGCCGGCCCGCTCGGCACGGTCATCGGCCTGCTGGTCGGCGGCGCCCTGATGTGTCTGATCGCGGTCAGCTACGGCTTCCTGATCCGCACCTTTCCGGTCTCCGGGGGTGAGTACGCCTACACCTACACCGCGTTCGGCCGCCTCAACGCCTACATCTGCGGCTGGTTCCTCACCCTGGGCTACATCTCGATCGTGGCGCTGAACGCCTCCGCGCTCGCGCTGCTCTTCCGCAGGATGGTGCCCTGGACGGTCGAGTGGGTGCCCCTGTGGGAGGTCGCCGGCTGGCAGGTTTACCTCGGCGAGGTCCTGGTGGCGAGCCTGGCGCTGGTCGTCTTCGCGGTGTTCAACGTGCGCGGCACGACACTGTCCGGTCGCATGCAGTACGTCTTCTGCCTCGTCATGCTGGCCGCCGTCGCGTTCCTCCTGATCGGCACCCTCCTCCACCCGGACACCCCGTGGAGCAACCTGAGCCCGTCGTTCCCCGAAGGCGTGGCCCCGCTGTCGGCGACCCTGGCGATCGTCGCCATCGCGCCGTGGGCCTACGTCGGCTTCGACAACGTGCCCCAGGCCGCCGAGGAGTTCGACTTCCCGCCCAGCAGGGCGTTCGGACTGATCATCACGGCGATCGTGGTGGCCGCCGGCATCTACGTCGCGATGGTGCTGGCCACCGGAGCAGCGATCCCCTGGACCGACCTGGTCGAGAGCAAACCGGCCTGGGGCACCGCCGACGGGATGTCTGCCCTGTTCGGCACTCTCGGTCTCGTGGTGCTGGCCGTCGGCGTCTCGATGGGCGTCTTCACCGGGCTGAACGGCTTCTTCATCTCGGCCAGCCGGCTGCTCTTCGCGATGGGCCGGGCGCACACGATCCCCACCGCCTTCGCGCGGCTGGATCCGCGCACCGGCACCCCGGCGCTCGCGATCTGGTTCGTGACGGCGATCTGCCTGGTCGCCCCGTGGTTCGGTCGCGAGGCCCTCGTCTGGGTCGTGGACATGAGCGCGGTCGGCGTGACGATCGCCTACACCTACACCTGCCTGGCCGCCTTCCGGCTGTTCAACTGGTCAGGCGCACCGGAGGTGCCCGGTGAACCGGACGGGGTCCGCTCCACTCCCAAGAAGGTGATGAGCGCCCTGGGTGCCCTGGTCGGTGTCGGGTTCTTCCTGCTCCTGATGACCCCCGGTTCCCCGGCCCAGCTGGGCACCGAGTCACTCATCGCGCTCGGCGTGTGGGTGGTCCTGGGCATCGTCTTCTATCTCTCCCACCGGGCCCGGCAGACCACAAGCCTGAGCGACGACGAGATGGATCACCTGGTGCTGGGCGAGCACCGCCCCACGCCCAACCCGACCGACTGACTCAGGCCCCTTTCAGGGCTGCTGCGGCGGCAGCAGTGAGCGCCTGACGCAGCTCGCGGTGCCGCCCTCGGGCCACCGCCACCTCGATCACCCGGACACCTCGGGTGGACTGCGCGAGGCAGGCCGCGAGCGCGTCCGGCTGGTCCACGCGGTCAAACCCGATGGAGTATGCCGAGCAGAGGGACCGCAGGTCCGCGCCGGTCGGCGTGCCGAAGACCCGCTCGAAGTCGCCTGCCCGCTCGGGCTCGCCGTACTCCAGCGTGCCGAAGATGCCGCCCCCGTCGTCGTTGACCACCACGATGGTCAGGTCGGCGTGCGGCTCGTCCGGCCCGATCAGCAGCCCGTTGACGTCGTGGAGGAAGGTCAGGTCACCCATCAGCGCCATGACCCGCCGCTCCGGGTCGGCCAGCGCGATGCCGACCGCGGTGGCGTTCGTGCCGTCGATGCCGGCGAGCCCGCGGTTGGCGGTCACCAGCAGACCACGGCCGGCGACTCCGGCCCGGTCGACGTCGCGGGCCGCGTTCGAGGACCCGAGCACGAGGACGTCGTCATCCCCCAACGAGCTCACCACCCGTTGCGCGACGGCCGGGCCGGACGGCCACGAGTCGGCGATCCGTGGTGTCACCTCGCCGGCCATCCGCGCCCCGGCCGACTGCCAGGCCTCGGCCCAGGCCGCGTCAGCCCGACAAAGTAGCCCCGGGTCGTCGGCGAGAGCCTGCCAGGTGTGCACGCGCTGGACGACGTGCGACGGGTCCGGCCACTCGCCACCTGTGGTGACGGCCTCGACCCGCACCCCAGGTCTGCGCAGCAGGGCGCCGGTCTCGCGGTTCAGCGTGCAGCGTCCGACGACCAGCACGCGGTCCGGTGGGTGGGCGTCCAGCCAGTCCCCGGCGGTCAGGAGCAGCGAGCCGTGCGGCACCACCCTGCTGCGGTCACCGACGCCGAACGGCTCGGCGACGACGGGCCAGCCCTGGGCGGTCGCCACGGTCAGCGCCTCGGCGGCCTGCTCAGGGTCGGGCAGGTCTCCCAGCACCATGAGCGTGCGGCCGGTCGTACCCGGCTGCTCGTCGTGGGCGGTACCCCGCCCTGACGCGTCGGTCCCTGCAGGAGATGCAGCTGTTCCTGCTGCGGGCGGGGACGGCACCTCGGTCCACGGCAGCCCGTCCGCCCGACCGGCAAGGTCGTCGGGCAGCTCCCACCGCAGACCCTCGTCGGACGCGATGCGCTGCATCCCAGGGCTGTCACCGCCGTCCTCGCCGCGGTCGAGATCGGGCGCCAGTGGGTCGCGGAACCCGACGTTCAGGTGCACCGGACCCGGCCGGTCCCCGAGTCCGCCGAGGGCCGCACCCCAGGCCCGGTCGACCCGCGCGCGCCACGCCGCGTGCGTGCCGGCATACGACCCCGGCCATGGCGCCGGCAGGTCGTGCTCCCACCGCGTGGCCCCAGCGAAGAGGCCCGGCTGCACCGTCGTCTGGTTGGCCCCGGTGCCGCGCAGCTCGTCCGGCCGGTCGGCCGACAGCACGATGAGCGGCACCGCCCCGTGGTGCGCCTCCAGCACCGCCGGGTGCAGGTTGGCGACTGCGGTCCCGGAGGTGGTGATCACCACGGCCGGACGGCGGCTGACCTTCGCCAGCCCGAGGGCCAGGAAGCCGGCGGACCGCTCATCCACCCGCACGTGCAGGCGGAGGCGACCGGCGCGCTCGGCCTGCTGCACGGCATACGCCAGCGGTGCCGAGCGGGACCCGGGCGCAAGGACCACCTCGCGCACCCCGCACCGAACGAGCTCATCGACGAGCACCGTGGCCAGGGCGGTGGAGGGGTTCACGCGAGACCGCTCAGAAGATCCGGACGCGGTCCTGCGGTGCCAGCCACATGCCGTCACCCTCGGTCACCCCGAACGCCTCGTGGAAGGCGTCGATGTTGCGGGCCAGGTTGGCCCGCAGGTCCTGGGGCGCGTGCGGGTCGATCGCCAGCAGCCGCTTGGCCTCCTCGGGTCGCGCCTTGCCCCGCCAGACCTGCCCGTAACCGAGGAAGAACCGCTGGTCGCCGGTCCAGCCGTCGAGCACCGGCGCTGCGCCGCCGGTCGCCAACCGGTAGGCCTCCAGCGAGACCGTCAGCCCGCACAGGTCACCGATGTTCTCACCGACCGTCAGCCCGCCGTTGACGGTCGCGCCCGGGGCGTCGCGCGGCTCCAGCTCGTCGAACTGGGCGATCATCTGCTGGGCCCGCTCGTCGAATGCCGCACGGTCCTCCTCGGTCCACCAGTCGGTCAGCGACCCGTCGCCGGCATAGCGGGAACCCTGGTCGTCGAAGCCGTGCCCGACCTCGTGCGCGATGACCGCACCGATGCCGCCGTAGTTGACCGCGTCGTCGGCCTCGACGTCGAAGAACGGCGGCTGCAGGATGGCAGCGGGGAAGACGATCTCGTTGAGCATCGGGTGGTAGTAGGCGTTGACCGTCTGCGGGGTCATCTGCCACTCCTCCCGGTCGATCGGCCCACCGATCTTGGCCAGCTCGTAGTCCGCCTCGGCCGCGTTGCCGCGCCGCACGTTGCCCAGCAGGTCGCTGTGGTCGACCACGTATGACGAGTAGTCGCGCCACTTCGTGGGGTGACCGATCTTGGGGCGGAAGGCCGCCAGCTTGTCGAGCGCCTTGGCCTTGGTGTCCTCACCCATCCACTCGAGCTCGGAGATGCGGATCCGGAAGGCCGCCAACAGGTTGTCGATCAGCTGCGCCATGCGCTCCCCCGCCTCCGGCGGGTAGTGCCGCGCGACGTAGAGCTGGCCGACCTCCTCGCCGATGAGGCCCTCCACCACGGCCACGCCACGCTTCCAGCGGTCCTTGATCTGAGGGGTGCCGGTCAGCGTGCGGCCGTGGAAGTCGAAGGAGGCGTCGACGAAGTCGTCGGTCAGGTAGGGGGCGCTGCTGTCCAGCAGCCGGAGCGTGAGCCAGGCCCGCCAGTCCTGGAGCGGGACGTCCCGCAGCGCCTCGGCCATCGCGACGAACACGTCGGGCTGGCGGGCGATGACGTGGTCCAGCCCGCCCTCCGGCAGTCCGAGGCCCTCCGCCCACGCGGTCCAGTCCCACCCGGGCGTGGCCTCCGTGAGCTCGGCGCGCGTCCACTTGGTGTAGGACTTCACGGCGTCGCGGGCGGCGACGCGGTCCCAGTGGGCGTCCGCGATGCGGCTCTCCAGCACGAACGCGCGCTGGGCCGCGTCGGGCCCGAGGTCCAGCCCGGCCTGCTCCATCGCCGACGCCGCCAGCTCGAGCAGTTTCTCCAGGTAGGCAACATAGGCCGTCCGGGCCTCCTCGTGCTCTTCCTCGGAGTAGTAGGCCTCGTCGGGCAGGCCCAGGCCGCCCTGGTGCAGATAGGCGATGTACTTCTCCGGGTCCCCGGCGTCTGCGGTGACGAACAGGTGCACCAGTGGGTCGACCCCGCCACGCTGCAGCCGGCCCAACTCGCGCATCAACGCGGACGGGTCGCCGACGTGCGCGATCGCGGTGAGGTCGTCCACGAGCGGTGTCGTGCCCAGCTCCGCGATCCGGTCGGTGTCCATGAACGAGGCGTACAGGTCCCCGACCTGCCGCTCCGCGCTGCCCGGCTCGGCGTCGGCCGCCGCGGCCGCACTCTCCTCGATCAGCGCCCGGACGTCGGCCTCGGCCGCCTCCCGGAGCATGTCGAAGGCGCCGTAGCGCCCCTTGTCCTGGGGGATCTCGGTCGTGGCCAGCCAGCCGCCGTTGACGTGCTCGAACAGGTCGTCCTGCGGGCGGACCTGCGGGTTCATGAACTCGCGGCGGACTCCGGACTTCATCAGGGATGCTCCTTCGGATCGGTGACTGAGCCAACCGTATGCGCTGACCCTCGCCAGGCCCCTACCGAGTACCCTGCCGCTGTGGAAGGACTGGCCTGGCTCGTGCGGCTGGGGGTCCGCACCAGCAGGTGGTTCTGGCTGGCCTGGCTGGTCGGCCTTGCCGTCGTCGTGCCAGTCACCGCGGCCGCCTACGAGCAGGTGGTTCCCGACCCCGCGACCGCGACGCAGACCATCGAGTCGCTGTCCAACAACCCCACGATGCGGGCCATGTTGGGACCTCCGACCTCACTCACCGAGGCAGGTGGCTTCACGGTATGGCGGGTGGGCACCTTCGCCGGGACGGTCGCCGGCCTCATGGCGATCCTCGGGGTCATCCGCAGCACGCGCGCCGACGAGGAGGTCGGCCGCATCGAGCTGGCCCGCTCCGCCGTGGTCGGTCGGCACGCCCCGTTGGCTGCCTCCCTCCTCGTGTGCCTCGGCGCGTGCACGGTGCTCGGGGTCGCGATCACCACCAGCATGATGGCCGTCGGCACCGACGCGGCAGGCTCCTTCGTCTTCGGGCTCGGCACCGCGGCGACCGCGGCTGTCTTCGTGGGGGTCGGGGCGGTGGCCGCGCAGCTGACCAGCTCGGCCCGCGCCGCCCGGGGAGCCGCCATCGCGACGCTCCTCGCGGCATACCTGCTGCGGGCGGTCGCCGACGGTGCCCCCGCGGACAGCCCGTTGCGCCCCCTGCAGTGGCTCTCACCGGTGGAGTGGATGGCGCTGAGTAGGCCGTATGCCGGCGAACGGCCGCTGGTCCTGCTGCTGCCGGCGGTGGTCACCCTGCTGCTGATCGTCCTCGCGGTGGTGCTGGAGGGGCGGCGGGACCACGGTTCCGGAGTCTGGGCCGCCCGGCCCGGGCGGAGTCACGCGCTCCCGTCGCTGGCCGGGCCGTTCTCGCTGTCGTGGCGGCTGCACCGCAACGGCATCGCCGGGTGGGCCGTGGGGCTGCTGATCTTCAGCGCCATGATGGGGTCGGTCGCCACCGGGTTCGAGCAGATGCTGTCGGACACCCCCCAGCTCGCCGAGATCGTCCGTCGGATGGGACAGGGGACCGAGATCCTCACCGACGCCTTCTTCGTGGCGATGCTCGGCGTCGTGGTGATCATCGTGGCAGCCTTCGGGATGCAGCTCTACGGGCGGCTGAGGCACGAGGAGGACGCAGGTCACGCGGAGGCCGTGCTGGCTGCTGCGGTGCCGCGCACCCGGTTGGCCGCCTCGCACCTGGTGCTCGCCATGCTCGCCCCCACCGTGCTGCTGCCTCTGGTCGGTGCGCTGCTCGGCACCGCCGTCGCGCTGTCCGAACGCAGCTGGGACCCGGTGTGGTCGGCAGCGCTCGGCGGGGTGGCGCTGCTCCCTGGCGTGTGGTTGTCGGTCGGGCTCATGGTGCTCCTGCACGGCGTCACCCCGCACCTGACGCCGCTGGCGTGGGCGGTCATGGCGTGGTCCCTCGTCCTCACCTGGGTGGGCGCGATCCTGGCCCTGCCGGAGTGGGTCACCGAGCTCACGCCCTTCGCGCGCCTGCCCGCCTATCCCGTGGAGCCGTTCACCCTCCTGCCGTTCCTGGTCACGACGGGGATCGCCGTGGTCCTCGTGGTGCTCGGACTGGTGGGTTACGCGAGGCGGGACATCCAGGGACCGTGACGCTGCTGCGACCCGCTCAGCGGGACCGACCGCAGGCTCAGCCGGCCGCCGTGGCAGGGTAGCCCCGCAGCGCACGGGACGCTACCGTCGGTGGTCGCAGCGTCGGCCGGCGATGCGCGAGACCAGACGATCGAGAGGCGACTCCGTGAGCATCACCGGAGGCATGTTCAACTCCAAGACCAACCGGGACGACGCGGGCGACACGCGCACGACCGCCGACGGCGACGCATCCGGCGCCGATGCTCCGGAGATCGACCTGACGACCTCTATCCCCGGTTTCGACGACCCGGACGCAGACGAGTCAGGCTCCATCGTCATCGCGGGTGACGAGGGCGATGCGTGGGTGGACGACACGGCGCGGGGCATGGCCGTCGACGATGTGTATGTCGCTGACGAGGACGTGCCGCTGGACCCGGAGTCCTGAGCCGCGGTCAGCCGGCAAGCGCCTTGACGACCCGCGAGGGCGACGGGCGCCCCAGCTGACCGGCCATCCAGACGCTGGTCTCGACGAGAGCGTCGAGGTCCGCACCGTGCTCGATGCCGAGCCCGTCGAGGGCCCAGACGAGGTCCTCCGTGGCGAGGTTGCCGGTGGCCGACTTCGCATACGGGCAGCCGCCCAGTCCACCCGCACTGGCGTCGACGACCGACACCCCGTGAGACAGCGCCGTCATGGTGTTGGCGAGCGCCTGACCGTAGGTGTCGTGGAAGTGGACGCCGATCTGGTCCACGCCGATCCCGGCGGCGTCCAGGGCATCCAGCAGGCGGCTCACGTGACCGGCCGTGCCGACACCGATCGTGTCGCCGATGGACAGCTGGTCGCACCCCAGGTCCATCAGGCGGGAGCAGACGTCGACAACCTGCGTGACCGGGACGGGCCCCTCCCAGGGGTCCCCGAAGCACATGGAGACGTAGCCACGCACCCAGGCACCTGAGTCCAGTGCGCGTCGGACCACCGGCGCAAACATCTCCAAGGACTCCTCGACCGACCGGTTGAGGTTCTTGCGCGCGAACGTCTCGGTGGCGCTGCCGAAGACGGCCACCGCCCTGACACCCCGCTCCAGCGCGCGGTCCAGCCCACGTTCGTTGGGCACGAGGACCGGTCTCTGCTGGCCGGCGGCGACCGGCCCGAGCAGCTCAAGCAGCTCCTCGGCGTCGCCGAGCTGGGGCACCCACTTCGCCGGGACGAAGGACGTCAGCTCGATGGTCCCCAGCCCCGCGGCGACGAGCCGGCGGACGAACTCGGCCTTCACCTCGACCGGCACCACGGACTTCTCGTTCTGCAGGCCGTCCCGCGGCCCGACCTCATAGATCGTGACCTGCTCCGGGAACCCGGGTGCCGGCTCGGTCATCGGCAACGTCCTCGTCGTCATGGGCACATCCTCTCAGGCCGCCGACCACGACGCCGCCCTCAGTCGAGCGCCATCGACTGCCTCAGGCTGTCCACCAGGCCGGCGAGCGGGGGCGGCTGCTGGTCCGGCCCGAGCGCCGCCGCCATGACACCCGCCAACATCACCTTGCGCCCGGAGGCGATCCCGCAGAACCGGTGCAGGCGCTGGACCAGCGGCCTGCCCTCCCACGCGGGCTGCCGGCTGAACGCCGCGAAGCGCGGCGCCAACCCCACCTCCTCCAGGAGGTCCAGACTCCTGGCGGGACCCAGGGCACGGATCAGCTCGTCCTCGAGGTCCCGGTCGCACACGAAGAAGTGCTCGGCCGCGAGGTCGGCGGGCTCCTCGACGTCACGCCCCAGCTGCTGCAGCGCACGGACGACCACTCCGGCCTCGCCGGCGTCACACAGGCCGATCACGCGCGGCGCCGGGCGAAGCTCGGCCGCCCGG
>DATGRS010000112.1:0-4688 GCA_035303365.1 Ornithinicoccus sp.
GCTGACGCGGCAGCGGCGGCGATCACCTTGCCCCGATGCATGGGAAGACCTTACGTGACCCTGGGGTGCGGACTCGCGTCTCCCACGCCCGACAGCTTCGCTAGGCGGAGGTCTCGACGAGGGTGGTGCCGGACACGCTGAAGACCTCGCCGGAGGCGTAGTCGATGTCGCCGATGACCTTGCCGGCGGAGCGGAGGTCCGTCTCCGCCTGGCGGACGAGCGCGAGGTCAGCGTCCGGGCCGTTCATCGCCGTCGCCGAGACTTCGGTGCGCATCCCGACCTTGGCCTCCGACTTGGCGCGACGGACCCCGGCCAGCGCCTGTCCGACGATGTCGAGCATCCGCGGGTCGGCGTCCTGCGCTCCGGCGGCGATCTCGTCCACCGACGGCCAGGGCTGCACGTGTACCGAGTCGGTGTGCCACCAGGACCAGACCTCCTCCGTCGCGAAGCACACCACGGGCGCCAGCAGCCGCAGGAGGACATCGAGGGCGACCTGCAGGGCGGCCCGGGCGGACTCGACGGCGGCCCGGTCGAGCGAGGCGTCGGAGCCGTAGGCCCGCTCCTTCACCAGTTCGAGGTAGTCGTCGCAGAACGTCCAGAAGAACGACTCCGTGACGTCGAGTGCCTTGGAGTAGTCGTAGCCCTCGTAGGCCCGCGTCGCGGTGTCGATCACCTGCACCAGGCCAGCGAGCATGGCGCGGTCGAGGGGTTCGCTGACCCGGCCCACGAGCGTGGCCACGTCCTCCGCCTCGTGCTGCGCGCCTTCCGGCAGGTCGTGCGCGCCCATGCCGAGCGCGAACTTGCTGGCGTTGAGGATCTTGATCGCCAGCCGACGGCCGACCTTCATCTGGGAGGCGTCGTCGACGGTGTCCACGCCGGGGCGGGCCGCGGCCGCCCAGTAGCGCACCGCGTCGGTGCCGTTCTGCTCAAGGATGCCCAGCGGGGTGGTCGCGTTGCCCTTGGACTTGGACATCTTCTTGCGGTCCGGGTCGAGGATCCAGCCGTTGATGTAGGCGTTGGTCCACGGGACCGAGTCGTGCTCGAAGTGCGCCCGGACCGCGGTCGCGAACAGCCAGGTCCGGATGATGTCGTGCCCCTGCGGCCGCATGTCGAACGGGAAGATCTTGGCGAAGAGTTCCGGGTCGTTGCCCATCTGCCCGGCCGGGTGCTCCGCGACCGGCCAGCCCGCCGCGATCTGCGGGGACAGCGACGACGTCGCCCAGGTGTCCATGATGTCGGTGTCCGCGGTGAAGCCTCCCGGCTGGTCACGCTGTGACTCGTCGTAACCCTCCGGCACGTCGGTCACCGGGTCGATCGGCAGCTGCGACTCCTGGGGCGTCAGCACCGTGTCGTAGTCGGTCTCACCGTCGGCGCCGACGGCGTACCAGACCGGGAACTGCACGCCGAAGAAGCGCTGCCGGCTGATCAGCCAGTCACCATTCAGCCCCTCGACCCAGTTCTTGTAGCGCGAGCGCATGAACGAGGGGTGGAAGTCGATCTGGTCCCCGCGGTCCACGAGCGTGGCCCGCAGGTCCGCGTCCTTGCCGCCGTTGCGGATGTACCACTGCCGGCTGGTGACGATCTCCAGCGGCTTGTCGCCCTTCTCGTAGAAGTTCGCCTTGCGCTGGGTCGGCTTCGGTTCGCCGTCCAGGTCGCCGGAGGCGACCAGCGCCTCGACGACCGCCGCGCGGGCACTGAACGTGGTCCTGCCGGCCAGCCCCTCGGCATACAGGGCCTCTCCCGGGCCACCGACCAGCCACTCGGGCGTCTCGGACTGGAGCCGTCCGTTCCGGGTGATGACCGACCGGGTCGGCAGGGAGAGCTCGCGCCACCAGATGACGTCCGTGAGGTCACCGAACGTGCAGCACATCGCGATGCCCGCGCCCTTGTCCATCTCGACCATCGTGTGGGCCAGGACCGGGATCTCGACCCCGAACAGCGGCGAGCGGACCGTGGAACCGAACAGGTCGGCATACCGCTCGTCGTCGGGGTGGGCGATCAGGGCGACCACCGAGGGGATCAGCTCCGGACGGGTCGTCTCGATATACACCGGCTCGCCCGCCGTGCCCCGGTGGAACGCCACCCGGTGGTAGTGGCCGGGGTAGTCGCGCGCCTCCAGCTCGGCCTGGGCCACCGCGGTCTGGAACGTGATGTCCCACAGGCCGGGCGCCTCCGACTGGTAGGCCTCCCCGCGGCGCAGGTTGCGCAGGAACGCCTGCTGCGCCACGGCGCGGGACCGCTCGTCGATGGTGCGGTACTGCACGTTCCAGTCCAGGCTCAGGCCGAGGCGGCGGAAGGTGTCCTCGAACGCCTTCTCGTCCAGGACGGTGAGCTCCTCGCAGAGCTCGATGAAGTTGGCGCGACCGATCGGCACCTGCTGGGCGGACTTGGAGGACTTGTTGTCCCCGCCCTGCTGCGGCGCCGTGAAGCCGGGGTCGTAGGGGAGGCTGGCGTCACCGCGCACGCCGTAGTAGTTCTGCACCCGGCGCTCGGTGGGCAGGCCGTTGTCGTCCCAGCCGATCGGGTAGAAGACGTGCTTGCCGGTCATCCGCTGGTAGCGGGCCAGGCAGTCCGCCTGCGTGTAGCCGAACACGTGCCCGATGTGCAGGCTGCCGCTCGCCGTCGGGGGCGGGGTGTCGATGGCGAAGATCTGCTCGCGCGGAGCCGCCAGCGCCGCCTCCCGGTCGAAGGCGTAGGTGTCCTGCTCACGCCATACGCCCGCCCACTTCTCCTCCAGGCCGTCCACAGACGGCTTGTCCGGCAGGGTCACCGGGCTGAGGTTGGTGGTGCGGGTGGCGTCAGTGGTCATGTGCGGCATTGTCCCATCCGCGGCGGGTCGCGCCGAACCCGGTTTTCTGGCTCCTACTCGGCCATCTTGCGGAACTCGATCAGCTCGCCCCGGGAGGAGAAGCGCTCGCAGATCCTGCGCAGGTCGGCCTCGTCCTGGCTGTCGATGAGGTAGAACCCGACGATCTGCTCCACCGACTCGGTGAACGGCCCGTCGGTGACCAGCGTCCCGCCGTTGCCGTCCGGTCGGAGCGAGGTGGCCTGGGCAGAGGGCTCGAGCGGTCCGGCGACCAGGATCTCGTGACCCCCGGCGGACAGGTCCTGATGGAACTGCTGGTGGGACGCCATACCCTCCTCGTGGGCCTCGGGCGGCAGCTGTGCCCACTCGGCCTCGGGTGCGGGCAGCAGGATCAGGTAACGGCTCATCGGGTCCTCCGGTTTCCGGGCCGCGGGGCGGCCTCACCACCATGACGTACGAGTGCGCGCCAGATCGACAGCTCAGCCGAAGATGCGGCCTGGGTTCATGATGCCGAGCGGGTCGAACAGCGCCTTCAGGGACCGTTGCCGAGCGACCTCGGCCGCGCCGAGCTCGCCCTCGAGCCACGGTGCCTTGAGCGCGCCGACACCGTGCTCACCGGTGAGGGTGCCGCCGAGGGCCCACGCCGCCTCGACGACCTCGCCGAACGCCGCCCGGGCCGCCGAGACCTGGGTGGGGTCGTCCTTGTCGAAGAAGAAGCAGGGGTGCAGGTTGCCGTCTCCTGCGTGTCCGCTGCAGGTCGCCTCCAGCCCCTGTCGTTCGGCGATCTCGTGCACCGCGCGCACCAGGTCGCCGAGCCGCGCGACCGGTACGCAAACGTCCTCGATGATCCGCGGTCCGCGTGCCTCCAGCGCCGGATTGAGCACGCGCCGTCCCTGCAGCAGCAGCTCCGCCTCAGCGACGTCGTCCGCCACCGCGACGTCGGTCGCGCCGGCGGCCGAGAGTGCCTCGGCATACGCCTGCACGTCCTCCTGGGCGTGCCCGATGCGGTCGGACTGGACGAGCAGGAGCCCGCCGGCACCGGCCGGGAAGCCGTAGTCGCCGAACTCCTGGATCGCCGTGATGCTGGGTCCGTCGAGGAGCTCCACCAGGCAGGGCGTGTGGCGTTGCTCGCGGAGCGCGGCGACGCCGGCCAGCGTGGCCTCCAGCGTGTCGAAGACGGCCAGCACCGTCAGCGCAGGGTCCGGTGCCGGGACCAGCCGCAGCACCGCCTCCGTGACCACGCCGAGCGTGCCCTCCGACCCGACGAACAGCCCGGTCAGGTCGTAGCCGGTGACGCCCTTGGCGGTCCGTCGTCCGGTCCGCATCACCTCGCCGCCGGCCAGCACCACCTCCAGGCCGCGCACGTAGTCGGCGGTCACGCCGTACTTCACGCAGCTCAGGCCGCCGGCGTTGGTGGCGATGTTGCCCCCGATCGTGCTCGATCCCGAGCTCGCCGGGTCTGGCGGATAGGCCAGGTCGTATGCCGTCAGCTGGCTCTTGAGGTCTGCGTTCACCACTCCGGGACCCACCACCGCGATCCGCTCGACCGGGTCGATCTCGACGTGGTCGAGCGACTCCGTGTTGAGGATGATCCCGCCCTCGAGCGCGACGGCCGCTCCCGTCGTGGCGGTGCGTGCGCCCTGGGGGACGACGGGGACCCGGTGCGCCGCGGCATACGTCAGGACCTCGACCACGTCGGCGCGGTCGCGGGCCCGCACGACCGTGAAGCCCTCCGGGGCTACTGCCCCGGGGCTGGCGTCCACACCGTAGGTGCGCGCGACGTCGGCGTCGGCCACCACCCGGTCGCGGATGCTGTCAGGCAGGTCGTGCATGTCTCCACTACACACCACGAGACTGGGCGTGCGAAACCGCTACGAAGACG
>DATGRS010000113.1:0-15812 GCA_035303365.1 Ornithinicoccus sp.
CATCCGACCGTTGGCCTTGACCAGGGTCATCCCTGCGGGCAGCAACCTGGGCGTCGCCGCGGACCGCGTCACGTTGTAGGCCTTGGACGCCACGAGGATGCCCAGCGCCATCGGGAACTGCCACCATGCCGAGTTGTCCAGTGAGCTGGCGAGCACCAGGCACAGCACCGCCCGGATCGCCATGGTCGAGCCGATCGCCCACCGCCGTCCGTGCCGGAACCGGTCCAGGAACGGCCCGACGAACGGCGCGATGATGCTGAACGGCAGCAGCGTCAGCAGCAGGAACAACAGGACCTGACCCCGCGCCTCGCCAGTCGGCACCGCGAAGAACAGCGAGCCTGCCAGGGCGACGGCCACCACGGCGTCACCGGCGTTGTGGAGCCCGTGGATCTCGATCAGCCGGGACAGGCCGGTCTCCCCCGCACCTCCTGCATGGGTCGCCCTGCGCGTGACGCGGTATGCCGAGTGCCCGGCGACGCTCGTGCCGTGCGCCACCGCCTTGGCTCCCCTGCCGATCCCGGCACCCACCGCCGCACCTGCTCGCGCGGCCTTCGCCGCGCCGGAGGGCTTGGGGCGTGCGGAGGCGCCGGCGATCGGGCCGTAGTGCCCGGCCGGGCCAGGCGGGTCCATCGGCTGGGTGTCAGGGCTGCGTCTGTCCCACGGGTCACGGTCGGTGTTCCGCGAGTCGCGGTCGGCCTCCCACGGGTCGCGGTCGATGTTCCGCGAGTCGCGGTCGTCCTCCCACGAGTCACTGTCGGCGCGAGAGGACCAGTTGCCCTCCCGGCCGGCTTCCCCGCGGCCGCGAGTCATCGCGCCTCCCCGCCGCGACTCCTCGCACTACGGCGGTCTCGAGTCATCGTCGAGGCACCGGGCACAGGTCGAGGTCGAACGGCAGGACCTCCGGCGACAGCGCCGCGGCCCGCGCGGCGTGTGAGGTCATCCGACGCATGTGGTGGCGTCGGCAGAGGACCTCGTACTCCACGACCGCCTGTGGGGCGTTCGGCTCCGTGGTGTCCTCGCCGTCCCCGACGTCACCCACCACGACCTGCGCCCCCTCGACGACCATGACGCCATCCACCACGCGGGCGTTGTGCGTGGCCGTGCGCCCGCACCAGCAGAGCGCCTCGACCTGCAGCACCTCGGTGCGGTCGGCCAGCTCGATCAGGCGTCGTGAGCCGGGGAACAGCTCGGTCCGGAAGTCCAGGCTGATGCCGAACGCGAAGGCGTCCAGCCCCATCTCGTCCACCAACCTGGCCAGCTGCTCCACCTGCTCGATGGTGTAGAACTGCGCCTCGTCACAGATCAGGTAGTCCACCCGGCGCCCTGCGGTGGCATGCTCGACGACCAGGTCCCAGAAGTCGAGATCGTCAGTCACCTCGATAGCGTCGCGGGACAGCCCAAGGCGTGAGGACAGCACCGACTGTCCGGCACGGTCGTGCTTGGAGAAGATCAGCCCACGGCGACCGCGCGCGGCGTGGTTGTGATCCATCTGGAGCGCCAGGGTCGACTTGCCGCAGTCCATCGTTCCGGTGAAGAAGACAAGCTCGGCCACGGCGTGCAGTCTACGTAACCGCCGGCAGGTGCAGCAGCGGAATCGCCATCTCGTCGCGGGTCAGTGACCCGTGATGGCCGCGCAGGGCCAGGAACTCGGGCCGGTGCTCGCGCGAGTCGAGCACCGTGGTGTTGCCCCGCATCGCCACCACGAGGTCACCGATCCGGGCCGTCACCCGCTCCTCGACCGCCCCGAACCACCCCAGTCCGATGGCCTCCTCCCGGCTCACCACGAGCGCCTGGTCGCCGAGCAGCTCGGTCCAGGCCGCCAGCACGTCCGCCGCGGCTCCCTCTTCGCAGTACGGCTGCGGCGCCCGGGCGTCGCCACCCAGATGGCGTATGCCGTGCGCCAGGTCCTCCTCCCAGGCCAGGTCGCGGCGAGACTCCTCGGGCGCGTCGATCATCCCGTGGTCGGCGGTGACCGTCAGGGAGGTGCCGGCCGGCAGTCGGGACGCCAGGTCGGCGATCGCTGCGTCGGTCCGCTCCATCTCCTCCCCCCACTGCCAGGAGTCCGGCCCGTAGGTGTGGCCGATCTTGTCGACCTCGCCCCAGTAGAGATAGACGAACGAGCGCGGCGCAGCCAGCGCAGCAACGGCAGCATCCACCCGCTCCGGCAGGGTCCGAGCCGGCGAGAACGCCCCACCGCGCTGCGCTGCCAGTGTCATCCCGGAACCGTCGAAGTAGCCGGGGCCGATCCGGGTGACGGAGACCCCGCCGGCCTCGATCTCCTCGAAGACCGTGCGGTGCGGCTGCCACAGCTCGGGCACCGGACCCTCGTCCCAGGACAGGTGGTTGAGCAGCCGGTCGTGCTCCGGCATCAACACCTGCCAACCCACCATGCCGTGCGCCCCGGGCGGGAGTCCGGTGCCGAGGCTGGCGAGGCTGGTCGCCGTCGTCGCCGGGAAGCCGCAGGTCAGAGGCGGTGCCGGGCTCTCCAGACCGCGCAGGAACGGTGCGTGCCCACTACGCCTCCGGAGCAGCTCGGCGCCCAGCCCGTCGACCATGACCACGACCGCCCGCTGAGCGGGCGGCAGCACGAAGAGTGGGGCGAGGCCGTGCGCCTCCCCGGGGTGGGAGACCACACCCAGGCTCTGCGCGACGGCGGGCAGCACGGTGGCCAGCGACCCGGCATACTCCAGCTCGATGAACTCAGGGGGCAGCTGCACCACGACTTGTCTCGCCGGGCCCTCAGCGACCGAGGCGGGCGGACAGCTGCTGGGCGAAGTCCAGGGCCCGCGAGAGTGCCTCGGCTCCGTCGGCCTCGGTGGTGATGCGCAGTGAGATGTCGTCGGAGGCGACGGTGCCCTCGTAGCCGTGGTCGCCCTCGCAGTTGGGGTCGGCGCACACGGCGGGCACCAGGTCCAACCGGGAGACGGTCCCCCAGCCGAGAGTCAGCGTGAGCGCGCGCCCGGCCAGACCGCCGGAGTATGCCGCGGGGTCGGGCAGGACGTGGGTCATCATCACCCCGCGCACCGCGCTCAGCGGGACGGTCTCGGTCGTGGCCGTGGCGAAGTGCCCCTGGGGCTCGCCGGACTCGTGGTCGTCAGCGTGCCCGATCACCAGCCGGTGCGGCGTCAGGACCAGCACCGTCACGTGTCGGCGGACCGCCTCCTCGTCCAGCGTCGTCTCCTGGTGCACCAGGTGGCCGACGATCTCGTCGCCCGCCACAGCCGTGGCGACGACGTCCGTGACGAGCGCGGGCAGATATCCTGCGTGCTCGATGTCCTCCCGCAGCTGCTGTGGGAGTGTCATGCTGTCTGACTGCGGCATGGGATCATCCTCCCACCTCGGTCCGCATCACCCGAACCGTGTGCTGGCACACGGCCGCCCGACCCGCGAAAGGTCCACCCATGCGTCGCTTGCTGGGAGCAGCCGCCGCCTGCTGCGTCATGCTCATAGCGGGCTGTGGCAGCGACACCGACAACCCCGCGCCGTCCGACCCGACGACCTCGGCGACTCAGGACGCGGTCGCCACGACCGCGGACACGGTGACCGAGACCTCCGGTCAGGACACGGAGGCCGCGACGCAGACCAGCACGCACGAGGCCACCTCGACCACGCCGGTCGCTGCCACCACGGAGGCTGCACCGGCCCGACCGGCTGTCAGCGGGTGCACGGACGACGAGATGAGCCAGGACATCCTCGGCTTCCCGGGGGGCGTGAGCGTGTTCTTCTGCGAGGGAGACTGGGCCTACGCCGCATACCCCCAGGCGCCGGGCGTTCCGGAGTTCATCGGCGAGCGCGTCGGTGGCCGGTGGTTCAACGCCGTCGCGATCGGCGACCCGGTGTGCCAGGGGGACCTGCTCGAGAGGGGCGCGCCGCCGGCGATCGCCAAGCTGCTTCCCCCCTGTGGCGAGGCGCCAGCCCCCACAGCTCCTCCTGCGCCCACCGCGCCGGCCGGCCCGTGCGTCATCACGACCCAGGAGTATGGCGACACGCACGCCGAGCTGGTCGACGTCAGCTGCGACGAGGCGACAGCGGAGTGGACGCTGGCCGAGGCGAACACCGAGCCGTCCTGGACGATCCCGTGGGTCACGCCGAGCGGCTGGGAGTGCTTCGTCACGCCCTACGACGCTTCCTCCAAGGCGGCCGGCTCCTGCTACGGACCTGACGGCTCGGCCTACTTCACGCTGTACCTTCCCTGAGCAGCCCGGTCAACGGGTGAGGGCTCGCTTGCCGGCGTCGGTCCTGCCGGTGTAGCGCGCCACCGTCGCGCTCGCGCCCAGGACCACGATGCCGCCCCCGTGCGCCACGACGGGGTTGAGGCGCAGCGTCTGCACCTCGGGCAGGTCGTCGGCCAGCACCGACACCCGCGCCAGGAGGTCGTGCAACGCGACCTGGTCGACGCTGGTCGTGCCGCGGTAGCCGGCTAGCAGCGGCGCTGCCCTGATGCCGGAGACCATGTCCGCGACGTCTGTGTCGGTCAACGGCGGGAAGCGGTGGGTCCGGTCTCCCAACAGGTCCGAGGGCACTCCCGCGACGCCGAACCCGACCACCGGACCGAAGAGCGGGTCCTCGGCGGAGGTGATCTCCACGACCACCCCCGCGGGAGCCATCCGCTGGACCGCCACCCCGTCGGCGTCCAGCGGTCGCAGCACCCCGGTCAGCTCCTCGTATGCCGCAGACACCGCCTCGGGCGTGTGCAGATCGGTGCGGATCCAGTAGTGGCCGGTGGCGTGCCGGAGCTCGGGACTGGTGGCCTTCACGACCACCGGGAAGCCGATCTCCTGTGCGGTCGCGGCGGCGTCCTCGGCGGTGACGGCGGGGACGCTCGGCCAGACCTCGATGCCGTACGCGTCGAGCAGCTCGGCTGCCTGCGCCTCGGTCATGTCGATCGCGCCGGTAGCCGACGACAGCGTGCTCTCGATGACGTCGTGCGCGCGGCGGCGGTTGACGCCACCGGGCCGCACCCGCTCGCCGCGCGGCCGGTTGCGCCAGGCGGCGTAGTCGGTCGTTGCGGCAAGCGCGCGCACGGCGTCCTCCGGCATCGGGTATGCCGGCAAGGAACCACCGGGGGCCACGCCCCGCATCCCGAGGAACGTCGCCACGCACGGCTTGCCGTGCTGGGCGACCGCGGCCTCGACGGCGCGGATCACGTCAGGGTCCTCGGTGACGATCGGCGGGATGAAGCAGGCGATCAGGCTGTCGACGGCGGGGTCCTGCAGGGCGGTCTCCAGCGCGTGCGTGAACTCCTCGGCGGTCGCCGTCGAGCGGACCGCCACCGGCCCGTGGGCCACCTCCAGGTCCCAGGACGTGGCAGCGTCCGCCGCCAGTGTGCCCAAGGCGCTGGAGTTGGTCACGATGCCCACCGAGCGCCCGCGGGGCAACGGTTGGTGCACGAGCAGCTGGGCGACATCGAACATCTGGTGGGTGTTCTCGACCCGGATGACACCGCTCTGGGCCAGCATCTCGGCGAACGCCTCGGGGCGCTCGCGGGTGGCCCGCACCGAGTGACCGGGGACAGCGTGGCGACCGGTGCCGCTCTTGACCACGATCACCGGCTTCACGGCCGACAGCTGCCGGGAGATCCGGGTGAACTTGCGCGGGTTGCCCATCGACTCCAGGTAGAGACAGACCACCGCGGTGGCGTCGTCGTCGATCCAGTACTGCATCAGGTCGTTGCCCGAGATGTCGATGCGGTTGCCGGCCGACGCGAAGGTGGAGATGCCCAGGCCGCGACGCTCGGCCGAGGCGAGCACCGCGATCGAGAGCGCACCCGACTGGGCGAACAGCCCGAGGGAGCCCATCGTCGGCATGCGCGGACCGAGCGAGGCGTTGAGCCTGAGGCCCTCATCGGTGTTGATCAGGCCGAACGAGTTCGGACCGAGCACGCGCAGACCGTGGATCCGGGCGGTCTCCAGCAGCTCACGCTGCAGCGCAGCTCCCTCCTCGCCCTCCTCCGCGAAGCCGCTGCTGACGACCACGACGGAGCCGACCCCGGCGAAGGCGCACTCGCGGACCACGGCGGGGACCTCGGCGGCAGGCACCGCGATCAGGGCCAGGTCGATCGACTCGCCGATCTCCGAGATGCGCGACCAGGCCCGCAGGCCGGCGACCTCCTCGGCGGCGCGGTTCACGACATACACCTGACCGGTGAACCCACCCTCCTGGAGGTGGCGCACCAGGGCACCGCCCACGGACTCCTCCCGCCGGCTCGCCCCGATGACGGCGACGGTCGCCGGGTGCAGGACCCGCCGCATGCTGACCGCCTCGGCGCGGTGCTCGCGGGACAGGGCGACGGCGCGGGACGCCTCGGTGGGTTCGATCGCGAAGCTGACGGCGATGACGCCATCCTCGAACTCGTGCTCGACCTCGAAGCCCGCGTCCTGGAAGACGTTGATCATCTTGCGGTTCTGCGGGAGAACGTCCGCGACGAACAACCGCACGCCGCCCTCCCGGCCGATCGCGGCCAGGTGCTCCAGCAGCACGGAGCCGATCCCCCGTCCCTGGTGCTCATCGGCCACGTTGAACGCGACCTCGGCGGAGGTGTAGTCCGTCTCCTCGAGCCGGTCGTAGCGCCCGACTCCGGCGATCTCGTCACCGATCATCATCACCAGGGCGACGCGCTTGTCGTAGTCCACGTGGGTGAACCGGCGCACGTCCTTGTCGGAGAGGCGGGGCACCGGCGCGAAGAACCGCAGGTAGATGGACTCCGGCGACTGCTTGCTGTGGAAGGTGTGGATCGCCTCGGTGTCGTCGGGGACGATCGGTCGCACGTGCGCCACCGACCCGTCGGTCAGCACGACGTCGGCCTCCCACTCGCGGGGATAGCCGGGCGGCAGGTCCTTCATGTGCCCAGCATGCCCGATGGCGCGGGGCCGCAGCACGGGACTGGCCGCATCACCCGCGCGGCGTGACGACCTCCCACGTCGCGCCGGCGTCCTCCGAGCGCCAGAACGCGAGGTCCGGACCGGCCTGCTCGGACGTCGGATACACGATGATCTCGCCGGACCGGGTGACCTCGATGGCGGCCGGCTGAGCCTCGGCACCGGGCAGGAAGGCCTCAGCGCTCCAGGTCCGGCCACCGTCCGTGGTCACCGCGTAGTTGCCCTCTCCGACGAGGACGAGGTGCGGGGCGTCGGCCGAGGCCACCAGCGGAGGCTGCTCCCCCAGGACGAAGGAGGGCACGGGCAGGTTGAGCGGCGCCCAGGTGCGCCCGCCGTTGGTGCTCTCCTGGACGGCCAGACCGGCCTGGTCGTCGCAGAGCGCGAACAGGTGGCTGCCGTCGCTCGCAGCGGCCGCGACGGCGACCGGACCGGGCTCGCACATCACCAGTGGCGCGGTCGTCTCGAGCCGGCCACCCTGCAGGCGCAGCATGCTGGTCACCCGTCCACCCTCGTCAGCGACCGTGACGTAGCGCTCGGTGCCGCTGTCGAGCACCTCGGCCGCGCTCGCGGGTCCGAGGTCGCTGGCGACGTCGTCGCTCCAGTCGACGTCGGTCGGGTCGGTGAGCACCAGCGCGGCGGCCGGCAGCTGGCACGGGGAGCTCGGGCACGCCAGGTCGGTGGCTGTCGTGGCGAGGAGTATGTCGTCGCGCACCGACACGTCCAGCACCCGGCTGGCACCGGTCGGGATCGTGCTCCAGGTGGCGCCGCCGTCCGTCGTGCCCCACAGCGGGGACTTGGCTCCCCAGGCCCAGCCGCGTCGGGGGTCGGTGAACATCACCCGGTCGACCAGTCCGAGCTGCTCGAGGTCGGCCTGGGGCACCCAGCTCAGCCCGCCGTCGGCTGACCGCACGAGGAGCGCGCAGAAGCCGTCGGTCGGGCAGTCGCGGGCGACCAGCCCGAAGCGCACGCCGGAGTCCGGGTCGGCGCCCGGGTCGGCGGTGGTGGTGTCCGTGAACCACGCGCCCTCCGGGATCTCACCGTCGGGCACCGGCGCCGTGACCAGCTGGTCCGGGCTCTCGGTCGCTTCGGAGCTGGGCAGCGGACCGGTGGCGTCGACACTGGGCATCTCCTGGTTCGGCGGGCCCGCGACGTCGGGCCGGTCAGCGTCCGGCAGGAGGGAGGGCCCGAGGACGACCGCGAGCGCCGCCGCAGCAGCCACCAGCCCGCCGACCCACGCCCCCCGGTTCACGGTGCGGTCCCGGCGACGACCGTCGCGGATCCGTTGCCAGGCCAGCTCGTCGGCGGGCTCGTCACGCACCTGCCGGCGGTGGGCCGCGAAGAACTCCTCCACCGGATCATCACCGCGGTGGTGGCGTCCGTGGTGCCCGTTCACCGTGCCTCCCCCAGCGTCGTCGCGAGTCTGGCGCGGGCGTCATACAGGTCCCGCTTGACCGCACCCTCGGACCGGCCGAGCTGACGTGCCACCTCGGCGACGGACAGGTCCCCGAAGTAGAACAGGAGCACGGGCAGGCGCAGCCGGTCCGGCAGGCCCTCGACCGCGGTGCGCACGCTGACGCCCTGGGCCAGGTCCGGCCCGGGCGCCGCCGTCTCGGGGTCGTCACGGCCCCCCTGGTATCGCTCGTAGGCGCTGCCCTCGCGCCCCCGCTTACGCCAGTGGTCCCGCACCAGGTTGCCCGCTGTCGCGTAGAGCCAGGGCCGTGGGTCGTCGACCGTCTGCCAGTGCGAGAGCAGCCTGGTAAACGCCTCCGTCGCGACGTCGTGGCCCAGCTCACGGTCTCCGATCAGGTGTCCGGCCCAGCCCGCCAGCCGCCCGTAGTGCGCGACGAACACCTCGTGGACCGCCCGCTCGACGGGGTCCGCGCTGGGGCGCACGTGGCCTCCAATCACCCAGGCCGGCCGGGTCACGACGGCTGTCATGCTGAGTATGACGCCGCTCCCGGGGCCTTGGTTGGTGACCCGCCGGGGCTCACGAGCGGCACGATGATCCCATGGAGTTCTCTGAGGTAGTCCGCCGGCGACGCATGGTGCGCAACTACACCGCCCGACCGGTGCCTGACGACGTGCTGGCTCGGGTCCTGGGCAACGCGGTCCGCGCCCCGAGCGCCGGGTTCTCCCAGGGCTGGGACTTCGTGGTGCTCCGGGACGCCCGCGAACGTGAGGCGTTCTGGGCAGCGACCACCGATCCGGGGACAGAGGTGGACAGCTGGCTGCGCGGCATACGGTCCGCGCCGTGCCTGATCGTCTGCTGCTCCAGCCCGGGCGCCTACCTGGACCGCTATGCCGAGCCGGACAAGGGGTGGACCGACCGCGACGCCGCCCGCTGGCCGGTGCCCTACTGGGACGTCGACACGGGGATGGCGGCCCTGCTGATGCTGCTCACCGCCGTCGACGAGGAGCTGGCCGGGCTGTTCTTCGGGATCCCCGTCGAGCACCTGGACGCTGTCCGCGAGGCCCTGGCGATCCCGGCGGACCGCAACCTGGTGGGGGTCGTGGCGCTGGGCTACGGGGCGCCCGACCGCAAGAGTCCCAGCCTGCGACGGGGCCGGCGGCAGGTGGCGGAGGTGGCGCACGCAGGAAGGTTCGGCGCGCCGCTGGACCTGGGGTCCTGAGCGCGCCGAACCACCCACGCCGTGCTCAGTCGCGCATGTCCGACAGCGTGGTGAAGGTGTATCCCTGCGACCGCAGCGTGCTCACGACCGTCGGCAATGCGTCCGGGGTCCGGTAGCCACCGAGGTGCGCCAGCACGATCGTGCCGGCCGGCGGCGCCGGGACGGTCGCCCGACTGACGATCTGCTGAGTGGTGGTGTCCGGGTCCCAGTCGATCGTGTCGCGAGACCACATCACCGTCTTGGTGTAGCCGACCTCGGCCACGTAGCCGCGCACCGTCGAGTTGTGCGAGCCGAACGGCGGGCGCCAGTAGGGGTTGGCCGGCATGCCGGCCAGTGACTCCAGCACCGTCTCTGCACCGGTCAGCTCCTTCTGGATGAAGGTCTTGGTCATCGCCACCTGGCACGGTGCCGAGGAGGGCGACCCACCGCCGCCGTTGACCATGTCGCAGTGGTGCACCGTGTGGTTCCCGATCTCGAACAGCTCGGGGTGGCCGGCGATCTTCGCGACGATCGACCGGCCCTCGCTCGTGTTCGCCATGATGCTGGTCGGGAAGAAGGTCGTGCACACCTGGTGGTCGATCAGGTAGTCGACGATCTCGTGCGCGCCGTCCAGCCGACCACCCATGTCCAGGGTGAAGGCGATCTGCTTGGTGGCCGTCGGGACGCTGGTGATGACCTGCTGGCTGCCGGCCGAGGGTCGCGTGCCGGACCAGCAGACCCCGAGACGCCGCTGCACGAGACGCGGGACCTCATTGGTCTGTGCCGCGGTGCCACCCAGGACGTATGCCGTGTTCGGGCCGAGCCGGGTCAGCTCGGCGTTCGTCCCGGACGGTAGGCCCTTGCCTGTGGAGAGCAGGATCGGCCCGCGGGTGTGGCTGACCGCGGCACCGGCGGCCAGGGCGTCGGGCCAGTTCCAGGCGGTCGCCATCATGGTGGCCGGGCGGTCCGGCCCGAAGACGCGCTGCGAGATGGCCAGCGCCGTCCCGTAGCGGTTCGCGCCATAGACCCGCTCGGCCGTGGCGATCTGGTTGACCTCGGTGAGGACCGCCGCGGAGATGGAGGCGGTCCCGCCGAGCACCATGATGCGGTCGGGGTTGAGCCGCTGCAGCTCGGCCTTCGTGGCCGCGCTGAGGCTCGTCGAGGGCGTGAGGAGCATCGGGGCGCCCTGGATCCCGGCAGCGGCGCCGCCGGTGAGCGCGTCCGGGAAGTTCGCACCGGTCGCCAGGTAGGCGATACTGGCGCCACCCGGGAAGGCGTGCTTGGAGACCTCGGCCGCCGTCTCGTAGCGACCGCTCCCATAGACGCGGGTGGCAGGTCCGGCCGTCAGGGTGTCGAGCTCGGAGCGCACGGCCGAGGAGATGACGCCTGTGCCGCCCACGACGACGATCCGCTGAGGCTTGAGTCGGAGCAGCTCGGTCCGGGTTGGGGCCGGGACCGAGTCACGCGTCACGAACAGGACGGGTCCGCCGAGCTGGTCGGCCGCAGGACCTGCGGCCAGACCGTCCGGGAAGTTGGCCCCGGTCGCGATGACAGCGACGGCCACACCCGGGCTGAAGAACTCACGGCTGATGTCGGCGGCGGTGGCGTAGCGGTTGCTCCCGGTGAGTCGCTCGACCGAGAAGCCGAGGTCGCCGGCCGCCGTGGCGGTCGACGACTCGCTGGTCAGCGCCGACGAGTCGTCAGCCCCGAGGACGGCGTTGTCCGTAGCGACCCCCGGGGTCAGGCTGACGGACAGCACGAGCACCGACGCGACCAGGCCGGTCGCCAGTGAACGAAGGGTCTTCATAGTTCTGCGACGCCGCAGCGGTCGGATCGGTTGGCGCCGGGCGGCAGGAGCTGCCCCAGTGCCCCCAGCCGGCCGGCACCATCTCCGGCGCCGTCTGGACACCCGACAGCGGGCTGCCCAGCAGGATCATCACGAGGGCGGTCACGCCGATCCCGGCGGCACCGATCCACCGGACCAGTCCGAGGACGACCCCGCCGATCGCCAGCACGCCTAGCGCCAGCACTCCGGCGTTGGCCCAGAACGACCCCTCGAGAGCCCCCGCGCCGGGATCATCGACCCGACTGCGGACCCCGAGGTCGTGGACAACTCCCTGTTCGGCGTCATGCCGGGCTTTGTCCTGCAGCGCCTGGTGACCCGGGACGTGAGTGCGAACGGCTACGCCGACGGCTATGCGGTGCTGCGCACGGCAACAACCGGAGCTGCCGCTGCACAGTCCGGCCTCGACGCCTGACCTGTCATCGGCGCGCGTCGGAGAGGAAGGCGTCGATCTCCGCCCGGTTCGGTGCGGTGGCGGGACCGCGCCGGGTGACCTTGATGGCACCGGCGGCGTTCGCCCGGGTCGCCGCCGTGTGCGGGTCGGCGCCGGCCGCGAGCTCGGCGACAAGGACGCCGGTGTGCGCGTCACCGGCGCCGTTGGTGTCGACCGGCTCCTGCGGGTAGCCGGGCAGGTGGTCGACCGCGTCGGTGCCGCCGACATACAGGTAGCAGCCCTCTGGTCCGTCGCGCACCACGACCAGCGCGGCATCCGGCAGCGCCTGACCGATCCGCGGCAGCGTGGAGGTCAGGTCGTCCATCATGGTGAGCTCGCGCGCCTCCTGCGCGTTGCTGGTCCACACGTCGGTCAGCGCCAGCATCCGGTCGCGCACGCTGCCGGCCAGGCCGGCGAACGCCGCGCCAGGGTCGAGCACCACCCGGACCTCGCGGTCCAAGGACTCCAGCCACTCCAGGAGCGGGTCACGGGTCGGCTCGAGCAGGCTGTAACCGGTCACGCACACCAGGTCGCCACCGACCGGCGCTGCCGTCCCGAGGCTGTCCGGCGTGATCCGTCGCTCGGCACCCAGCGTGGTGACGAAGGTGCGTTCGGCGGTCGGTTCGAGCAGCACGACGCAGACACCGGTGTCCAGGCCCTCCACCGGCGACGCGGAGACCGCGACACCCTCGTCGGCCAGGGTCTTGCGGATCAGGTCCCCGTTGGGGCCGGTGCCGTGGGCACCGGCATGGACCGCATCGGCACCCGAGCGCGCCGCCGCGGCCAGCACGCTGACCGAGCCCCCGGCATACCTGGTGAAGGAACGGGCCATCTCGTTGCCGCCGCGCGGCGGGATCGCGGCCACCTCGAGCACGAGGTCGACGAGGGCCTGGCCGGTGTGGATCACCCTGCTCACGCGCCCGACCCTATGCCCCAGCACCCTGCAGTGCACCGAACTGGGGAGCCACGCACCCGCAGCTCCGCAGATTGCCTGGCGCCACGACATACGATCAAGGGCGATCCCTGACCCCTGACCCGCACGGAGGCCCACGCAGTATGGCGCGCCGCAAGTCACCCGGCCCCGACCTGTTCGACGTCGAGCAGAAGATCATCGACATCGACGTGCGGGACGAGATGCAGGGGGCCTTCCTCGAGTACGCGTACTCGGTGATCTACTCCCGTGCCCTGCCCGACGCGCGGGACGGGTTGAAGCCGGTGCAGCGCCGGATCCTGTTCGGGATGCACGAGATGGGACTGCGACCGGACCGGGGACACGTCAAGAGCTCCCGGGTCGTCGGTGACGTGATGGGCAAGTACCACCCGCACGGCGACACGGCGATCTATGACGCGCTGGTCCGGATGGCGCAGCCGTTCACCATGCGGCTGCCGCTGGTGGACGGGCACGGCAACTTCGGCTCGCTGGACGACGGCCCAGCGGCGAGCCGCTACACCGAGGCGAGGCCGGCGCCGGCCGCCCTGCTGATGACGGCGAGCCTGGACGAGGAGACGGTCCGCTTCGTCCCCAACTACGACGACCAGCTGATGCAGCCGGAGGTGCTGCCCGCTGCGTTCCCCAACCTGCTGGTCAACGGTGCCTCGGGCATCGCGGTCGGCATGGCCACCAACATGGCGCCGCACAACCTGGTCGAGGTGATCGCCGCCTGCCGCCACCTGATCAGCCACCCGGACGCCAGCCTGGACGACCTCATGCGGTTCGTGCCCGGACCGGACCTGCCGCTGGGCGGCCGCATCGTGGGGCTGGACGGCATCCGCGACGCCTATGAGAAGGGCCGCGGCACCTTCCGCACCCGCGCCAGCGCCCGCATCGAGAACATCACCGCGCGCCGCAAGGGCATCGTGGTCACCGAGCTGCCCTACCTGGTCGGGGCCGAGAAGGTGATCGAGAAGGTCCGCACCCTGGTGCAGGGCAAGAAGCTGCAGGGCATCTCCAACATCACCGACCTCACCGACCGGCAGAAGGGCCTGAACCTGGTCATCGAGATCAAGAACGGGTTCAACCCCGAGGCGGTCCTGGCCCAGCTCTACAAGCTGACGCCGATGGAGGAGACCTTCGGCATCAACAACGTGGCGCTGGTCGACGGGCAGCCGCGCACGCTGGGGCTGCGGGAGCTGCTCACGGTCTATGTCGACTTCCGCACCGACGTGGTCCGCCGCCGCACGGCATACCGACTCCGGCGCCGGCAGGAGCGGCTGCACCTGGTCGACGGTCTGCTGATCGCGATCCTGGACATCGACGAGGTCATCCAGCTGATCCGCGGCAGCGACGACACCGCCACAGCGCGGGCCCGCCTGATGCAGGTCTTCGACCTGTCCGAGCTGCAGGCGAACTACATCCTGGAGCTGCAGCTGCGCCGGCTGACCAAGTTCTCCCGGATCGAGCTGGAGACCGAGCGCGACGAGCTGCGGCGCGAGATCGAGGCGCTGACCGCGATCCTGGAGGACCACGCGCTGCTGCTCAGGGTGGTCTCCGACGAGCTCGCCGAGGTCGCCAGGACCCATGGGACCCCGCGGCGCACGGTGCTCCTGGAGTCCGACGGCATCTCCGCCACCGCCGCTGCGACCACGCCCCTGGAGGTGGCCGACGACCCGTGCTGGGTGCTGCTCAGCTCCACCGGACTGCTGGCGCGCACGTCGAGCGACGAGCCGTTGGGCACCGGCGGGGCCCGGCGGAAGCACGACGTCATCACCTCTGCCGTCCGGACGACCGCGCGCGGCTCGGTCGGCATCGTCACCTCCGCCGGCACTGTGGTGCGCATCTCGGCACTCGAGCTGCCGACGCTGCCTCCCACGAACGGCGCCCCCAACCTCTCCGGCGGCGCGCCGCTGGCCGCGTTCGTCGAGCTGCCGGCGGGAGCGCTGCCCCTGGCGCTCACGTCCCTGTCCACCGAGGGTCCCGGCCTGGCGCTCGGCACGCGGTCCGGCGTGGTGAAGCGGGTCAACCCCGACTACCCCGCCAACCGGGACGAGTTCGAGGTCATCTCGCTCAGGGACGACGACGAGGTGGTCGGTGCCGTAGACCTGTCCACCGGCACCGAGGACCTGGTCTTCGTCACCGACGACGCCCAGCTGCTCCACTTCGGCGCTGACGCGGTCCGGCCCCAGGGCCGATCGGGCGGCGGGATCGCCGGGATCAAGCTCGCCTCGAAGGCGTCCGTGGTGGGATTCTGGGCGGTCGACCCGAGCGCCGACAACGTCGTGGTCACCGTCTCCGGGTCCAGCGGCTCGCTGCCGGGCACGCAGGCCGGCTCGGTCAAGGTGACCCCGTATGCCGAGTACCCGGCCAAGGGACGAGCGACCGGCGGAGTCCGGTGCCACCGGTTCCTGCGCGGCGAGGACACCCTGCTGCTGGCTTGGGCCGGACCCACTCCCCCGATGGCCGCCTCGGGCAGCGGGGTGGCGGTCGACCTGCCGGACGCTATCGGCAAGCGGGACGGCTCCGGCATACCGGCAGCCGCTGCCATCGCCGCCGTGGCCGGACCGGTCTGAGGCAGGACCAGCGTCGGCGGGCGCCTGTGCGCCCGGGCAGGCGGCAGGGCAGGATGAGTCCATGGTCGACACCGACGTGATCAGCAGCCAACCATCCTTCGCGAGCGGCCCAACCGACACTCCCCTGATCGAGCAGACGATCGGGGACAACCTGGATGCCACGGTCCGGACGCACGGTGACCGCGAGGCACTCGTCGAGGTGGCCAGCGGCCGCCGATGGACGTATGCCGAGTTCCTGGCGGACGTCGAACGTCTCGCCCGCGCCCTGCTCGCCTCGGGAATCGGCAAGGGCGACCGGGTCGGCATCTGGGCACCGAACTGCGCGGAGTGGACGATCGTGCAGTTTGCGACCGCCAAGATGGGCGCGATCCTGGTCAACATCAACCCCAGCTACCGCACGCACGAGCTGTCGTTCGTCCTGAACCAGGCCGGTGTCCGGCTCATCGTGGTCGCGGAGCCCTTCCGGACCAGTGACTATCCCGCGATGGTCGAGCAGGTCCGTGACGAGTGCCCGGAGCTCGAGCACGTGGTCGTGATCGGCC